>CAZZDZ010000169.1:0-12260 GCA_964652675.1 uncultured Pirellulaceae bacterium
TACGAGCTTAACGCGATTGTTGCTCGATCATTTGCATCAAGTCTGCTGTTGGTTGATGCACTGTCATCACTTTGGATTGCCCGTTGGGATTGTTGGGATCCCTTACGATCACAATCACTTCGTGTCGGCTTTGAGAGTGAGCTGCGGTCGTTGGTCGAATCGGCTCGATGTTGGCCGCTTGTACGACGGAACCCCGGTTTGATCGGCCTGGCAAGCTTGCGATTCTTTCAGCCGGGTTTGGCTGGCTGCTTGGTTGCGTGTTACCGACGAATTGCGATTGCGCTGGCTGATACAAGTTGGACAAATTCACGCGATCAAGTTGCCATTGAATGCTGCCTGGACCGGTGTAGATGCCCACGTCACCTTTGTAGTCCGCTGCGTTACAGACTCCGATCAATCGGCCTTGGTCGTCGAACAATCCACCGCCGCTGCGTCCGTCGATCGGCGCGCCAGCTATTTCGATATTCGACGCTCCCAAGTGCGTGTTGTATTTGTCGACGCCGGTGATTCGTGTATCGCGTCGCGATGGATCGTCGCCTCGGTCGCATCCGAAACTAAAAACAGGTCGACCGGTTTGCAGCGGCATCCCTTTGCTTAATAGTGGAACAGGTTGCATCGGAAAGCCTGGTCGAATCGCGACCAATGCAATGTCGCGATTATCGGCGTCATAGTCGATCACTTTTCCTAAGACGGTTTTGACTTGTCCGCGAACGAACAAATCGACTTCGACTTTTCCCTGGCCTTTGTTTTCACGAAACAAGTGCCCACAAGTCAGCACGAGCGCTTCGTCGCCATGCGTATCGATAATCGTTCCGGTGCCCGCGCCGTAGCCGTGTCCGTTTCCATCGTGGACTTTCAAGCGAACCGTTGCTGCTTGGGCTCGTTCGACCGCAGTGGCAAGTGAAACACTTGGCATGGCTTCGCTGGTTTGCAGTCTGTTGTTTCGCGGCGCGGCGGCGAGTGAAACGTTCTGGTTGCCGACGCCTTGAAGTCTGCCTGGAGATAAACTGGCGGTTGGTGTTCTCCGGTTTCGCATGTCCGCGCCGGTGGGGATCAATGGACCAGCGGGGTTGATGTCCAAAGCGCGACGTAGTTTTTCAAAACTCTGCGCGCCGACTAGTCGGGTGACTTCTTTGCCGCTGGAGACGACAACAAAGGTTGGGGTTTGGCGGATGCCGTAGCGAACGGCCATTGTTCGTTCGGCGTCAACGTCGACGTGGCGAACGGGAACTCCTTGGCGTTCCAGTTCACTGATAACCGGATCCATCGTGCGACAGGCACCACAATGGGCTGACGAAAAGTCGATCAAGATGGCGTCTGATGCGCTCACATCGCCCAGCATCAAGGCGAACCAAGCGAGGAAAAAGGCGGTCACACCGCCGGCAACTCGACGCAATTCGAGTCGTTTGAATACGTTTTTCCCGAACATTCCATTCTTCACGGTCGTCCCTCCTTGGACGAGTTGCTATTTCGAGTCTTGTTTTCTGCATCCTGCGGCAACAATTGACTCGGTTTAGCTGACCTAGCTTTGGGGGCCGGATGGTGCTTAATTCCGATACCTCGCAGCAAGGTCAAACGAACGTGCTCGACGCGAACTTGAGCGTTTTTTTCAATTTGGCGACAAAATGAGGAAGGTTTCTAGTTTCACGTCGCAGTTCGTTTCACAGTTCGGCGGTTTTAGGTCAAATACAGATCGACTGAGCGGTTTTGGGGGCTATCGCCAAAACGACTCATTACTGATGTATGCAGTCGTCGACATCGCCGCCGATAGCTACAATCCCGCCATCACCAAACTCCCAACTAAGTAGAGATCCCGTGACACGTCGAATTCTGGTCACCAGCGCACTGCCCTACGCCAACGGTCCGATCCACATCGGCCACTTGGTCGAGTATATCCAAACGGATATTTGGGTCCGCTTTCAAAAACTCGTGGGCAATCGTTGTGTCTACGTTTGTGCCGACGATACGCATGGCACCGCGATCATGATTCGCGCTCGCAAAGAAGGCCGTAGCGAAGAAGAGGTGATCGCGGACATGAGCGAAGCTCACCAACGCGACTTCGCAGGTTTCGGAATCGAGTTTGATAACTATGGCAGCACCAATAGCGACGAAAATCGCGAGATCTGTGCCACGTTTTGGAAATCGCTGCGCGACGCAGACTTGATTACCGAACGACCGATCAAACAATTGTTTGATCCCGAGGCGCAAACGTTCTTGGCCGATCGGTTCGTCAGAGGAACCTGCCCCAAGTGCGGAAAAACGGATCAACCGGGTGACAATTGCGAATGCGGACACACTTACACGCCCGCGGATTTGATCGATCCCAAAAGCACACTGAGCGGAGCGACACCGGAGCTGCGCGAAGCGACGCACTTATTTGTTGAACTTGAGAAACTGCACGAGTTCTTGACAGATTGGATCGACACCAGCAACGCGTTGCAAAGTGAAACGGCTAACTACTTGAAAGGCCATTTTCTTGCCGACAAGTTACGCGACTGGGACATCAGCCGACCGGCGCCGTATTTTGGATTTGAGATTCCCGATTCGCCGGGCAACTATTGGTACGTTTGGTTTGATGCTCCGATCGGATACATCGCCAGCACTCAGCAGTGGTGTAACGACAACGGCGAACAGTTGGCGGATTGGTGGAAAAGCGAAGATTGCGAAATTCATCATTTCATCGGCAAAGACATCACTTACTTTCATACGCTGTTTTGGCCGGGCATGTTGAAGACGGCGGGCTACAGTTTGCCGACCAAGGTTCACATTCATGGATTCTTGAATGTGAACAACAAAAAGATGGCAAAGTCGAAAGGCACACTGATTTCGGCGGAGACGTATTTGAAGCATTCCAAGCCTGAATACCTTCGATACTACTATGCGACTAAGTTGACGCCGCGAGTGGAAGACTTGGATTTGAGCCTGGAAGAATTTACTGAAAAGGTAAACAGCGATCTGGTTGGCAAGGTCGTCAACTTGGCCAGTCGTGTTGGTAAGTTCGGCCACGGCACGGGACTTTCACCGGAGTATCCCGATGACGGTGGTTTGTTCGACGCTGCTGTAGCAGCTGGCGACGAGATCGCGGCGGCGTACGAAGCATGTGATTTCGGACGCGCGATGCGGAAAATCATGGAGCTGGCTGACGCGGCCAACCCGTTCGTCGAACACGCCAAGCCGTGGGAAATGAAAAAAGACGAAGCACGCCAAGAAGAACTGCGTGATGTTTGCACCGTGGCGTTGAATCTATTTCGACAACTTGCGATTTACCTGACGCCGGTCTTGCCGACACTGGCCGATCAATGCGAGCTGTTGCTGGGCGACAAAATTACATCGTGGGAGCAAAGCAAGCAGCCGCTTGTGGGTACTCCAGTGGCGAAATTCAAACGAATGATGGACCGACTTCAAAAAGAGGACTTGGACAAGATGATCGAAGAGAGCAAAGACGACGCGGCCGCCGATGCAGTGGCTGACCCGGGATCGCAATACAACGACAGTGATCAACCGCTAAAGGATGAGCCGCTTGCCGATGAGATCACGATTGATGATTTCGCCAAAGTTGACTTGCGGGTGGCCCGTGTGGTTTCGGCCGAGCACGTGCCCGAGGCAAACAAGTTGCTGAAGTTGACGCTTAGCCTGGGTGGTGACGAACGACGCCAAGTTTTTGCCGGCATCAAAGCCGCTTATGAACCCGAGGCTCTGGTGGGTCGATTAGTCGTGATGGTCGCGAACCTGAAGCCGCGAAAAATGCGGTTCGGTTTGAGCGAAGGCATGGTGACGGCGTCGGGACCCGGCGGTGCAGACGTGTTTATTTTAGGTGTCGATGATGGCGCTCAGCCCGGGCAACGCGTGCACTAATCGCAGCGTTGCGTAGAACGGTTTAGCAGATCAGCCGCCATGCACTAAAGAGCGTCCGGCCTTGAAAAACCAAGTTCTCTCTTTGGTGTTTGTTTTTGATGCTTGCTGGTCCGATCCAATCGTTTCGACGTCGCATTTTCGATCGCCTCGTGCTGAGACCTTCGCGCGGGGCAATCGATTTTGGTTCGCAAGAACGCGTGATGTTGAAATGGGGACCGAATGGCGAACCGCTGGAGAGTTTCGTCCACTACGTTGGCGATCGAAAATCACCGCTTGATCTTTTGGTCATCAAATTTCCAGGGACGGCTGGTCGGGCCGAGCGTTCGACGACGTTTCCAACCGATAGTTTTGACGACGCAAACGCGGAAATTTGGACGTGGAATCCGCCCGGATATGGCAAGAGCGGTGGACGTGCGAGCCTGGCGCGAATCCAAGCGGCTTCGTTGGATTTCTTGCGGCACGTTTTGGGCAGCAAACGGATCTCCGATACGACACGCGTTTGGGTCGTTGGCAATAGTCTTGGATGCGTGACGGCGCTGAATGTAGCGGCGGGTGTTCCCAAGATGCCAAGGTTGGGAATGATTTTGCGAAATCCGCCGCCCTTGTCGGATGTCGTCAAACACGTTGCTGCGAAGTATCCGCTGGGGCATTGGGTTCATCCGATCGCTGACAGTTTGATCGACGAAATGAACGCGCCAATCATCGCTGCCCGCGTCCAGTTGCCAGCCGTGTTCATGCAAAGTGAGTTGGATGAGCTGGTTTTGCCTAAGATGCAACAAGTGGTTTTGGATGCGTACGCAGGCCCAAAGCGATTCGTTTTGCTGGAAGGCCTGGGGCACGGATCGGTGGCAACTGATTTTCACGAACCGCTGATCAAAGACGCACTGCAGTGGCTATGGGATCAAACGCAATCGTAACTGAGGGTGCAGGTTCACTTAAGTGGCAGTGGCAGGCGGGGCTTCGTCTATCGCCACAGAGACCAGCCGGGCCCGTTCGCGATGCCCGATGGCTGAACTGCCGGTGGCAATGCTTGACCGTAGCCGCCTCCTGGATGCAAATCGGTTGTTCGCAAACCGCCTTGGCTAGTGCTGCGTCGTGGTGGATCACTGGTCAGACGACCAACCGTGCTAGCAGCAATCCGATTGGAGCTGGACACGTCCTGTGATCGGGCGGCGCCGTAGGGCGTGTTGCCGAACGCACGACCGTAAACGGTACCGGGTGGAGCGATCGCGCTGTTGCGAGCTGCAATCGCGTTGGAATTATTGTTTTGTAAGTTATACGTGCGGCTTTGCGAGCGGTTCTGAGCGATGTTGTTGGCAGCATTGGCTGCGGCAGTCGTTGGACGGGCAACGAAGGCGGAAGCTTGTGGCGCGACGGGCCCGCGAGCGATCGCAGTTAGATCAATGAAGGGCGGGGGCTGAACGGTGCCGCGAGCCAACGCGGTGGTGATCGGCGCGGTGATCGGCTGCACATTGGTGGTGCGAGGGTTGATCGGACGCATTCTTGCAGCGATGGCTTCGTCGATGCTGCTTGGTGGAGTGGCTTGTGGTGGGGCGACGCGACCAACAGGTTCAAACTCGATCTTCTGTTCACGCTTCATCTTGACGACTCGCGTTGGCACATTAACTGTGCGATTTTCTGCAATCCATTTCGTACGCGTTTGAGTACGAGTCACGACATCGCTCTGTTGTTTCCACTGTGTCTGCGGGACGTGGCGATAAGTAAGCGTTGGTTTGACAAATGGGTTCCACCGATTGTGCAAAACTGGCTGCCACGTGTATTCGGTTTGCGGTACGAAAACCGTTTTGCTTTCAGGCACGTTCTCGGTCACCGTCTCAGGTCGAAAGACTTGCTGTTGCTTGGCCTCGAACTTGGTTTCGTAGACAGGATTTTCGACCGTACGAACGACTTTGCGATAAACGATGCCGGTAGCGGGGTCTGTGTACAGCTCACCCTTTGGGCCGTCATTTGCCGCCGTATTGGAACGCTTTTCTGCAGAGTCCTGTGCGTTGGCGGTGAGGCTGCCGAAAGTCGACACAACGACTACCAATACAAAACTCACGATTTGAAAAGACGTCCTTGAAATCATGGCTGGTTCCTGCCGCAAATCGGCGAAAAGTAATCCGTATTGGTTATCTACTGGATGTTTTGGGTTTCGGTCGTTAAAACCGGCTATGTAATTGATGCGTCAGCAGAAATACAAAAGTCCCTCTTCTGGATGTTCGGACGTCCCACAGCCATTCACTGAGTCAAATTTGATGATTGACCCCAAATTGCTTGCGATGTTGCGATGCCCAATCGACGGCACAACGCTAGCAATCGCCGATGACCAGCTTGTAGATCGATTCAACACGCAGATTGCCGCGGGCGAATTGCGAGATCGAGTGGACCAAAAGATCACGACCGCCGTGCAAAGTGCCTTGGTCACAACCGATGGCAAACGCGCCTATTTGGTTCGCGGCGGGATTCCGACTTTGATTGCTGACGAATCGGTCGATTTATAGATCAGCAGCGAAACTCGCGCGCCCTATTCCGACGGATCGCCGCACCAGTTGTTCAAAGCCTCTAGGGTCGCATCTCGTGATTTTGCGTTTACCCAAAGCGATTCGACGTCCAATCTGACTTCGTAGTCGCCTTCGTGCATACAACCTTCTTCACCACAAAAATGTGGCACGTCACTGATCCAGACGACGCGATAAAGCGGCACGTGTTTGTCATCGATGACAAAGATTGGCGAATCCATCGTTGGCCTCTCGTTTGAATTGGTTGTTTGTTTTCCAGCGAACGCAGGTTCTACTTAACGTGGCTCTACTTTTCGCCCAACTCACGACTGCGATTGGCGGACGCTTTGACTGCATCGATCAGTGCGCCGCGTACACCGTTTTGTTCTAAGACATTTAATGCAGCAATCGTTGTTCCACCTGGACTGGCCACGGCGTCTTTCAGTTCACCGGGATGGCGACCGGTTTCTGCGATCATCTTGGCTGTCCCCAAAACGGTTTGCGTAGCAAGCTTCATTGCCAACGCTCGCGGCAACCCGGTTAGCACGCCACCATCGGCGAGCGCTTCGATCATCAAACACACATACGCGGGTCCAGATCCGCTCAGTCCGGTCACGGCATCCATCTGTGACTCGGCGACTTCGACGGCCAACCCGACGCTACCGAGCATCGATTCGATTGCCGTTTTGTCGTCAGGTGAAACATCGTCGCCGGCACAAAACGCGCTGGCTCCTTCGCCGACCAAGCTGGGGGTGTTGGGCATCACACGAATCACGCGATCGTGCTTGGCCCACTTGCACAGTTTTTCCATGCTGACGCCGGCGGCGATCGAGATGATCAGTTTCCCTGCCCAGAGTTCGTCGTCGCGCTGGGCGACGTTTGGCAACACGTTGGGTTTTACTGCAAAGATCACCGCATCGGCGTTTTGGACACCTGCGACTAGGTCGTCGCCGGTGGCAACATCGCTGTGGTTGGCTTTCCACCAATCGCGACTTTCGGCGCTCAGTTCGACGATATGAGCTTTCTTGTCGCTCAAAACTCCGCTGGCCAGCATCCCACCAACGAGGGCTCGGCCCATCTGGCCGCCTCCGATAACGGTGACTTTCATGTTCTTCATTGGATCTTCTCGTGTTTTACGGTGCCGCAGGGCCTTGTTGGCATTGTTCTCAATTGACCCTCCTGCTGACCACCTCTAAATTGATCGGTTTTTCCTTTCCCGAACACTACCCATTTCATTGACTCAATCCGACCCGTCCAGTGCGGTCAAAAGCGGTTTTCGCCCAGAAAGGGCGAGCACTAGCGCGGACTTGGTCAATAATCGCGGAGATTTAAGCGTGCAAGAAGCAATCGCCAAGGCTAACACGCTGATCGAAGCGATGGGCTGGATCCGCCGATTTCGTGGCACCACGACCGTCATCAAACTTGGTGGCAGCATCGTCGACAACGAAGAAGCCCTGATGCATATCCTGTTGGATGTGGTTTTCATGGAAACGATTGGGATGAAACCGGTCATCGTTCACGGTGGCGGCAAAGCGATCAATCGGGCCCTGGCCGAAGCGAAAATCGAACCCAATTTCATTCAAGGTCGCCGCGTTACCGATGAGGCAACGTTGCAAATTGTCGAACGTGTTTTGGCTGGTGAGCTGAACGTGTTTTTGACCGAAGAGATCGAACGTCTTGGTGGCCGTGCGATGAATTTGTCATTCCAAACCACCAACATTTTGTTCGGCGAAAAACTAACGCTACCGTCCGGCGAAGACTTGGGTTCGGTCGGACATGTCACGCGCGTCGACCGCGGCGTTATCGAAGGCTTGTCTTACACCGACCAAGTTCCCGTGATCCCATCGATGTGCGAAGGCCCCGATGGTGAACACTACAATGTCAACGCGGATACCGCAGCGATGGCGGTCGCACAAGCGTTGGGCGCGGAGAAGCTTGTCTTTTTGTCAGACGTCAATGGAGTGCGTCGTGACAAAGAAGACCCCGATACGATCATTCATTCACTGTCCGCAGCAGAAGCCAGTGCGCTGATCGATGACGGAACGATCGACGCGGGAATGATCCCCAAAGTTCAAGCGTGCATCGAGACGCTTGGACGCGGCGTCAAGAAAATCCACATCGTCGACGGCGGTTTACGACACTCATTGTTGTTAGAAGTATTCACGACCAGTGGCGTTGGTACCGAGATTCACAAATAGGTTTCCCAAATTTTTCAGCGTGATGGCGAACCTATCGTTGGCCAGGCGTGACTCTTTTCCTTTTCCCTTTCGTGCTCTGTAACAGGATGGACAAATGAGCGATTCGATCCACAAAACAAACGATGGGCAACCAATCGGATTGCGCCGCGCAGGCAGACTTGTTGACACGGATGATTTGGAGATCATCGATGCAATCGCCGGACGCACCAGCGTTTTGGGATTCGGATCCGAGCCGATCATCCAAGCAATCACCAATGTCACCCAAACCTATTTGGGCGATGCCAACAGCCTGGCGGATCCCATCAAGGATAGCGATGATTCTTTTATCACCGCATTGCGAGACTTGATCGATGGATCCAGTTCTGTTTTGGCCGAATCCGCTGTCCTTTGTGAATCGGCCGACGTCGCGGTCGAGACTTCGATTCGATTCGCACGCAGTTGGAAAAAGGACGCCTTTCGCACGGTTGCGTTGATCGGCAGCGATCATGGTCGAACCGCCGCTTGCCGAACCGCCAGCGGGATTCCGGATCTGCATGAAGGATACGGACCAATGATGGCGGGCTTTGCCCACGTTCCCGCAAACGATATTGATGCATTGAAAGCCACGGTCGATGAGCGGACCGCCTGTCTGCTGCTTTGCCCGATCGATTTGCACGATGCCTGCCGGCCTTTGGATGCCGAGTACTTAAAAGCAGCTCGTGAAATTTGCGATCAACACCAAGTTGCCCTGATTTTCGACGAATCTCGCTTGTGTTTTGGTGGTTCAGGAAAACCGTTTACCTTTTCATCGATCGCGGAAGTCCGAGCTGACGCAGTGGTTTTATCGGCTGGCATATTTGCAGGTTTGCCGGGTGGAATTTTCGTTGGTAGCGACCGATTGACTCAGTCAACTCTATGCCAGAGCGATCACTTGCCGTTGCAACGTGCTGTTGCAATGGCCACGTTCTCAGAGATGCAATCTGCGGACCTGCCCAGTTCGACGGACGAAGAAATCCAAGAGATCGCGGTCAAGCTGGCTGAGACGATTGGCGGATTCGAATTTGTACGTGATATTCATGCTTCGGGATCAACGATCGGAATCGTCACCGATATCCGTTCAGACGAAATCGTTCAAGCGGCCGCGTCACAGGGGCTGAAAATCGAAGCCGCTGGCGATACCGCCATTCGCATGCAGTTGCCGTTGTTGGTCGACGAAAACGACGCATCAGAAATGCTACAACGATTCGCGCAGACGATGCAAGAAATCGAACGCGAAGCGGCAGATCCGGTGCAAGGCTAACGCACGCATCACAAAACAATAAACTACGAACACACAGACACGATCAAAACACTATCCCGTTGGCCTGTGAGGCAACAATTATGCAACATGTCCTATCGCTTTTTGACATTGGTCCCGATCAACTGCATTCGATCCTTGCGACGGCTTCGCATCTGAAGGCGCGATTGCAACAAGGAGATCGTCCAGCCGTTTTGCAGCGAATGGTGCTAGGACTGTTGTTCGAGAAACAAAGTTTGCGGACACGTGTCAGTTTCGAAACGGGAATGGCCCAGCTTGGCGGTAGCAGTTTGTTTTTGGGCGAGGACGTGGGCTGGGGTAAACGCGAAGCCGCATCCGATTTCACACAAGTTCTTGGTCAGTTTGTGGACATCGTTGTCTGTCGCGCGAAGAGTCACGACAGCGTTCAACAGTTGGCTGAATTTGACGCAATGCCAGTGATCAACGGATTGACTGATTTGTGTCACCCGTGTCAAGCGATGGCGGACGTTTTGACCATTCAAGAATCGCTGGGATCATTGGACAACAAGCATCTGGTTTTCGTTGGCGATGGAAACAATGTCGCACAGTCACTCGCATTGATTTGCGCGATGCTGAACATGCGATTCACGCTTGCTTGCCCTGATGAATACGAAATGGATTCGCAGTGGATCGAGAAGGTCTTCGAACGCTACCCAAACGCAAAGGTCGATCGGCTTCAGGATCCGAACGCCGCAGTGAAAGACGCCGATGCGATCTACACCGACGTTTGGACCAGCATGGGCCAAGAAGCGGAGGCGGAGATCCGCAAAGCCGCGTTTGCCGACTATCAAGTCAACACGGACTTGATGGCCGCTGCACCCAGTCACACCCGAGTATTGCATTGCTTGCCGGCCGTTCGTGGCGAAGAAATCACCAACGAAGTGATCGATAGCGATCAGAGTGACGTGATCCAACAGGCGGGCAATCGCATGCACGCTCAAAAGGGCTTGCTGGTGTGGTTGCTCAACCACGACTGGATCACAAAGAACGTCACTTCGTAGCAGGTCGCTGCAATGCGATCATCCTGGTAAAGTGAAGCAAAGCGTGCGGGCGCTACCTTGTCTCTCCAACCGCGCGCGGTCTCTACGACAATCATCAAAGATCACACTATGCGTCCCTCCGATCAACTTCGCGAAGTCGAAATCCAACGCGGTTACTTGGAATCCAATCCATCCAGCGTCCTGTACCGCTGCGGAAAGACAATCGTGCTGTGTACCGCATCGCTCGAAAAAAGCGTGCCGCCATGGTTGGAGGGAAAAGGCAAAGGATGGGTCACCGCCGAGTACAACATGTTGCCCGGCAGCACGAGCCCGCGAAAGCGTCGCGACCGGAGCGGTAAAGTCGACGGACGAACGACAGAAATCCAGAGACTGATTGGACGTTCTCTGCGCGCGATCATTGACTTGGAGGCACTTGGGGAACACTCCATCGTCGTGGACTGTGATGTGTTGCAAGCTGACGGAGGAACACGAACCGCATCAATCACCGGTGGCTTTATCGCGCTGGCCGATGCGGTTTCACAAGTTTGTCCCGGCAGCAAAATCGGTGATGGCCCTCTGCGAGACTCCGTCGCGGCGATCAGCGTCGGCTTGCTGGATGACGAAGTCAAGTTGGACCTGGACTACGTTTTGGATTCGGCTGCCGATGTCGATATGAACGTGATCATGACGGGCAGCGGCAAGTTCGTCGAAATCCAAGGCACTGGCGAAGAAGCCACGTTTGATGACGACCAACTTGGCAGAATGCTGAAGCTTGCGAAAAAAGGAATCGCCGAACTGACAGAGAAACAAAAAGAACACATCTCCTAGCGACTGACAAACAAAAAAATCGGATCAGGTGCTCGATCATGGCATCGAAGCTTTATTTCTATTACTCGGCAATGAACGCTGGCAAGTCAACGATTTTGTTGCAGTCCAGTTACAACTATCGCGAACGCGGAATGCGTACGCTGATTTTGCTTCCAGAGATCGACACGCGCGACAAAAAGGGTAAGGTCACATCGCGAGTTGGCCTGGAAGCCGACGCGGAGACTTTCAATCCATCCGACAATCTGCTGGGTGTTGTCAGCAGACACCACGAAACAACACCCATCCACTGTGTGTTGGTAGACGAAGCTCAGTTTCTAACAAAACGCCAAGTGCGACAGTTGAGCGATGTTTGCGATCAGTTGGATGTCCCAGTGTTGGCTTACGGATTACGCACTGATTTTCAAGGCAATTTGTTCGAGGGAAGTTCGCAGTTATTGGCTTGGGCGGATAGCATGCACGAGATCAAAACCATTTGTCACTGTGGTCGCAAAGCCACCATGGTGCTACGAATTGACGCCGCCGGCCGCGCTGTCAAAGACGGCCAACAAATTCAAATCGGCGGAAACGATCGCTACGTCAGCGTATGCCGTTTGCACTTCAA
>CAZZDZ010000170.1:0-9337 GCA_964652675.1 uncultured Pirellulaceae bacterium
GCGGAAGTGGCACGATTCCGATCGAAGCGGCACGAATTGGTCGCAACATGGCACCAGGTTTGATCCGCGATTTTGCCGCCGAAGCGTGGCCAAATTTTTCTCGCGACATTTGGCAGGCCGCCCGTGACACGGCCGAAGCGGCCGAGTTGCCGCAGATGGAAGAACGCATCATCGGTAGCGACATCAACGGAAAAGTGCTGCGTGCGGCGAGGGACAATGCGATTCGCGCGGGCGTCGCCAACGACATCCATTTCCAAAGCGGCGCAATGGAAAACGTCACCAGCAAAAAACGTTTTGGATGTTTGATCACCAACCCACCGTACGGCAAACGACTGGGCGAAAACGACTGGGAACTGTTTGAACTTTATCGTTCGTTCCCGGAAGTATTGCGACACTTACCAACCTGGTCGCACTACTTCCTAACGGCTTTCCCAGGCTTCGAGAAAACGATGGGACGCACAGCCGATCGTCGACGCAAGTTGTACAACGGCCGAATCGAATGCACCTACTTTCAATACCATGGCCCCAAACCGGTCGCGGACAAAAGTAACGACGCTGGAAACAGCGATGATGAAACCAGTCAATCAGCAACCGACATCACTGAAACGACGCCGAAAACAGATCCTTGGAAAACCGGCGCATCCAAGAGAGTCGATACTGAAAGAGATACCCAATCCGCCCCAAAGCCAACTGGCCGGCCTTACGTCCACGCTGTCGGCGACGCTGCCTTTGGTGCGATCACTCCCAAAGCGATCGAGCAGGCGGGATTGTTCCGGGCACGACTGACAAAACGGGCCCGCCACTTGCGTCGTTGGCCAACGAAACGCGAAATCACGTGCTTCCGACTTTACGAACGCGACGTCCCCGAGATCCCGCTGGTCGTTGATCGCTACGAAGACTATTTGCACATCACCGAATACGAACGCCCCCACGATCGCGACCGCGCCCAACACGCCAGTTGGCTGGAACTGATGGCCAAAACGGCTGGCGAAACGCTGGAGATCCCGCCAGAAAATGTGTTCATGAAAACACGCGAGCGGCAGCGAGGCAAAAAGCAACACCAGAAAGTCGACACCAGCAAACAAGAAGTCGTGGTCAAAGAAGCTGGCTTGAAATTCCTGATCAACCTATCCGATTACGTCGACACCGGATTGTTCTTGGACCATCGAGTCACGCGTCAAATGGTGCAAGACATCGCCAAAGGCAAATCGTTTTTGAATCTGTTTGCTTACACCGGATCATTCACCGTTTACGCAGCGGACGGCGGAGCAAGACGTACAACCACGGTGGACCTTTCCAAAAACTACATCGCCTGGGCTCAGCGCAACATGGCGAGAAACGGGTTCACCGGCGACGAGCACAAGTATCATGCAGCGGACGTCGGCGAATTCATTCGCAACCACGAACCTGGCGAGATGTATGACCTAGTTGTGCTGGATCCACCGACCTATTCCAACAGCAAACGCACCGAGACAGACTGGAACGTCCAAGACGACGCGGTGCCGTTGATCAACGACCTGATGCCATTGGTTCGCAAAGGCGGCGTGATCTACTTCAGCAATAACTTTCGGCGTTTCAAGATGGACCATAAAACCATCCACGCCACCGAAGTCCACGAAATCAGCAAACAAACCGTCCCAGAAGATTTCCGCAACAAACGTATTCATAGGTGCTGGCGAATCGTGAAATAGATTGTGCCGCAGTATTTGGCGCGATGGACGGCATCAACTATCCATCATCGCCTGGATTTGATTCGCCAAGGGGCAAATTCTCAAGGTCGACTAGGTCCTGAGGTCGACCCGCCGCTTGCTTCATGCGTCTTAGCCATTGCAAACTTGCGTAGGGACGTCCGTTGGATTCAATCGCAAGATCCAGCAAATCACTCACGGGTTCGTCTGGCAATCCCGGAATGAAATCGAAAAGATCAACCCAACCTTGATTCGTTCCCAGCATCATCATGTTCATACGCCGGATGTACTCAAGTGTCACAGAACTTGGCGACTCGATTCCCGTTTTGGGATCAATGTCGTTCGTAATCCAATACGCGCCTATTTTGCTCAGTTCTTCAAAAAGTATTTGTTCCGTTTCGTTGGTGCGTTCGAACACGATGTCGACATCTTCGGTTGCTCGAATATATCCATAGAAATTCACGGCGTGCCCACCGATAACAACCAGCCGGACACCGCGCACTAACAGACGATCAACAACGATCAGCGGATCTGTTTCACTCATCACGTGGGCGTTTCATCTCGATTTCAAGTTCACGGACGCGATCGATGCAACGTTTTCTGTGGTTGCGGCGCATGTAATGTTCGTACGCTTGAGGATTCGACCGGAGTGCTTGCATCGCTCGCGACTGAAGCTTGGCGAAACGCTCCATTCGCTGCTCGGGCGTCAACGCCCACAATTCGCGTCGACGCGCGAGAATCGTGGATCGCGATTTGGCTGAAATATCCAGTGAATTCGTCCTTCAAGTGAAATGGGTGCGAAATGTTGTCCGCAGTCAGCCGATAGCCCGGTCTTCCCATTGTCCGGTCTTCCCATTGTAACGACACCAGGATCGCTTTATTAACGCTTTTCACGTAAATCCGCTCGTGGGCCTTGTCTAAAACCCCCGATTTAGCATAGTATTCGTGGCCCGGGAGGCTGTACTTTAGCCAGCCGCTATCACCCCAAGATAAATGAGAAGAACGATGAAAGAGGGAATCCACCCTGATTACCAAGAAACGACCGTGACATGTGGTTGTGGTAACTCCTTTAAAACTCGCAGCGTACGCCCCGAGTTGAGGATCGACATTTGCAACGATTGCCATCCGTTTTACACGGGCAAATTGAAGTTTGTTGACACTGCCGGACGTATCGACAAGTTCACCAAGAAGTTTGGTGCTGGCAATTACGGAAGCCTACAGAAGCCTAAGAAGGCGAAAAAGAAGTAGCGACTCCAAAAGCGAAACAACGAATCAGCCGCATGGTCCAAGATTACTGGACACCATGCGGCTTTTTCATTGTCTTTGTTGTACCTCTTTGACCTCCGTCTGTGCCCATCAATCCTTGACCGTTAAACTGCAGCCATCATGAGTAGCATCCGCGATACGCTGGAACAAAAGCTGGAACGATTCGAGCAGCTTGAACGCGACATGTCCGACCCCGAAGTCTTGGCCGACGGAGCACGGATGAGCGCGACTGCGCGCGAACACGGTGGGCTGGCCAAAGTCGCCGGAAAGTATCGCACTTTCAAACGGCTGACCGACGAGATCCACGGCTGTCAAGAAATGGCCGAAGCTGCCGAGGATTCCGAAGAGCGCGAGATGGCCGAAGCCGAAATGGCCGACTTGCGTGAACAACGCGAACAGCTCTGGGAAGAACTTTTGTCGATGACCGTCGGCGGCGAAGACAGCCACCGAACCAGATGCGTGATGGAAATCCGCGCAGGTGCCGGCGGTGACGAAGCCGCTTTGTTCGCCCGCGATTTGTTCGAGATGTATCGTCGCTACGCGGAATCAAAAAAGTGGAAAACCGAGATCATGGACATGAATGCCACCGAGATGGGTGGCTTCAAAGAAATCACGCTGACGCTGGAAGGCGAGAACGTCTATCGCGACTTGGCGTACGAATCGGGCGGCCACCGAGTTCAACGAGTCCCCGAAACAGAAACCCAAGGCCGAGTGCACACGTCGGCCGCGACCGTTGCGGTGATGCCCGAACCAGAAGACATCGAAATCGACCTGAAACCGGACGACTACCGGAAAGATTTCTACGGTGCATCCGGCCCCGGCGGCCAGCACGTCAACAAAACCGATTCGGCGTGTCGGCTGACCCACCACGAAACCGGCATCGTCGTTCAATGCCAAGACGAAAAAAGCCAACACAAGAACTTGGCCAAGGCTCTGCGTGTTTTGAAAGCGCGGATCTACGAAAAGAAACGCGAAGAAGAGACGGCCAAACAAGCCGAAGCGCGAAAAGGGCTGATCGGATCGGGCGACCGCAGCCAGCGAATTCGCACCTATAATTTTCCGCAAAACCGCCTGACCGATCACCGCATCAATCTGACTCTTTACAAATTGGATCAGATCATTGGTGGTGATGTATCGCCCGTTACCGAAGCACTGATCGAATACGACCGTGATCAGCTTCGCGGCGACATGGTCGACTAACCCGTAAAACGGGTGCGTGCCCGTTTCTGCTCCACACCGAAATCCCCAACAGCGATACGGTCCGTTCTACGAACATGTCCGAAACACAGGAAGAAGCCTGGACAGTCCTGCGACTGCTGGAATGGACCACCGATTTTTTCAAGAAACGCGGTGGCGAATCAGCACGTTTGGACGCCGAAGTCCTGTTGGCACACGCGCGCGATTGTAGCCGCATCGAACTCTACACGGCGTTCGCTGAAGTGCCCGACGAAGAACAACGAGTGGCGTTTCGCGAATTGGTCCGCCGCCGAGGCGAAGGAATGCCGGTCGCACAGTTGGTTGGTTATCGCGAATTCTATTCACTGAAATTTCGCGTCGACCACAACGTCCTGATCCCGCGCCCCGAAACGGAACACTTGGTAATCGAAGCACTCGATTGTGCCAAGCAAATGAAGCCTGGCGATCGCCCATTGCAAATTGCTGACATCGGAACTGGCAGCGGCGTGATCGCGGTTTCCATTGCAGAACACTTGCCCAACGCACAATTCACTGCGGTCGATCAAAGTGCCGATGCCCTAAAAATTGCTCTTTGGAATGCTGAAAAACACGAAGTCGCCCCGCGAATCAACTTCCTCCAGAGCGACCTGCTAGCAGAGATCAAAACACCAGAAAAGTTCGACATCATCTGCTCGAACCCTCCGTATGTCAGCGACGAAGAGTACGAGAACCTAGTTCCAAGTGTTCGCGACTACGAGCCGCGCGAAGCACTTGTCGCTGGCCCGGATGGCACCGAAATCATCAAGCGTTTACTGGGCGAATCATACAACCGAATCGTACCCGGCGGCCGTTTAATCATCGAACTAAGCCCAATGATCGCCGACGCCTGCGCCGAACTGGTCGAGCAAATATCCGAACTAGAAGACCTGCGATTCATCAAAGACCTGGCAGGCCACAAGCGAATCCTAAGCGTCGCGCGGGCAAAATAGCCATCGATCTCTCAAGGATGGCTACTTTTGCTGGTCGATCATATCGCAGATCGCGTTGACGTTGTCGATAAAGGTCTGTGACGAAACGACACCTTCGGGTGGAACCACCTTCTTTCCTTCCAAGTTTCTTACGAAACCAGGCTCCAACCAAGCGCCGTCAACTTGTTGGCTGACTATCTTGGCGGCGCGACGAACCGTTCGCTGAAGATCGAGTTTTGGCTTGGCTGCGTCTGGGTTTTTCACCAAAGCGTTGTACTGCTTTTCGATTTCGTCCAACTGCGATTTGCGGATAAATCCGTAGTGATCAGGCATCTCGCTGTCGTCATACGTCATCCTATAATCCTTGCCAAAATAGATCGGCCGATTCGTTTTCAATTCGTAGTAACGTGCCAGTTTTCCATCGGGCCGTAAGCAGGTTTTCATGTAGGCGAGAGCCTTGGGGATCGGCGCCAAGTAACGTTTGTCTTTGGTTTCACGATACAATCGCATCAGCGTTCGCATCACGTCTTGTGATTCGCCACCTGTGATCGCGGGTGGTTCGAATTTGCGATCCCAAACGGGTTCCATTTGCCGGTTGTACTGCTGCGCCCAAGCGGGTTGCGGATCAGGCATTTGTGCTTGGATCAAAAAATCGCCACCGCGTTTGGCGCTGTACCAGTAACGATCGTCATTGTAGATCTTGGCAATCAACAGCATTGTCTCGATCATGTTCATCGTGATTCGGTCGTTGATCATGTAACAACCAGCAAAATCGTTGCCAGAAACTCGCGTCCATGTTTCGGGATACGCAGCCTTCATCACCGGATAACGTGTTTTGCTTGGCGGTTTCAAATTGAAACGATCGTAGTTATGCCCCCATGCGCCGTTGGGATATTGCGCGGACATCACCGAGTTGATCGCATAGACCACCGCGTCATGAACCGCTGCGTTCTTGAAATCCAAACGCTGGTCCAAGCGTGCCAAGAAACGAATCGCCGCAGGCGTCGTATCGTCGTCGATCAAAGTCTTGTTGGTTTTGAACTGTCGCTTTCGCCAGATATCCCAACCACCAGGCCATTGATCGACTGGAATATGCTCGCGACCACCTTTGGGGCCGACGCGATAGGGAATCTTCTTGCGCTGCTCGGCTGCAAATTCGATGCTGTAACCCCATCCGCCACTGCGCAACTGACCCAAAATCAATGCGTCGGCGACTTCCAAAGCCGCATCGAGATGTACCTGATCCTTGGTCACTTCATGAGCACGCAAAAATGCGATCCCTACCGCTGGCGTGCCAGGTGGTTGCACCCAAACACGATGTGGTCCCGCGACACCTTCGCCGTGGCTGTGCTTTCCGTCTGCGCTACTTACCCACGCGTACCCTCCATGATCGGCAACATGAGTGCGCATAAACTCGGTCGCCTTGCGGAGCGAATCTTTGGCAACGCTTAGATCCAGTTCCTTCGAGAGAGTTTCTCGAATCGGCGCAATGCCAATGGACACTACAAAAACGATCCCTACCAAGATGGCCTTGAGGGCAGGGAAGGGGACTGGTCTGAATTGGCTCATCTGACACCCGATTGCAAAAGCTCATGGCGGACGACTACTTTCTTAAAGACCAATTTACTCTGACGACGAGCCTGACGTGGACCTGACCGAAAAATACGACGGACTGATTTTTGATTGCGATGGCACTTTGACCGATTCGATGCCGCTACATTTCGTTGCCTGGCGCGACACCTTGGCAAAACACTCCATCGATTTTTCCGAAGAACGCTTTTACGCAATGGGAGGCATGCCCACTGATCAAATCGTAAGCGTTTTGTCCAAAGAACAATCGGTCCAAGTGGACGCCAAATCCGTCGCAGCCGAAAAAGAACAGGCCTTCATCGCCAACATCAAAGCGTTGAAACCCAAAAACGAAGTCTGCGAAATCGTCCGACAGTATGTTGGAAAGATACCGCTGGCGGTTGCGTCTGGTAGCGAACGCGACACCGTGATCCTACAACTTCAGATGATCGGATTGACCAAACAGTTCGATGCGATTGTCGCCGCCGAAGACACCGACAAACACAAACCGGAACCCGACGTATTCTTAAAAGCCGCCGAACTGCTGGGCGTCTCACCAAACAAATGCTTGGTCTACGAAGATTCGCCGTTAGGCATCCAAGCGGCCCAAGCCGCTGGAATGGACTACGTTGACGTCCGATAGCAGTACAAACACGGCTTACTCAACAAACTTTTGAATCTGCTTTCGAATCCGCTTGGGCATAACGTATCGGGGATTGCCTGACTCGTCTTCTCCGCCGTCTTCGTCGACAACCAAGAACTGGACACCTAGCCGCTTCTCCAGCTTTGCGAAGATCGCTTTGGTAGACCGCATTTTGTTGCGGGGCAAATCAAGATCCGCGTCCAATTCGGCCAGCGATCTTGGTTGATCGCTCAATTGCGCGATCTGGACCAAAAAACGCCATACACCTCTGCGTCGAATCCGCTCCAGTTTCTGCTTCAAAGTCCCGCGCGGTTCCTTGGGTCCATCGTCATCGCGATCGCGCCCACGTCCTTTGCGACCAATCCCTTTTCGACCCGGTCGGCCTTCGCCACGGGGCCCACGACGGCCACGCCTTCGGGCTACGGGACCATTTTCCTCTTGCTCGCATTCCTTTTGCCCGATTTCTCCTGATCCGTCTTCCGAAACACCTTCCTGGCCGGGGCTGCAGCCACCTGATTGCATTTCTTGCACGCGGCGGCGCAAATGCTTGACCGCTCGCTTGCAGTCGCCCTGATCGTCCAAATTCACCATTAAAAAGGGCATCGATTGTCCTCCAATTGCCGTTTTACGTTATTTCCAGTGATCATAGCGTCACGCAAGCCGCAAGCAAGGCGTACGCAAAACGTAAATACCCTCGCTCGCCGGATTCTGGGCCCGGTGTTACCCTCAAAACCCTCCCCGACTTCGAGATTCCGTGGCAAATCGAAGATTTGGGCACTATCGGGGTTCTGTAACGGGGGTATTTTGGATTCTGAAGAGCCACCTCAAGAGACCCAACGATTTCCAATTCCGCCCCCTTTCCTGGCATGCCATCGATCGACAAAACCCATGTGGTTGTGTTGACGAATTACTTGCGCCGACATCACGCCCTGGTTTTCGAAGAAATCAGAAAGCACGTTGGGAAACTAACCGTGCTACTTTCGACAACCATGGAGCCCGACCGAGATTGGGATCCGCAGTGGGGCGATTTGGATGTCCGCGTTCAAAGGAACTGGATGTACACTGCGCGATGGCGCCACTCGTCTGGTTTTGAAGAACCCAACTACATCCATATCCCAATCGACACCGTCCGCAAACTGCGTGAACTGAAACCTGACATTGTGTTCAGTTATGAAATGGGGATGAGGACAGCGTTTTCGGGTTTGTTCAGGATGCTACACAGGAAAGTTCCGTTGGTGATGGTTGGCAACATGGCCGACCATATCGAATCCGAGCGAGGAATTGGCCGACGCACCATTCGACGTTTTGTTCGCAATCGTGTTGATTTCGCGACCTATAACGGGCCGAGTTGCAAACGTTACTTGGAAGGAATTGGTTTCACCCAAGACCAACTGTTTCACTTCCCCTACTGCATTGATGTAGACAAAACTTACAAAGGCCCTCAGAGGTTCAATGACGACCAACATCGTCATTTGATTTACACCGGCGCCATTAGCAGTCGCAAGGGAATCGTGCCGTTTATCGAATCACTCGTTTCCTATCTGAATGCAAACCCTTCTTGCAACGTGACCTTGTCGATCGCAGGCAACGGCCCACTGCAGGACGAAGTGAAAAAAACCCAGTCTGATCAACTGACAATCAAACTGCTGGGCAACTGCGACTCCGACGAAGTTTCTGCGGCCTACCAAGCTGCCGACATCTGCGCTTATCCGACCTTTGGTGATGAATGGGGACTCGTTCCCATCGAAGCGATGGCGTCTGGGCTACCCGTTCTCGGCAGCATCCTTGCTCAATCGGTCGAAGCGACTGTGGTTGATAACGTCAACGGATGGCGATTCGACCCACGGGAAAAAGCTTCCATGGTCGATGCGATCGGCCAAGCACTGCGAGCGACCTCCAGTGAACTCCAATCAATGAGCACTGCGGCAAGAGAATCCGTCCAAGATCTAACCCCTCAAGTTTCCGCCAGCAAATTCTGTGGTTTGATCCGCACCATCTCGGGCTCGCCCGACACAGACAAAAGCTCG
>CAZZDZ010000170.1:9437-12229 GCA_964652675.1 uncultured Pirellulaceae bacterium
ATTCTGTGGTTTGATCCGCACCATCTCGGGCTCGCCCGACACAGACAAAAGCTCGACAGCCAACGATCCGTCTGAGTCATCGAAGCCTCCGGTAATCGGCAACGACACCAACGGCGATCAAGCAATTCAAACGGCAAAAGCGGCGTTGTAGCACCCTCGCGGATTCGGCAAATTGACGATTTTCGGTGAACCGTTGACGTCTGATCGACATCCTGCTTATCATGCGTGCCATGCAAACACTCCTTCTACTCTCGCTGCTACGACTGCGACGCCAATTCGGCGGGTAATGAGGGTTTGTCCAGACTGTCCACGACAGTCGCCAAAGAAACGACAATGTTCCCGAGTCACCTGCGACTCGGGTTTTTTTATGTTCCCACAACAGTTCTCATTCATCTGAACCTAGCACTAGGTCTTTTTTCAAAACCAAACCATGTCCAAGTATCAACCGTTTCCACCGATTCAATTGAGTGATCGCACGTGGCCTGACCAAACGATCAACCGAGCCCCTATTTGGTGCAGCGTCGATTTGCGTGACGGCAATCAAGCGCTGATCAATCCAATGGGACCAGCCAAGAAAATGGAGATGTTCCGGACGCTATTGAAAATTGGATTCAAAGAAATCGAAGTTGGATTTCCCGCAGCCAGCGAAACGGATTTCGCATTCGTTCGCGAGTTGATCGACAACGATTTAATCCCCGACGATGTCACCATCCAAGTCCTCACCCAAGCTCGCAAGCACCTGATCGAACGGACCTTCGAAGCGATCCGTGGCGCAAAACAATCGATCGTGCATCTTTACAATTCAACCTCTGAACTACAGCGCCGTGTCGTTTTCAGAGCAGACAAAAAAGAAGTCACTAAGATCGCCGTTGATGGTGCCAAACTGATACACGATTTGGCACAACAGTCTGTCAAAGAGAACCCTCAACAGACCATTCGCTATCAGTATTCACCCGAAAGCTTTACCGGTACCGAAATTGAATTCGCCGCCGAAATCTGCGATGCCGTCTGCGATGTTTGGCAACCAACGGTCGACAACAAAGCAATCATGAACCTGCCGTCAACGGTTGAGTTGTCTACGCCGAATGTCCACGCCGATCAAATAGAACTTTTCTGTCGCTTGTTCAAACATCGTGATCAATGCATCATTTCGCTTCACACGCACAACGACCGCGGTACCGGGATCGCATCGTCGGAACTGGCGTTGATGGCGGGAGCCGAGCGAGTCGAAGGTACGTTGTTTGGCAATGGAGAACGCACCGGCAACCTGGACATCGTCACGATGGCGTTGAACATGACCACACAAGGCGTTGAGTCCAATTTGGATTTCTCCAACATCAAAGAAATCCGTCGCATCTCGGAGTTTTGCACCGAATTAAGAGTCCCCGAACGGATGCCGTACGCAGGAGACTTGGTATTCACTGCGTTTTCGGGTTCGCATCAGGACGCGATCAAAAAAGGCTTTGACGCGATGAAAGAAACGGGACAGGAACGCTTTGAAGTGCCGTATCTAACGATCGACCCAGCGGACATCGGTCGACAATACGACCCTGTGATCCGCGTCAATTCGCAATCGGGAAAAGGCGGCGTTGCCTTCTTGGTCGAAAACGAACTGGGGTTCCGCATGCCACGCCGAATGCAAATCGCGTTTAGCCGAGTGATTCAAAAGATCACCGAAGAAACCGGCGAAGAAATCCAGCCGAATGAGATTGCTGCGAAGTTTTTGGAAACCTACATCAACCCACCCGCCAAATTGGTTTACGTCTCCCACAAACCTCTCGAATGTGATGTCGAAGACCTGGAGCGATATGAGTTCGTTTTGTCTTTCAACGGAGAAGAGCACAAGGTTCAATCCAACGGCAATGGCCCCCTGGACGCTTGTGTGCACGTCCTAACCGAAACGTTCGGGCTGTCCTACGACATCAAAGACTACAGCGAACACGCCATGGAAGCCGGCTCTGGGAGTGCGGCCGCTGCCTATATCTTGGCTCAAAAACCAAATGGCGAAGAGCTATTTGGTGCGGGCAAAAGTAAATCGATCACCAAGGCATCGATCAAGGCGCTGGTAGCTGCGATCAATCGCAGCATCACAAGCTAGTGCTTCATCAATCCTAAACTTTGGGTTCACACGTAGATAAAAACACAGAGATCACAGAGGACACGGAGTTTTGCTTCACGCCTTTCCTCTGTGATCTCTGTGCCTCAGTGTTTCAAAAAAGCAAATCGCGTTCACGGACAATCAGCTTGTCTATTCCAAATCGCCGAAGTCAATCTCATCGTTATCCGTTCCGAGAATGCCACCGCTTTCATCCAGTTCGACGGTTTCCTGAATCATTGACTCAAGTTCATCGATCGGATCGTCGGGAACCTCTCCAACGCCCAACTTATCGGCAACGTCCGATAGTGACGGAGCCCCACCAAACGTCAGTTCACCGGTGAGCGGATTCTTGTTTAGCTGCAACGAATCTTCGTCGGGCGTAAAACTTTCTTCGCCTCGCAACATTCGAATTTTGTTTTCAGACGTGGAGTCTTCGATCTCGTCAGCCACCGATTGAATCTCGTCATCCAATAAGTTGCCGACATCAAGCGGTTCGGGATCCAGATCCAGTTTGTCCGTGTCAACTTTGTCCAAAATCCCAGCTCCGAACCCGCCAAGTTCCACGTCATCCACATCGACGCCCTGAATTTCTTCGTCGGTTGGAAGTGGATCAAGGTCGACCTCTTCCACATCTTCGTACTCTTCTTCGTCCTCTTCGAACTCCTCGACTTCACCATCGTGCTCGACTTCCGCG
>CAZZDZ010000171.1:0-3884 GCA_964652675.1 uncultured Pirellulaceae bacterium
TGCGGCGGCTAGCGTCTTGAATTTTCCAGCAGCGACGGCCGTGTCCACGATATCGTCGGCTTTGGCAGCGGAAAACGTCGATACCATCATCACAATGGCAATTGCGCAGCGAATTGAGTTTCTCATCTGAGTAGTTCCTGTTTCTTTCGGCGGATTGGTTCAAAAATGTGAATTGACCGGCCGGGTCGAAAGAGTGTTCGGTGACAACAGGAAATCGGATGCAAGAAACTGAAAGATTCTTTTGGTTTGTTTTTTGGAGCGGGAGATTTGCGGCGTTCCACTGTGCCATAGCGGAGCTGGTCGTTAGGTTCGGCAGCTCTTCAGAGCATCTCAATCCCTGCTTCAAACTCGGGCAGTCACGCTTACTCTTTCTCTTTCTCTTTCAAGAGCTGGGTGATCTGCGGACGTTGTTTGCGAATTTGTTGCAAATCCAACTCTACTCCCGCTGCTCTGCCGATGTAGTCGTACGAACCGGCTAAATCCTTACTCCACTTTCCGGAAACAACGTCGATGGGTGTTTCGCCTCGACTGTTCTTCTTCGTCACAGACGCTCCTTTCTGAAGCAGTAACTGGACGATGTCTTCGCGACAAAAGAACGCGGCAGCATGAAGCGGCGTGTTTCTGTCCCGGTTGGTTCCGTTGACGTCCGCTCCGCGACGCAATAGAAACTGTGCGATGTCGAAACGGTCGTGAGCGGCCGCAACCGAAAGCGGAATCGATCCTGAAAATGGATGCCGTTCATTGATGCGACCACGCTGCTGTCGCCGGCTCAAATAACTTCGTAGTTCATCAACGTCTCCGTTGACAATTGCCTCGGCAATCGCATCGCGGATGTCTCGATCTTCCCGCACCCGCTGGGCTACCAATTGTTCTGCGGCCTTTTTCGATTCCGTCACATTGAAAATAAAGTCATTGCTGAACTGGCCCGCAGGGTTTTGAACCTGCAATAGATGAATACCGGGTTTAGGAAGCGAGGTCAGTTCGATCTTGATTCTGTCTTTCGCTGTCACGCTCACTTGGCCCCGCACACGTCGACCGTCCACGATCGGATAAGCGCCAGAATCGACGTGTCGCCCGCTGATTCGCAATGTTTTCTGGCCCGGACGTAGGATCGGAAACTTCTGATGGCCGCTTTGTTTTTGGATTGGACCCGGCGTCCAAAGCGCTGGCTGTGGGTGGGCAAAGGATTCTGATTTTACACCATGTCGCGCCGTGAACGTTCCGACGAATTCGCCTCCGGATGCCAGCTTGATAAGTTCAGCGCGATTGAATGTACGAGGTTGTTCGTCCTTGGTGATGTACATTCCATTGGCAAACTGAAGCGATATCGGAAGCGACATGGTTTCGTCGATCAACACACCGTCCGCTTCCAACACGATCGCTTCGTCACGAGCCGCCGACTCAAGTGCATCCAGCAGATCTTGGGTTAGTTTGTCATTGGCCGACGTTTGGTTGATCGTGACTTGGCGTCCAAACGCGCCGGAGTAACCAGTGCTGCCTTCAAGAACCATCTCCCAGATTGGATCGAACCGTGGCTGTCCTTGCCATGAAAACTGCCAGACTTTTTTTTCTGGAATTCCTTCTTCGGCGATGCGACGATAGAAACCAAATTCGACAATATTCAACCGGCCTTGCGGAAGGATCAAAAAGCGATCCTGCGCACCGCGCCACGTTGGCGCCTCCATCCCGGTCCCGGGCGTGTTGGTGCTGACCAAATAGGGCATGCGGTGGCAATCGCCGCAGACATTGGGTTTGGCTTTTTCGTCAAGGTGCCCCTTGATGTGAAACAGCTCAAACCCCTCCGTCGCTCGCTTGGAGACAACATTCGTGTAAGCTCGCTTGGGTGCGGGAGGATACGGCACCGCCAACAAGAACTTCGCCATGTCGTCTCGCTGGGATGCTGACAACGCGCCAGCTTTTCCTTCGTCGTTTGTAACCTCGCTGCCGTGCATCAGCATGGTTGCCGCTAGTCCACCATCAATCAGATGACGCGGCGCACTTTCTGGATCACCGATGTCGCTGTTGGGAGCAACCGATCCACGCACGTTCGCGCTGTTGTTTCCGCCATACGGGTCACCTGGAATCCCGTCCCAGTGAAAGGGAGCCGTGTCACGCAATCCGCGCAGTGGCATCGTCGAACGCGGCATGATCTGATTGCCGCCAGAAACGACCGGAGTCTTCAGCACCCAAAGCAGTTGGTCGGTATGCCCGTCTGGATGGCAGCTTGCACACGAATAGGTTCCCGTCGTCGAGGCGCTGGCATCGTTGAACCAAGTGCGTCCAAGTTTGACGTGTTCGTCGGTGGGGTCTTGCAGTGTTACCAAGCCCGCGACTTTGGGATTCGACAGATCAGTGATGTCCACAATGGAAATGGTATTGGCCACCGCGTTGAAAACCCAAGCGGATGTAGATTCGCTTGATTCATGTAGCGCGATACCGCGAGGCACCGCACCGACGGTGACGCTTCCCAGCACTTCACCGTTCTTAACATCTACCGTAAATAGTTTGTCGCTACCAGCAGCCGTCGCGACCAGCGTTTGATCGTCTTGGGTAATTTCGATTGCAAAGGGAGTTGCAAATGCTTTGTCGGGACCAGGGTGCTGGGGCGGTAGCGGTTCCAAGTCAATGAAGATTGGCTTGGATGGCTGGCCGTCCTGGAAATTGACTTGAGTGATCTGGTTTAAGAACGCACGGTTTTCGAGTTGTTCTAGGCCATGCTTTTTTGTTCCAGCGCGACCGTTGGCGTCGTTACGAGCGTCTGCTTGCGCGACAAAGACATTACCTTTGGAATCGACCGTCATGCCGTACAACAGCGTGCCCAAAGTATCGACGACGTTCACCAACTTGTCGGTTTTGGTATCAAAGACAAACAGGTCGCGGTCGGGAACTTCAGGATGCTTAACGATATCGACAACGTGCCCCAAGGACAGCACATTGTTGTGCACGACCGAATGCTGCCAAGCATCAAAGGTCACTAATTCGCCATCAATTTCATCGCCGCGGCCGCCCGACAACTGTGTCTTGTTGTTGGATTCGAATGGAACAACGTACAGCCGTTCATCGCGCACAACGATTGCACGCGGGTCCTGCGCCGGAATTTTGATTCGGTTGGTAATACTCCGCTTGAGAACATCGACCACGGCGATTTCGTTCTCGGAAGACAGCGCGACGTAAGCTTTCTCGTTTCCAGCAAAAGCGATACCAACGGGTTCGTCGAACTTCGTTGATTTGGTTTGTAGATCAAACGATTGGATCGTCGCGATGACTTGCAAGTACGTTGGGTTTGTGGAATCGTTGTCGATCACGCTAACCGAATCTGAGATATGATTCGACACCCAAACTTCCTTGCCATCGGGACGAATGGCAAGGCTGACTGGATCGATGCCAACGTTGACACGGCGGACCATTTTTCGCGTCTTTCGATCCAACACGTCGACCGTGTCCGAGGGAGTATTCACCACAAAAACAAATTCGCCTCGAATTGCGATCGGTGAAAAGTGCGGACTGCAAAACAGCGGATGACCGGTTTCCTTGAGCGCACTGGTATTCGCCAACTGGTCTTCGGCCCAAAGCACCGATGGAACAACGGTGGCAGCGACGCCAAGGCAAAGAAGTACGATACCCGACGTTTGCGATGAATGGTGGGCGTGCGACCGGGCCATGTCCTGTTCTCCTTGGATGTGAAGTTTCCAAAACCGGCGGGACTTACGCCCGAAGCGGCGCGGACAAGCAAATTTCCGCAAAAACAACCTGCAAATTATACGTGAGATTGATGTAGCAATTCGTATGCGTTGGTATCAAGAAGTAGGCGTTCACGGGTCGGAAAGTATTGACGACTTCCGCGACGAAAAAATTTTAGAAGCTAAAGAGTTTACTAGCACGCA
>CAZZDZ010000171.1:3984-12185 GCA_964652675.1 uncultured Pirellulaceae bacterium
TTTACTAGCACGCAGCGCCAGCAAGTGATTTTCCTGTTTAACGCCGTCGATTCGCTTGTTCGCGGTGCTTGCTGGTATTTGGAACCTAATCAGCGTATCGCTTCGCAGTTGACTATTCTGCGTCTGCAAATTTCAAAACGATGATCTTTTTGCCGATGGCTGTCTTTTTGGGACCGTGATCAAAGTACTTGCATTTGAAATGAATCTTCTTTTTCTCAGCGAGTGCGGTGGCAAGAATCTCTTCGAACTCTTTCGGCAACTTTTTCTTCTTGTATCCCAATTGCCCAGGAACGAACTTGATCATGCGCAGGGATTTATCTACTGGAACGAACCGGTAAACCTCCGTTCCATGCGCGTTGTACCGATCAACGATACCCTCCCCTTCTTGCTCCTTGATTTTCTTTCCGGGCTTCTCTGCAGCCGCTAGATCAAAGGCAAACAAAGCAAGAAACAGAAGCGGTAACACCATGCGTGAGTTTTTGGTTAGATTCATTCTACTGCTGAGATGAGTGGGAAGTTCGTTGCTCGTGATCAAAAGACATTTGATCGGCTTCGTGAATAGTCCCGACAATATAGTTGACCTTGCCATTTTCGCCATTGCTCGCATTTTGGCGGTTCATCCCAAGCCCAGCCAGCTTGTCGGCATCCGTACCAGGTCAAGATGTCTTTCCTGGAACCCTTACGGCGGAACAGCAAAAGAATAAAGGCTGCAACCGATCGCCGCAGGATTCAACGCCGCTGAACCCAAATCAAAGTCGCAAAACACGACGGTTTTAACGCCAAAAAAGCTCAATCCCGGCTCGCCAGTTTTCGCTGCCGCGACTACTATCTGGTGATGAAAAAGACAAACGTAGCTATTGTAGGACTTGGCACCGTCGGCACCGGTGTGGCCCGCCTGTTGTTGGATCACGGCGATCGGACTGCTCGACACGCCGGTCGGACGATGTGGCTGAAAAAGGCCGTTGTTCGCGACATCAACAAACCGCTGAATGTGGACATGCCCGAAGGCGTCGTCACGGATTCGCTGGACGATGTTATCAACGATCCCGACATCCAGGTTGTTGCTCAACTGATCGGCGGATTGGAACCAGCGCGAACGATCATGCTGAAGTTGTTGGAATCTGGCAAAGACATCGTGACGGCTAACAAAGCCGTATTGGCCGAACATGGCCCCGAGTTGTTTACGCGGGCTCGTGAACTGGGTCGTAACATCGCTTTCGAGGCCGCGGTGGCTGGCGGAATCCCGATCATCGCAAACATCAGTCAGTGTCTATCTGCCAACCAAATCGAGTCGCTGGAAGGAATCCTTAACGGCACCAGCAATTTCATCGTCACCAAAATGGACGAGGACGGGTCGTCGTATGATGACGTTGTCCGAGAGGCTCAGGAGCTTGGTTACGCCGAAGCCGATCCAGCGATGGATGTTGATGGCACAGACGTCGTTCAAAAGCTTGCGATTTTGGCACACTTGGCGTTTGGGGCGACCGTCGATTGGTCCAAAATCCCGCGTATCGGCATCGATGGCTTGGACCCGCTGGATTTGCAGTACGCAAGGCAGCTTGGACATCGAATCAAGTTACTCGCGATCGCAAAGTTGACCGACGAAGGATTGGAATTATCGGTCGCTCCCACATTGGTTCGAATTGGAACACCGCTGGCAGAAGTCCGAGGGGTGTTTAACGCGATTCGTGTCGTTGGCGACGCGGTTGGTCCCGTCTTTTTGCACGGACAGGGTGCCGGCCAAATGCCAACGGCGTCTGCGGTCGTGGCGGACATGATTGATACAGCAGTGGGTCGGACAAGCTTGACTTTCAAAACGCTGGAATATTTCTCCAGTGAAAAACCACCGCGCGCGATCTTGCGCGACGCCGATACGCTTGTGGGGCGATATTACTTTCGGTTGCACGTCGCCAACAATCCTGGAACGCTTGCAGCGATTGCAGCCGCGATGGAGAAACACAACATATCGATCGCTTCGGTGATTCAACACGAAGGCGAAAAAGGCGATACGCACGATGATCCTGTTACTTTGGTGATCATGACGCACGAGGCGACCGAAGGTGCTGCAAGCGGCGCAACCGCTGCAATCGAATCTCTTCCGGCTGTAACGGGTCCGGTTATACGGCTTAACGTCAAGGCCTAACGGTTACGACGGGAGCAATCGTTCGTTTGCGTTGTCTTAGGTGAATTATTCAGTTCCATAATGAGGGTGCTGGGCTAGGATCACTTAGTGCGGTTCGCTCAATTCCGAAAGGACATTGCGTTTTTTCCGCACACACGTCGCGCTGCTGCGATGGTGTCGTTGCCCGTTAAAAACCTTGTTGTTGTCCATGATCCACGTCCAGCATTTGACGAAGACCTACGACGATCTACAACGAGGAAAATTCGTCGCGGTGGACAGTATTTCGTTCGCGGTGAACCGCGGAGAAATTTTCGGTCTGCTGGGACCAAACGGTGCTGGAAAAACGACGGTTCTGCGAATCCTTAGCACGGTACTGGGGCCCACGTCTGGTATCGCCAAAGTCAACGGGTACGACGTTGTTCGCGACGCGGCAGAAGTCCGTCGTGGAATTGGATTTGTCAGCAACAATACCGCCATCTACGACCGCATGACGGCTTGGGAAATGGTGGAGTATTTCGGGCGACTGCACGGCATGCCCGCCAAAGAGCTCAAGCAACGCTTGGAGACTCTGTTTACGCAACTGCGAATGAACGATTTTCGCGACATCCCAGGCGGCAAGATGTCGACCGGTATGAAACAAAAAGTCTCGATCGCCCGCGCGATGGTTCACGATCCGCCGGTACTGGTTTTTGACGAAGCGACTTTGGGATTGGACGTGCTGGTCGCCCGAAACTTGCTTGCCGTGATTCGGTCGCTGCGAGACATGGGCAAATGCGTCATCTTTTCAACACACATCATGAGCGAAGTCGAACGGTTGTGTGATCGTATCGCCATCATGCATCGCGGTCGGATTTTGGATAGCGGTTCGCTACAAGAACTGCAACAGCGACACAACCAAACAGATTTTGAAGAGCTGTTCTTTGGATTGCTCAGCGAACGCGAAGAGCAAGACGGCTGCGAGGCATTGGAATCGCATCCCACTGGACTTGCCCCTGTCACGACGGGAGAGTCGCTGTGAAATTGCTAACATCCGCAGAAAAGCGAAAAGCGGCTAAGAAAAGCGGCCGACCAAGACTTTCAGCAATCGCGTTGATCTACATGCGCGAAATGCGTGATCAGCTTCGTGACCGCCGAACCCTATTCACAATCGCGGTCCTGCCGATTTTGCTGTACCCATTGGTCGGCATGCTGCTTTTGCAAATCGCTCAGTTTACGCAGCAACATCCAACTTCGGTTTGTGTAGTTGGCACCGAACACTTGACTGACGTTCCGCCACTTTTAGAAGATGAAACGTTTGCACCTGGCCTATCGGATAACAACGATCGACTGAATCTGATCCACTACAAATGGAGCGAGATCCAGGAACATGCGGATGTCGCCGAAGAATCATCCAGTTGGGTGCGCGCAGGCAGTTTTGACATTGTCATGCTGATCCCGCCAGCGTTCGCAAATCCCGCTCTGCGTGGTCACGACGAAGAAGCGGCCATCAAACTACTTTACAATGTCGCGTCTGACCAAAGCATGGTTGCGCGTGACCGAGTCACCAGTGCTCTGAATGCGTGGCGCGGTGGTTGGGTCCGGGATAGGTTGTCCAGCTCCGGCTATGACCTGGAAATGTTGGATCCATTTCGACTTAGCAGCGTAGACATCGCTCCTGAACGAACGCGCGAAGCGGCATTCTGGAGCAAACTGCTGCCATTTATCATGTTGGTTTGGGCGATGACCGGAGCGTTCTACCCCGCGATCGACTTGGTCGCTGGCGAAAAGGAACGCGGTACACTTGAAACACTTCTTTGCAGTCCTGCACTGCGAGGCGAAATCGTCTGGGGCAAACTAGGCGCCGTCACCACCTTTAGCATGATGACCGCGATCTTAAACGCAGGCAGCATGCTGGTAACCAGTTCGTTTGTCTTCGGCCAAATCGGCATCGGCGGCGGAGCAATGGGAGCACCACCGATCATTCCCATGCTGTGGCTGTTGGTTGCATTGGTCCCGCTATCAGCGTTATTCAGCGCCCTTGCCCTTGCGGTCGCCGCGATGGCACGCAGTAGCAAAGAAGGCCAGTATTATCTGATGCCTTTGATGATGGTCACGCTGCCGTTGGTGTTGTTGCCAATGTTGCCAGGCACGACGCTAAGCGTTGGCACCAGCTTGATCCCAGTTACCGGAATGTTCTTGCTCGTTCGATCATTGGTCGAAAGCCAGTATGCGACTGCATTGTTTTACCTACCGATGGTGTTCATGGTGACCGGCACCTGCCTTTGGATGGCGACTCGCTGGGCAAGACGCCAGTTCGAGGACGAAGCGGTTCTTTTCGGAGGCGGAGAGCAATGGGAACTAGGCACTTGGGTTCGTCACTTGTGGCGTGACCGACAGACGGCTGCGACTCCGACCCAAGCTGTCGCGTGCGGCTTGATCATCTTGGTCGCACTGTTTTTTGGCAAACTAGCGGTCACCGAGATGCCCTCAAGTTTCGCTGGCATCGCAAAGTTGGTGATGATGCCACAGTTGCTGATGATTTTGTTCCCAGCGTTGATCATGGCAACGATGTTGACAACATCGCTACGAAAAAGCCTTCGCCTGCGAATGCCTCACTGGACCGTGCTTCCGCTTTCGGTACTCGTTGGCATCACTCTGCATCCTGCCTACACGCTGTTGGCCAAAACCATCAGTTATGCGTATCCGGTCAGCGAACAGGCTGCCGAATCGATGAAACCGTTCGTTGAACAAATTTCGACGGCCCCTTGGTTGTCCGTCTTGTTTTTGATGGCCGTTGTGCCCGCGATTTGCGAAGAACTTGCATTCCGAGGCTTTATCTTCGGTGGGCTGGTTCGTAGCAAAGGATCGCTCCGAGCTGTGCTGGTCACCGCGATCATGTTCGGCATTTCGCACGGTGTCGTTCAGCAATCCATCGCCGCTACTTTTATGGGCGTCCTGCTTGGCTGGGTCGCGTTGCGAACGGGCAGTGTTTTGCCATGCATGCTGATCCACGTTACCAACAACGCTATGTCCGTTTCGATGCAACGATTGCTGGACAGTAACTGGGGCGGTGCAAAAATGATCCTGGCGTCGACCGATGCTGGCCCTGAGTATCACACCTATTGGATCTGCGCAAGCATCGTTATCGCCGTCAGTTGCCTGCTGTATATCAGGTCGCTTGGCCCGGCGGTGGACGAAGCCGAACACGATTTGATCGCGTCAGAAAACGAGTACGTTGATCCAACTAAATCGCTTTCCGCCTCGCCTGCGTAAGCTTTCGGCCGCTTGATATCACCGCGCCAATTTAAACGGCGGGCTTCGTCTCAGGTTGGCCACGTCGTTTCAGTGCATCGGCTACTCGCTGGCGTGTTGCTTCATCCATTTCCCAGCCCATCGCACCGGCGGTCTCTTGGATTTGGTAATCGCGTTTTGCTCCGCAAAGCGCTGCGGTGATCCCTGGCTGCGCGACCGTCCACGCGACGACCAACTGAGCAACTGTTTTTCCGATATCCGTAGCGATGGCTCGAAGGTCATCGACGAAATCTTGATTCTTGGTCCATTGTTCGCCTTGAAACATCGGATACTTTGGACGCCCGTCGCCTTCGCCAAAAACATGGTCGCGTCCCAGCCTGCCCGCCAACAATCCCTTCATCAACGGCCAATAGATGATGCAGGCGACATCGTGCTGAATACACCACGGGATCACATCAGATTCGATGTCCCGTTGCAGCATATTGTAGGGCGGTTGGACTGCGGAGATTGGGCACACCGCATGAAACTCGTTCAACTGATCGACATTGAAATTTGAGACGCCGACGCTGCGTGTTTTTCCTGCGTCCAGCAAATCTTTTAACGTGCCAGCCGAATCGGCGACCGGGACGTTTGCGTCGGGGGCGTGAAGATACAATAGATCGACGTGATCGGTATTGAGCCGACGCAAACTCTCGTTGCACTGGGCTTTCAAGCGTTGATCACAGGCATCAAAACATCTGCCTGAATCGTCCCAATGCATCCCGCCTTTGGTGGCGATCACGATTTTGTCTCGGCAATCCGCCAACTCGGTCGCAATCAATTTTTCGCTTTCGCCATCGCGGCCGTAACCGTATGCCGTGTCGAAAAAGTTGATACCGGAATCCACCGCAGCGCGAAGCGTTTTGCGGCTGTCGATATCGTTTACGTTCAAGCTGGTCATGCCGGCAATCGGCCAACAGCCCATTGCGACGGGAGTGATTTGAATATCCGTCTTGCCAAGTTGCCGCATCTGTTGTGGTCGCCGATTTAGGAATGGCTATCGCTGCTACACGCTGACTTTTGCGAGTCGATTTTTAAACTTCTACTTCAAAAATCGCTTCGATCTCGACGGCGATGTCGCCGGGGAGCGAATTGGTTCCGATCGCGCTACGCGCTGCTACTCCGTTGTCTTCGCCGAACACGTCACGAAACAATTCGCTGCAACCATTGATCACAGCGGGTTGTTGATCGAAGCCATCGGTGCTGCGGACCAAGCCAAGCAGTTTGACAAGCCGTTTGACTTTATCCAGGCTGCCTAAATGCGATTGCAACGTTGCCAACATGCACAAACCTGTGATTCGAGCCGCGTCATAGCCAGCTTCCACGTCCATGTCCAAACCAAGACGCCCGGTGATCAATTTCCCGTCTGGCTTTAAAGGTCCGTGTCCCGATAGATATGCCATGTTGCCTGACACCACGACCGGCTTGTAAACGCCCATTGGTTTGGGCGCTGGGGGGAACTCTAGTTTCAATTCTTTGGCTCTGGCGTCTGCACTCATCAATATTTCTCCGCAGGATCGGTTGTTTGTTGCCTTTTAGGATGCAGTGGTGCGGTGCTGACAACAAGGGGACGGCCTGGATCCGATCGCTTGTTCCGCGAAAGTTCTTAACGACCGGGCGAAAGACCAAATCCGTTTGCCGGTGAATTCATTTGCCAGTGAATCCATTTACCAGTGAAGTCGAACGAATGGTCCAAACCTCTTTGAAAAGTTAGAATGCGAGCATATTCAACCGACTGTCCAAAAAATCCTTTTCCAAACCCCGCAAGATCTCACTCGTGTCGATATCTCCTTCATCCATTGGCAACAAGAGTGTTGCCGCCTTTGAACGCGCCCGAAAACTGATGCCCGGTGGTGTCAATAGTCCTGCACGAGCGTTTGGCGCAGTGGGCGGATCGCCTCTGTTTATCGATCGCGCCGACGGAGCCCATTTGTATGACATCGACGGCCGCCAGTTTATTGACTACATCGGATCTTGGGGGCCGATGATTTTGGGGCACAAACACCCAGCGGTATTCGAGGCGGTCAGCAAAGCACTGGAACGAGGAACGAGTTACGGGGCGCCGACCGAAGCCGAATCGCGACTTGCCGAACAGATCATCGAAGCTGTTCCGAGTGTCGAAAAAGTTCGTTTGGTCAACAGCGGCACCGAAGCAACCATGAGCGCGATCCGAGTTGCCCGCGGAGCGACGGGACGTCACAAGGTGATCAAGTTTTCGGGGAATTATCATGGGCACGTTGACAGTTTGCTGGTCGCCGCCGGCAGCGCCGCCGCGACACTTGGCGTACCCGATTCGCCCGGGGTAACACCGGGTGCGGGTGGCGACACGATCGTGCTGGAATACAACGACCCGCAATCACTGGTTGATGCGTTCAATCAACATGCTGGCGAGATCGCTTGTGTGATTTTGGAACCGGTGGTGGGCAACATGGGTTGTGTCGTGCCAACGATGGATTTCTTAAAAGCGCTTCGGCAAACGACTCAGGATGATGGAGCCATTCTGATTTTTGACGAAGTCATGACTGGGTTTCGGGTCGCGTTTGGTGGAGCACAAGAACGATTCGGAATCACGCCAGACATGACAACACTGGGCAAGATCGTTGGAGGCGGGATGCCAATGGGCGCGTATGGTGGCAAAGCGTCGATCATGGATAACGTATTGCCAGCCGGAAAAGTGTTCCAAGCGGGAACGCTGAGCGGGAACCCAATCGCAGTAGCAGCCGGCACGGCGACATTGGACGTTCTGAAAAACGATCCGCCATACGACTACCTTGAGAAACTCGGTGAACGATTGGCGACCGGACTGGAC
>CAZZDZ010000172.1:0-12183 GCA_964652675.1 uncultured Pirellulaceae bacterium
CCTGGCAATTACTTGCCGAGTGCTAGCCAGAGCTCAGGGTAGCGGAAGTCGTCAAGACCAGTCGAAGCGATGCCCGACCACAAATCACCCGTCCAGTGCGTGAAACACAGATAAGTGCTGTGAAACACGAAAAAAGCGGCATTTGCGATTCAAAATACTGGACCACTCCAACTGGACACCCCTATCATTCAGTTACCTCACTGGGCGGCGACTCTTGCTCTTTGGCACAGTCTCATCATCTTCGCGATCGCCAACCCACTGAGGCAGTAGATGACGGTCCTCAATAAACTCACTTCGACAACTCAAACTGAACTTTTGTTTGGTGGCTTGGTTTTCCGAGTCACTCCGATCAGAATGAGAACAGACAGGAAACATCACGATCAGAGAAGGCTGGCGTGAGAAGTTGATTTGAACGGACTTGCCACCACTACGCTTGGCGCCATCACGAACGGAAATGTTAGATTTTTTCAATGACTCGGTTATCAATACTGCGGTAGCTGTAGCGATTCTTTGTGGCCTTTGCGCATTTGCGTTTTTTGCCGTGTCAAAGTTTCGCGACTACGCCGCCAACGACCAGGAAAGCTCAGATGAGTTGCTTGCAAACTTGCGAGAAATGAAACTCAAAGGAGACATCACCGATGAAGAATTCCGAACAATACAAGCATCAACCCGTCTAGAAGAAGACGACGCGATCAACGACAGCGAAAATGAGCCAACTGGTTCAGAAGCCGCAAGCGAATAACATGCCCTCACAATCGAACACATCGGTATCGACTTAGGGATCATCAAAGATCTTGAAACCCGAAACCGACCAATTCGATGGGCACCAACTCCCAATCGCTTTCACGTTGTTGAATCGAGTCCGAAATGGACAGCCGGATTTATATAGACATGACACCCAAAGCTAGCCCTCCCAAACTTCTCTGGGCAACCGGCTTTGGCAACACGAAACCCAATTTGATTTACTCCACGATACGCTCGAGCTTTCGAGGATAAGGATGTTCCATCTCAGCGGCCCCTCCCGCTCTGAAGGTGATGTCTAGCAGGACAATTTGTTTTGCAAACCATCTTCTTCAAAGCATACGCCAGCTGAGAAAGCATTCGAGCAGTGGCCCGAACCGTACTGCGCGGCAGATTGCTGTGTGAGAATGGTCAACGATTGTATTTGAGCTTGGCGCTCAAGAGAAATGTACGATCACGACCATCATCACTTGGCAAGATGTCGCTCAACAGGAGTCGCGTATGCCCTCGAAAGATAATCCCTCCACCCGTACTGGTAGCACTTCAAACAAGAAGAACGCGTTCTGTTCTTTCTGTCGCAAGAGCTATCGAGATGTCGGTCCGCTAGTCGAAGGCCCAGGAGATGTTTACATCTGTGCTGAGTGTATCGAACTATGCCAGAGTATTTTGGACCAAGAACAGAAGCGACGTGGTCCAAGTAAAACGTTGTTCAACGATATTCCTGCACCTCGCAAGATCGTTGAACATCTAGACGAGTACGTGATTGGGCAATCGGCCGCCAAGCGAGTCCTCGCCGTGGCTGTGCACAATCACTACAAACGCCTGACCAGTGAATGGGAAGGCAGTGGCGAGGTTGAGATCGAGAAGAGCAATATTCTGCTAACCGGCCCAACGGGTAGCGGAAAAACGTTGCTGGCTCGATCACTCGCAAGAATGCTGAACGTTCCCTTTGCCATCGGTGATGCCACCACGCTCACCGAAGCGGGATATGTCGGAGAAGACGTCGAGAATTTGTTGCTGAAACTGTTGCATGCGGCTGACTTTGATGTCGAAGCTGCTCAGCGAGGCATCTTGTATATCGACGAAGTCGACAAGATCGGAAAGACGAGTGCCAACGTTTCGATCACCCGCGATGTCTCTGGCGAAGGCGTTCAGCAGAGTTTGCTGAAGATGTTGGAAGGCACGGTTGCAAATGTTCCTCCGCAAGGCGGGCGGAAGCACCCTGAGCAGCAGTACATCCAACTTGATACGAGCAATATTTTGTTCATCGTAGGTGGTACTTTCGTCGGTATTGACGAAATCATCCGCAAACGACTTGGACATAAGACGCTCGGCTTTGGCGGCGGCATTGGTGAACGGAACGAGCAAACGACTGCTGATTTGCTCGCCCAAGTGCAAACCGAAGACATCCTGCAATTCGGGTTGATTCCTGAATTAGTCGGACGTTTGCCAGTTGTCAGTTTCCTCCAGCCGTTGGATACAGACGGTTTGGTACGCGTGATGAAAGAGCCCAAGAATGCTCTTACAAAACAGTACCAAGCATTGTTCCAAATGGAGAACTGCGAACTGGAATTCACCGATGGTGCACTTCACCAAATCGCACAACGGGCTTTAGAAAAGGGCGTCGGTGCCCGAGGCCTGCGTGGGATTTTGGAAGAGGTAATGCTGGACATCATGTACGATCTGCCAGAGCAAGAGGAAGGCAGTGTTTTCACGATCGATGAAACGGTCGTGTTGGGATCAAGGAATTTGTTTACGATGCCTACCACCAAGAGCGCTTGATCCCGCTTCTCCCCAGCTAACCTTCAAAACGCCGAAGTCGAACAGTTCGACTTCGGCGTTTTTCTTTTTGTGAGCGTTCGTGCGAACGCGTGTTTGCGCATCGTGTGAATATCGATATTGCAGCACTGAAAAGCCAGCCACGGAGTGGCGACACATCCCTAGCCTTGGGCGTCAGCCCAAGGTTGGTGAAACGCAAAATATATTTTCGTTTTTCTCCGTCCCGATCACCGCCTACGGCGGTGATCGGGACGGAGAAAAACGAGGATCGGTGGGTGCACGCCTAACCCCATGCTGACGCATGGGGCTATATGCTGTCGCTGCTACGCAGCTGGTTTTCTGTTTGTTTCACGCATTCGGTCATACGAATCTCGATACATTTTTGTAAAAGCGCAACTTAAAACTCACGCGTCGGGTTAGCAAAAATTCACAGCCTAGCAGCGCAAGCAAATGAATCTCCTTTAAGCGCCCAGGATTCACTTGCTGGCGCTGCGTGCTGGTATTTCAAATGCTTGCGACACTCGATTACTCGGGCAAATCCGGCAATTTGAATTCTCGTTTGCCTTTGTTCTTTTCGTAAAACCGCGTGATGTCCATCCCGTTGCGATTTTCTTCTTCTAAGATTTTGATCCGCATCTCCAGTCGTTCGATGCGGCGGGCCATCTGCGGGATCAACTCTTTTTCTTTGTCAGCGGGCTTGGGTCTTGGTACGGCTGGATAACCCAAATGGCGTTGCATCGCTCCAAATAGAAACAGAGGCTCTTTCTGGCGATTGGCCATCGCGATTCGACCTTCTCGTTCGCCAAACAAAAACGGACCTTTGTCATCAAGTGATTCACCCGCCGCGATCAACCGACGTTTGTATTCGTCACTGGCCAGCAACAGCAAATCGGCCAAATCGACCAACCCGATTTGAGCTCGCAATGACAGAATCCACTTGGCCCATTTGGCATCGTACATCGGATCGTTGCTGATTGCAGTCAATCCGCGGTCGTAGCTGAGCCGATTGCGACAGAGCGATTCGAATTGAAAAAAGAACAAGCCTTGAGGTGTCGGGTCTTCGATGCGGTACTTTGCTTCCGACTCCAATAACTTTAGCGCCGTCTCCATCAGAAAGCGGCCAGATTCTTGTTCCGATTCTTGGATCAAATAAGATTGAAAGGCGGTAAAGTAGTGGCCCAGTTTGTACATCGCCGGCGCCATCATGCCGCTATGCCGCACTTCGGTCAGCATGTAGTCCATCGCCATTGGCAATTTTGTCGTCGCCAAAACTTCGTGACGCAACTGGGCAAGCAACTCTTGAATCGGAATCCCTTCGCCCGTGCGTGCGAGCAACAAGCCGAACAAGTGAGCTTGCTCAACGTACTCTTCACGGCCGAGTTGGTTGTCAACTTTAGACGGAGGATTGGACATATCGCCATGATAGACGATTCGATGACCACGTTCATCCGCCTTAATGGATATTGCCGTTGTTTGTAGGCTGGATCAACAGATGCCGGTTCGACGGCTTATCCGTCAAAGCGACCGAATACGACGCACGCGTTGTGACCGCCGAAGCCGAAACTGTTGCTCATTGCAATTCGGATTTCTAGATCTTTTGCTTCGTTTGGCGTGTAGTCCAAATCGCAAGCGGGATCTGGCGTGTCGTAGTTGATCGTCGGAGCGATCTGCTTGAACTGAATTGACTTGCTCAAAATCACCGCTTCGATTCCGCCGCTGGCTCCCAGGGAGTGCCCCAGTGCGCTTTTGGTGCTGCTGATCGCGATTTTGTTGGCGTGATCACCAAAGACTCGTTTAATCGCTTGCGTTTCGGCTTTGTCTCCCAGCGGTGTGCTGGTGCCGTGAGCGTTGATGTAATCGACGTCGGTGGGAGTAAGGCCAGCGTCGCCGATGGCTGCTTGCATGGCAGCGCCCGCTCCGGTTCCCTCCGGATCAGGGGCTGTGATATGGCCAGCATCACTGGTGGTGCCGTATCCGAGTACTTCCGCATAAATCTTTGCTCCGCGCGCTTGTGCGTGCGAGAGTTCTTCGAAGACCAAGACACCGGCGCCTTCGCCTAAAACGAATCCATCACGATCAGCCTCGAACGGGCGACTGGCCGCAGTGGGATCGTCGTTTCGCGTCGAAAGCGCTTTCATGTTTTGAAAGGCGGCCAAACCCATGCGTGTGATTGCGGCTTCGCTACCACCAGTGATGACCAAGTCGGTTTCGCCCAAACGAATGCTGCGCAGTGCGTCACCCATCGCGTTGGTCGCGCTGGCACAAGCGGTTGCGACGGCGTAGTTGGGACCCTTTAATCCGTACGTGATCGAGATGTTACCGCCAGCGGCATTGACCATCATTTTTGGAACGGTGAATGGGCTGACACGGTCGGGGCCTTTGGTCAGCATGCGTTCGATCTGATTTTCGATCTCCATCAGACCGCCGATTCCGCTACCCAAGATCACGCCACACTTGGTGCGGTCAACGTTATCAAAATTCAGCCCCGCATCCGCGATTGCTTGACCGCCAGCGTGGACGGCGAACTGGGTGAATCGGTCCAGACGTTTGGCTTCTTTCGCGCTGACGTAGGTGGAGACGTCAAAGTCGGGGATGTCGCCACCAAAATGGACTTTGTATTTGCTGGTGTCCAACGTCGTCAGATCGTGGATTCCGCTGTGACCATCAATCAAACGTTTCCAAAAATTGTCCACGTCCAGCGCTAGCGGCGTGACAACACCAACGCCCGTGATCACGATACGTCGATTATTTGTTTGGGTACCCTCTGCCATCAAAATGTTCCGAATGTCTCGCAGGAGTTGGCGGAATAGCGGCCAAAAAGATTGGCCAAAATTAAAAAAAATGCCGCCCGAGAAACGCCACGTTTCCGTTAGAAACGTTGGTCAGATTCGAGGGCGGCAATCCTATTTTTGCACCTGAATCGTCAAAGCGAATCAGGCGTCTTCACCTTTGGTGTTTTCGATGAAATCGACTGCTTCACCAACTTTCTGGATCTTTTCAGCCGCTTCGTCGGGAATGCTGATGTCGAATTCTTCTTCTAATTCCATCACCAATTCGACGGTGTCGAGCGAGTCGGCACCTAGATCGTTCACGAACGAAGTTTCGCGAGAGATTTTGTCTTTATCGACGCCGAGTTGTTCAGACACGATATCGACCACGCGCTCTTCGACGGTAGCCATAAGATTCTCCGGATTTCTGCAGCAAGTTTGGGGGTGCCACCGTTTCGCAGGTGCGAAAGCGACGACATACAGTACAACGCAAATTTAGAGCCCAAGGGGCGCTGGTTGCTTCGATGAAAAGATAGGTGAAACAAGCAAAAGACGTCAATACACCGGAATCACGGGAAATGGATTCCGCCACAACCTCTGCCACCGCCGCCCGGGCGACCAAATCAACCCGCAAAGTTTGCTAATTTCGCGTCTCTGACGAAGAAACGCACTCTATCGAGCTTTTCGCTATCCGATCATTCCGCCGTCCACGACGATGGTTTGGCCCGAAATATATCCTGCATCTTTCGAGGCTAAAAATACGACGGCGGCTGCGACATCTTCGGGCTGACCGACTCGCTTGGCCGGAATCCGCTTTTTGACCTCTTCCAGCACGACCTCGCCCAATTCGGCAGTCATTTCGCTGGCGATGAACCCAGGAGCGATCGCATTAACGGTGACACCGCGACTGATCAGCTCTTTGCTCAACGTTCGCGTCAAACCGATCATGCCCGCCTTGCTGGCCGAATAGTTGGCTTGGCCCGGGTTGCCAATCAATCCCGAGATGCTGGCCATGTTGATGATCCGTCCATACTTGGCTTTTCGCATGATCCCGGCAGCGGTGCGGCAACAAACAAAGCAGCTCGTCAAGTTGGTTGCGATCACGCTATCCCATTCTTCGTCGGACATGCCGCGCATCAATTTGTCGCGTGTGATTCCAGCGTTGTTGACCAAGATATCCAACCGGCCGTGCCGTTCCTTGGCACCTTTGATCGCTTCGGCAGCCGCTTCGCGATCGGTCACGTCACAAGCAACGGCTTCGGCAGTTCCACCAGCGGCTTCGATCTCGCTGACAGTCGCGGCCAATTTTTCAGCGTTGCGAGCCATGCAAAGAACTTTGGCACCATTGATGCCCAAAGCGATCGCGACCGCTTTGCCAAGACCTTGCGAAGCGCCTGTGACGATGGCGACCTGATCGGACAAGTCGGTTTTGATAGAAAGTTCCATGATTCAACACAATCTGAAAATGTAAGTGGTGGATGTACGACGGTTCCTACCGACGAACAACAGAAAAATGTCCGGTGTGAAAATATCCAGTATGAACCGGGCCTACGTTTCGTCGCCGAAACCTTCGGTTGGCAGTTTACGGTTAATTCGCTTGAGCGTCCCACGAAGCACACGGCCCGTGCCGGCTTCCAAGAAACCTTGGACGCCATCATCAAGCATCTTGCGGATCGAATCTTCCCAACGAACCGGCTGGACAACTTGTCGGCTGAGCAGGTCGCGGATTTCGTCGGCCGATTGATGCGGCATCGCGTCCACGTTGCTGTAGATTGGGATTCGGGTTTCTTGAATGGGCATTTCGTCCAATGCGTCACGCAGTTTTGCGACTGCCGGCTGCATCAACGAAGTATGAAACGCACCGGCGACACTCAGCGGAATCGTTTTCATTGCGCCCGCTTCTTTTGCCACCGGTTCCAAACGCCCCAGCGCTGACAGGTGTCCCGATACAGCGATGTTGCCCGGGCAAAGCATATTGGCGGGCTGCAGGACTTCGTCGTCGGTTCGGACGTCGTCGCAAACCTGAGTAAGTTTTTCTAAATCCAAACCCAAGACGCTCGACATACCGCTTTGAACTGCGTCGGCTGCTGCTTGCATCGCTTGGCCACGACGCTGAACCAATTTCAACGCATCGGAAAAATCCAATCCGCCGGCGAAGCAAACGGCCGTGTATTCGCCCAAGCTTAAACCGGCTGCCGATTTGATTTTGGCGACAAACTCCGACTGCTCGTTGGCCAGCACCGTTGCCGCCGCCATCCCAACTGTAAACAGCGCCGGCTGACTGAACTCGGTGGCGTTCAGCTTTTCGGGTGGGCCGTTGAAACACAGATCAGCGATGTCGTAACCCAGGACTTCACCAGCGGTATCAAACAGTTCGCGGGCAACTGGGTAGGTTTCACAAAGCCACTTTCCCATTCCCGGGGCTTGAGCGCCCTGACCTGGAAAGAGAATTCCGATCGAATCAACATCTAGCGCAACAGATGACATGCGCGGATCCTTCGTAGTTGGTGAGAACGCACAGTAGCCTGTGGGGCCATATGACCTGTGCTGCAACGCGCTTTCAAGGATCGGCTGATGCCGTCGCGCGAAGAATTTACTATCTGCGAATTCGTTTCAAATCCGCCCGATAAATCACTCGTCGTCTTGCTCAACGACGGTACGACCTTGATAGTAGCCGCATTTAGGGCAAATCGTGTGCGTTGGCACAGCATTGCTGCACTGCGGGCAGTATCCGATCTGGCGTTTTTTCACGCGATCGTGGCTACGGCGTTTACCGGTGCGGCTGTTGGAGTGTTTACGCTTTGGGACAGCCATGGCTGCGGTCCATTATTGGAGTGTATCGGGATCGTTTCGAGCCGCGTATCGTAGAAAACTGAAGGTGAATCCGTCAACGCAACCGAGCCATCTTTTTCCCGAAACAGGGGAAAAATCGCTTTCTGTCGCCCCAACTGGCCGAAAACCGACCACTTAGCCCCCAAACTGCCTTATCTGTGTCCACGATAGACAGCCTTATATCCTGGCTATTGTCGATCTTTGCAATACGGATCAGCACTTTGTCGCGCCCTAACCCGTACTAATGAACGCCTCTTTTCTATGGGGCTTCACCAAAACTCGCCAACTCTTCCCACGCTGTGATAACGGAGCATGCCATGAGCCATCACTGTCCGAGCTGCAAAAGAGTGATTTATAGTCGCCGACTAAAGAACTGCGGCTATTGTGGTGAACCAATTCCCGAGAGTTCGCGATTTACTGCCGAAGAAATCGCGGTACAAGACCAGGAAATCGCAGAACTAAAAGCCCAGCGTAGCCATCGCGCACAACTTGCGAAGGAGAAAGAGCAAGAGCAGGCAAGACGGAGTGCTACGGGAGACGGTTTGACTGACTTTTTACCGTTCCTGTAACGACTTGCCCGACAAACCTGATTCGTGCTTCGCCCACTTACTTTCAATTAGGACAATTTCCAACAACCAGACCCATGTTGGATCGGCTGGCAGCCAAGAACGTGAATTGGACTCCTGTCAGGCCTGCTTTTGCGAAAATCTCTTGGGCGGACTCCAGCGACCGCATCTGACCTTCGCTTGTCTCCAATTCCAATTTCAGCGCCTCGATGCTCTCGGTCAAATTGGGTTTGGTGGGTCCGCGAAAAAGGTCGATCACGACGATTCGGCCACCCGGTTTGGCTGCCCTGATCGCACGGGCCAACAGCTCGGCTGCTTCGACCTGGCCGAGTGCACAAAATCGCTGAGCCAACAGAACGATGTCAAATTCGTCTTCGGGCAAATCAACCGATTTTGGATCGCCCTGAATCGCCGTCAATCGGTCGCCCAGATCAATTGATTCGGCCATCGTCATGGCCGCTTCGATTGCACCAGCGTGATCGACCGCCGTGATCGTTGCGGCTGCATCTTGGTGTGCCATCGCGCAGCTCCACACTGCCGACCCGCAACCAAGATCCAAAATCTTCGGCCCCGCCAATTCGCCTTCGCCACCAATGTTCAAGATCTCCGCCGCTTGAATCGCAGCCGGCGTATGAACCCATTGAGTCGCTGCGTTGGCGCTAAAATGCGAGTCGTTATCGATGCCTTTGGCTTTGCCGCGAACGGCATCGGCCAAACCGCTCCAACGCCTATCCCCCAAATCATCGTCGTACTGACACAACAATTGCGCCGCACGCGAAAGTGCAAAGTCGTCACCATACTTTTCGATCATGCCAATCGCGATCAAAGCATCCAGCAGCAACCCAGTGGGGCCTTCTTGGAGCGAAAGGTTCGTGACCAATTGCTCAAGCGTCCGCTGCCCCTGTTGCAGCTCGCCGATCAAGCTGACTTCGCGAGCCGCCCTCATGAAGTGCGAAACCGAATTGATTTGCATGTACTCGTGGTACTGATCCAGCGTACGATCTTGGGCCGACATAGCGAACTTTTGGTCAAGGTGACTCCGCATCACCAGACATCAGACGACAATTCAACAACTCTACCAGCGGAGCAGCAGAACGCTCCAGTGTCGCCTAGAGAAACCGTTTCTATCAAGAGGATACGAAACGACACGCCCAAAAATACTATTCGATTGGTTTCTGGGATGGCCGCGCCGAAACCTGCGCGGGTTGATGCTCTGTCGGCGGCTTGCAGACTTCGCAGCAGTCATACGCACTGACGGCACGGCTTAGCGGTATTGGGATTCCATTCTTCTTTACATGATGGCAGTCTTCGCGGTGATAGCTGTGGCCCGATTTCGTCACATAGACGACGGTGTCAGTGTCGCGGATCGAGTCGACATTGACTGGTTCCAATGTTTTCTTGCGAACACCGTTGCGATAGTCCCACGGCGCGATGAATTCGTCTTGTTGCCAAAGTCCGCGCGTCAAACTCTTGGCGTAGGCGTGCGCGCCGCTGAGCCGAACGTCGTCGTTGTACCTGTCGTAATGCCAAGCCATCCCGGCAAGTGCCATTTCGTAGTTGACCCATCGGTCACCCAAATAGACTTGTCCCAAGATGCGTTGGTAACGATCTGCTTCCATGAACTCCACGCGGACAACTCGGTTCGTCAGTCGGGCGAGCCAGTCGGTGGATGTCTTGCCATAGTCTTGGCGTTTCTCAGGGGCGTCGATCCCGTCTAACCGGATCGTCACCTTTTCATTGCTCAAGGTGAGAACTTGGATGGTGTCGCCATCGCGAACACTCACAACCTTTCCCATCAAGACTTGCGCAGATTTGTTAACGCGAGGTTCGGTTCGCTCAATCGCGTATGCTCGATCAGCGGGCGCCAGAGAATCGGGATGCGCGAGCGCGCGTTTTCCATCCGCACGCAAAAAGATCACTTGATCGCCTTCGCGACCAACCAACTTTGCCACCACAGCATGCTTACCGGAGCGGTCGACCCACGGTCGGTTCACTTCGTTCATGGTTGGCCATACCGTTTTGACTCTCAACGATTTTGTCGGATCGAACTGAACATCTTGCTCATCGCCGCTTGGGGCTGTCACTTCGGCACTGCAAGGACACGCAAACATCCCTGCTGAAAACGCTGCCGCTGACAACGACAGAGCGATTGCAAAAAAGGGCTTAGAAATCGGTTGCATGTGAACGTGTGGTGCGAATACGGCAGGGAAGTATTAAGTCATCACTCGGTGTCATCACCCAGTCGCCTGGGCGAACGAACGCCACTGGGACCTAGATCCATGCTAGTTACGAAAACTGCCACACCAACCAATTCGTGTGTTTTGTCTATTTTCAGGGCGTATGATCACAACAAGACGCACAAATAAGCGTCTCGTTCGATGTTCAAATCCCTTGAACAGAACGCAAAACAGGTCCACTGAACCAGCCACCGAAGTTCTGATCGGTTCAATGAAGTGGCGTTAATAATGCATCCATGCAAACGTGATCACTGCGAAGAAGAGCCCCGACTACTTAAGAGCCAAGATCCATATCGTCTTTAGAAACCAGTTTGACTGACGTTTTCGTCCGGCTTGGACTCACTGGCTTTTACTGGAATTGCCACGAAAATCCCAGGGCGATATGGGGTTGGGAAACGCCCAAAAACCACGTTTCTTTTGTTTCGCGTACTCTTGAGCCCCCGAAAGTCGCTCGTCCACGCTCGATCGATGATCGTGCCATGCCTGTCCGGCCAAAACCATTTCGTAGTTCAACCAACGATCTGCAAGATACACATCACCAATAAGTCGCTTGTGTTTGTCTCGTTCGTGAAACTCAACGCGAATATCCCTGCCTTTTAGTCGCTCAAGCCACTTGACTGCTTCGGCGCCAAACTGCTGTTGACGATCGGGGGCATCGATTCCCGCCAGACGAACCACTTCTTGCTTGCCTTCAATGGTACGAATAGAGAACGAGTCAGCGAATCGAACCTTCTCAAATTTCCCCAGTGCAACGACGGCGGTCCGGTTAACTCGCTTAGCCGTCTTGTTTAGAAAATAGTGGTGGTCCGTCTCCGAGAGAGTCTCCAAATCTCGTTCATAACGCTTGCCTTCTGTTGTGTAAAAGATCGCGGTCTTTGGAGATCGCCCGCCCAGGATCGCGGTAAATTTTTCACCAGATCGATCCGTCCAAACGCGAGCTTCTTCATCCAGAATTGGCCACCCAACCGTAACCCGCATCGGCTTGCTTGGATCAAACACGGGGCGAGTCAAAGGCGGCGCTTTCAAAGCCTGAGCGCCCGTCGATTGGATGTCGGCTATCGAAACGGCGGCTAGCATCACCAGCCAAGCAATACTGCGACTAAGAAAAGGCAAAAATCGACGAAACATTCAGAAGGACTTGAACAGAGACTTGCCACCAATCCTTGGTGTATTGAAAAGCGAAAGAACGGTCCATTGTAATACGCCAATTAGCCTTGCGGAGCAATAATTCGCTGACACTGGCTGTCAATTTTTTGCCGA
>CAZZDZ010000173.1:0-12175 GCA_964652675.1 uncultured Pirellulaceae bacterium
GCAGCGCCAGCAAGTGAACCTCTTGCATACTGCGTGCTGGTATACCGGAACGCGTGTTCAGTTTCAAAAAGTACTTTGCCCTGGCAGGTTTCGGATCGATTGGCGGCGAGAGCAGTTTTCCATTAAGCTCATGCTCAGTTAGTGAGCGCAGTCACTGGGGCATCCGTCAAACTTCAACGCACGATTGATGAGTGTGCGTTCTGTGCCCCATCGATCGCAATTCGTTACTCGGCAGCCCTTGAACACGAAATGCCAGATAGCTCGCCAAATCCATACGCTCCGCCAGATTCGGAAGATTCTCGACGGCGTGAAAGTCAATCTAGTGAGACGACGTCCGGCCCTGACTTTTTTTGGCCTATCTTTAACACTGGGGTAATTCTTGCTGCAATTACTGTGATCGGTGTCTTTTGGCTGCTCTAGTGATCAGTTGACCGCATTGCCGTTCAAGACGCTGTGCCGACAGCCGCAATCTACAAGAGCCGATATGGATTTTTGCGAGGGCGCAACAAAAAATTTGTGCTAGGCGACTTTTCTCGGCTCATGCCGATCTTCGTTCTGTTGATGCCCTAATAACGCTTTTGCATTGATCGTTGTGTCGACGGACGTCAGTTCGCAGCGCGGAACTGATCCATAGAAAGATGCCCAACCGGTGTACGTGCTTGGTGGACCAATCAAAAGATCGCATTGGGCGAAACTATACATGTCTTCGACAATATGACCTGTTCCGTAGTGAACGTTTAGGCCCGCAAAATCGCTGGGTGTCATTTCTGCGTTACTACAAACCAAAAACGCAACACGTTGACCGGAAAACTGGTCGGCGACTTGACGCATTCGCTTTGCATAATGCTCAACGCTGTAAAAATACTTGCCGCCTTCAAACGTTTTGTAGTCGCCGTGGCGAATGTGTACGCCGACGACAACATCCGCTTGGTTGCGGATTTTCGCGACCGTCGCGTCCACATTGGTTTGATGCTCCGGCAGAATTTGAAAATGAGAGCGGATTGCATCAGCGTGCTTGTGCATTAGTTCATTGCTGCGAAACTTCCAGCCTTGTGCCAATACGTGGCGATTGTCTCTAGCCAATGCTGCAAATTCGTCTCCACCTAGATCGCAGGCCTCATCGCCTTTCAATCGAATGATGTTCAATGGGTAGGAGCGTAGCCCGACAATCGCGAGCATCCTGCTAGAAAGATAAACCGATTTTGCCAACCACCGGCGCTGACGCAAGGAAGGGGAATTTGTTTTAGCAACCACTGGATACCGACACCAAAGATCGCTTTGCGTGTGGCAAAACAAATGCGCGTACTCGGCAAAGCATGGATTGGCGACAGTCGTGTTGTAATGCTTAGCCGCTGCGATCATGTGCGCATACAGGAACAGGCGGTTGCCGAGTTGTCCAAAGTTGCGTGCAATTACAATCATAACCTGCCCAATAAAACTAATGTCTGCCGTATAAACAGATCGCCCCACCAGATTCGAAAGCCAAAATACTGATTTCACAAACCAGAAATCAAGAGCATTAGGAAACACGAAACATCGTGCTGATCGCCCGCACGATTCGGTGCAGGATCGATGTCGGCTTGGTCGTGATACTGGCCCTTGCGGTGGATCGCACTGGCGGAGTGTTTGTGGCTTGATTTAGCTCGATACGAACGCGGTAGTAGACGTCATTCGTTACGGGGCTGGGCTGGACAATGTGGCCGGCAGCTATCAACTCACGTGGCACCTGTTTTGTCGGTGATGCAGCGATTTCGATCACGCGTCCGCGATGCGAATCGCCGGATGCGGACCAGCAATTAACCGCTTGTCCTACTCGGATTAGTTCGATTTCCTGTTGACGGACCAACGCGAATGCTTCGCGTCGATGGGCATCACCAACGATCCCAAGCAACGTGCCTGAGTCCAGATAGGCACCACGGTTAGCCAGTTCCAACGGGATGCCAATCCAGGACTGCGCCGCCTCGTCTGGGCTGAGCGGGATTCGATTCGGCGGCGCGAAAAACATCCCCTCCGAAGGTGAACGAATGCTCAGACGATCAAGTTCGCGTTTGGCAAGATTGCTTTGCACCACGGCAGCTTCCAGCGACTTTTGGGTTGCAGGGATTTTCGCCGAAGCAGATGAGTCAAACGCCTGGCGTTGCTCCAGCGCTGACAGCGTCGTTTGCAGTCGCTGCATTTCCGACGTCTTTCGCAACTGCTCTATCGCAACGTCCGTGTTTTTTAACGTCGCAATTACTTCGGACTCTCCCACGTCACCTTCGGTTCTGAAGCTGTCCAAGACCCCTGGCACCGTCACGACGATCTCTTTGGCATCCGCTGGCATCATCAATACGGGCGCCTGGACGGTTTGCTTCAATGGAACAAACAAACACACAGCTGCGACAAGCAAACTTCCCACTACCAACAACCTACGCCGTGGCGCCCCAGCGGCGGACCTTCGTGTTGCCCGCGGTGGTGCGGTCAGAATCGGTTTAACCGATCGCCGAATCATGGCAACGACCATCATCATCGCGACCAAGCCACCGATCGTATGCAAACCGAAGCCGCCTGCAAACCGATACACCAACATCGCAATGAACAACAATACAAACGCGCGGTAGATTCCACTTAGCACGCCATAAATTGCCATCGTCAATCGGCGATCGGGCTGTGCTGGCTCGCCGTCCGCCCCGGGTAGAGACCAAATCAATCGGCGAAACCAATTGCGAATCAACGATGACGATTCGCTATTCAAGTTTGGAATTCCGATAAGATCGGACAAAATGAAATAGCCATCGTAGCGGAGCAGCGGATTGCCATTGAACACGACCGTGCTGACAGAACAAACAACGATCACCGACACACAGATATCTCTCAATTCCGCCGATTCGGCGACGTGCCACAGAAACACCGCGATCGCTGCGATCACAAGTTCAGCCGCGATCCCCGCAAACGAAACAAGCACGCGCTTCCAACGTTCTTTTAACATCCAAGCATCGGACACGTCGCAATAAAGACACGGCACACCAAGCAATAACATCACGCCAACTTCGCGACATTCGGCGCCCATCAACTTGCAGACGATCGCGTGAGCCAGCTCGTGCACAATCTTTGTCGCCGAAATCACGATCAGCAAAGTCAACCACCATGGCCCACCGGTTCGCCCCGCAGCCAACGCGATATGCTCAACCAATGATTCAAAATGAACGACCGCAAACAGCAACGCAAATCCGCACACAGCCAGCCACATGATCAAGGTGACCGGATTGACTAGCCAATGTAGTTTTTCGGCGACTCGATCCAAAGTGCGATCAGGATTGATGCCCGGCAAGCGTATCGCCAGCGGATTCGATAACCAAGATCGCTTGGCGGCCAAGTCGACAGTGCTGCTTGCGTCTTTCGGAGTCGCGCCGGTTAGCCGGACGAGTCCTTTGTCTGTCGCGTCAGCCAAAAATCCGACGATCGACTCGGGCGCAACGTAGTCGGGGGCGAACTGTTGTGAACACTCTTGTGTGATCTCGTTCAGTCGACGACGTCCGTCCAGTAGTTTCAAGATGGCGAATTCGCGATCGCTGAAATAGTAGTACACGCGTGCTAGCGGGTCCTTCAAAACCCAATAGAACGTCTTGCCCATTCGGATTCGCTCTTTGATCAAATCAGCTCGCAAAGCCAACTTGGGAGCAGGGCTCGCAGCGTGACCATTCATTTCACATCCATTGTCAAAGCGATGCGAGTGCCAGGCAAAATGTCTTCGTCTTGGTTGTCGAATTCGACGATCAACTTCACTTTGGAGTCAACGGGATTGACTTCGGGGCTAACGAATACGAAATCAACCGGCCGACGAATCTCTTTGTCGCCAACATCAGCTAACAAGGTGACTTGTTCGCTTTCGCTGATGGTGGCAGCGACCGCTTGAGTCACGAAGCCTTCGGCACGCAATCGGTTCAAGCGAATCACACGTACAATTGGATCCCCCGCTTTGACCCACGCGCCGTTGGTGCTGTAGCGTTGCACAACGACGCCATCTAACGACGAAATGATCTTGTGACGATCGATCATCAGACTCGCCAAACTGGCAGCGTGTTGGGTGGCATCTGCCTGCAACGAAATCACGGTTTTGTCAGACTTGGCTTGTTTTAGCGAAATGCGTGCGCTGTCGACTTTCAATGCGTGCAAGCCTGACGCTTTGTCTTCGCTTTTGGCGGTCAACAAATCGATGCCTTGGTTGAATGTCGCCTGTTTTGTTTCAAGCTGAGTTTTCTCAAACGTCAGTTTTAGCGCATCAAGCTCCGATTGAGAAACGCTATCGGGAAATCGTGACCGAGCCTTACTTGCACGCAGGTACTCGTTCTTCGCGACCCCTTCTCCTTTCTCGCTGGCACGAATCTGAAAGTCGTTTTCAGCTTTTCGATAAGCGATGTCACGCAATAGTTTGTGTTGTTCGGCAAGCTGCTGTTGCTGTGCCAGTTCACGTTCCGCCAAATCGATACCGTAGTAATTTTCAGATTGACGCTTAGCGATCGCTAGTTCTGCTTGAGCTAAATCGGATTGCAACTGTGCTTGGCGGTCGTCCAGTTTGCCGATCACTTGCCCAGATGTGACGCGGTCGCCTTCTCGTACGGTCAACGATTGAATCAATCCCATTTCGATCGCGGGCACGTCCACCGAATCAATAACTTTGACCACCAATTGCTCAACCAGCACGCCGTCATCAGCACGGATCTGGTCGATGGTGGCAAACTGCAACCCGATTGCTGCGGCGATGATGATTAACTTATTCATTTTGAATCTCTGTTTTTAAAGCCAACCACGTTGACGTGCCCACTGGACGATTCCACGAAACCAAATGACGCCCAGCGAACGTTTACCGCAATGAATGTAGGCTTGTACGGTTGCGCCCGACCGAAATGCATCGTTGCCGCGTTTGACTGGCATCGAAGCGCTGGCGTGAACGATCGGTTTTCCAGTGTCAGACAACATGGCAGTCTTGGCGACCCGATCCACCGTTGCAGAAAACTCGTTTGCCGGGTCTGATCTTAAACGCATACTGACATCACACGGCTGATTGGTTTGTCGTTCAATGACGTATCTGCTTTCGTGATCTGGAATGTCCAACTGAACCGTCCAGCCTTGGTCGGTTGCGGCGACGTCGACTAAATGCTCGCCGTGCCTAACCGGTTTGGACGGCAGTGACTGTTGCAAATCCCATCGGTCGACGGTCCCATCGATGGGACTGGTGATCTGCAAGTCAGCCAGTTGCTGGTTGACCAATTCCAACTGCTTTTTCAAGCCAGCGATTTTCGTTTTCAAGACTTGCTGGTCGGCGGCCACGTTCCCATCTTGCGTTGGCGTATCGCCGCGGGTCGCCGAAACAACCCCCAACTGTGTCTGCGTTGTCGCCAAGTCACCAGCGATCTGTTCATGAAGCAAATCCAGCTTAGAACTGGTCAGTTCGATCAGCACGTCACCCTTTTTGACGCCTTGGCCGTTTTCGACCAAGACTCTAGCGATCGTGGAATCGACCGGCGCAAAAATTCGCTGTCGCTGCGCTGGAACGAGACGACCTTCTACGGGCAATTTCAGTTCAGCAGGAATCAAATAAAGCAAAGCGAACGCGAACACTGACATGCCCAGCATCGCAATCGCCTTGCGGCTGGTTGAATGTTGGGCGACCGCATTGGCAGCACCGGCGAATCCGATTTGCGACCAGGTTTGCTGGTCGCGTTGGATGGCCAACTGCGCTGCGTGAAAACAGCGGTCGCGAACGCTGTCCAGTCGTGTGTCGCAGTCGTCTGTTGCGTTTTGAAAAGACTCTGCGATCAGCGCCGCACAACGCTCGCCGGATTCATCGCAGATCGACTCGATGCGAATCGATTTCACACCGGATGCACCAAGATAGCGATCCAGCGGTTGGCGGATTTCTGGTGCAACTTCTCTTGCAGATCCCACGTCAAACGAAAAAGCGTCGCTGGTGGACGTTGTTGCTGTGACTAGGTCTTCCATCAAACGGATTTGTTGAGCTCGGCGGTCGACCATCGGTTGCGTCGACGTAGCGATCAGTTCGCAGCCACGTTTTCTTTGGCGAAGCATTCCGACACGATCCATCCCCGTTGCTTGTGAAACCGCATCTGCGATGGCGGCAAACGATTCGCGGAGCGTCACACCAGAATAAAGATGGCTGGTCCAAAGGTCCTGTGTGTTGGATTCGTTCGTTGATTTTTGTAGCTGGCTGTACTTGTCACGCAGATAGATACCGCTGCCGATTTGCAACACGGCTTCTGCCAATTCACACAACGCGCGTCCGGCTTGGGAATCGGATGGTTGGTCGAATCGAATATTCAAACCAATCACGGTGTTGTCCGTGACACGCTGCGTTGCTGATAACTGATTGGCCGTGGTCCACGTTGCGATTGGAGCCGGGCAAGCATCTGCAAAACATTGCGCAAGAGCACTCTGGTCTGCCGAAACGACATCGATCCCCGCGCGAGCGAGCAGCGAGAAAGCAGCAGTGTTGGACTCACGATCAGAATCAACGCTGGTGATTTCCGTCTGCCAAAACCCAACCGATGCCCCGCCCGAAACAGCTAACATTCCATCAGCGACTTCCTGGTAAAAAACAACGGCTTGCATCCCACTGCGGCTGAGTTGCTCCAACCGCCCCACAAGCGACTCGCCATCTTTCCAAATGTGGTCAGCTAGGCGAATGGAATCCGACATGCAGTTTGTTTTTGAATGGGAAAATGGATCGACGGAACAAGCACTCATGCGACACGTCAGCACGGGCAATGCTGCTAGATCTTGCAAGGGTACCCAGAGTCGCGCGGCACTGTCTTTATCGTTCTGGGCAAATCAGCTTGGTCGCCGGCGGGAATCGGCAGCAAGTCGTACCAGCAAGCCAAACTCTTGCGACCCATTTTACCTGGTCTCGCTCGTTTGACGCGGCGAAGTGCTCATTTTCATGAACATCTGGTTTGCCCGCAAATTTTGCCTGTTTTAACTAATTCAAACCACACCGACTTTACGAATAAGTGAAGCAGGGAGCTTTACGGGCTCTTTGCGGGTCACGTTGCGCAAAAAGTGATTCGCGGCGAACGAGGCGACTGCCGGTTCGTCAGCAGAAATTTGAATTCAAAAACCGTTGAAACTTAAACGCAAACCTACTGATTACCTGCAATTAGATTTGCAGCGTCGTTGGCGGCATGGTCGTCTGCGATGGCGATATGCGCTGATCTTATGGTGCTGTTTCTTGACCGTGTTGAGCGGTTGTAAGTCGACCTACTACAACTTTTCCGAGACGATTGGTAACCAAACTGATGCGATCGACGCGATCATGTTGCAAGTCGAACAGGGAGCTCCGCCGGAAACGACAACGGTAATTGGCCAAGCCCCCATCACGCTTCGCACGCCAGAAGCATTTGATACGGCCGACTACCGCGACATGAGTCTACAGGAAACGATCGCAGAGGCATTGTCAAATTCCCGCGTGCTGCGTGATCTCGGTGCGACCGTGTTGAGAGCGCCACAAAGCGTCGCGACGGAAGAAGCCAAGGGATTGGGGCAGACCGATCCCCAGTTTGGCGTCGAAGCAGCTTTGTCGGCATTCGACACACAGTTTTTTGCTTTCGGCAAATGGCAAAACAACGATCGCCGATTTAACAACCGTTTCTTTGGCGGTGGTGCAAACGCATTCACACAAGACACACACGACTACGTTTTGCAACTTAGCAAACGTACTCCGACCGGTGCCCAGTTGGCTGTACGCAGCATCGTTGACTATGACGCCAACAACGCAACCGGCAACCTGACCCCCAGTGCCTGGCAAGCTCAGATACACGCCGAGATTCGCCAGCCGTTATTGCAAGGCGGTGGGCTTACTTTCAATCGCGTCGCTGGCCCGGGTGCAACCCCCGGCGCCTACAACGGTGTGTTGATCGCCAAGGTCAATAACGATATTTCGCAAGCAAAGTTTGAACAGAATGTTCGGGACTATGTCAGCAATGTGGTCAACGCTTACTGGGACTTGTATTTCTCCTATCGCGACTTGGACGCCAAGCGAGAGGCGTTCGAGCAAAGTCGAATCACTTGGCAGGGCTACGAAGCACAGAAATCCAGCAATCGCAAATCCGGTGCAAGCGAAGCTCTTGCTCGCGAACAGTTCTATCGCTTTCAAGCTGAATTGAATGACGCGATCGCTGGTAAGTTGTCACAACGCACGCAGAACAACAACGCATCCTCTGGCGGTGCTTTCGCCGGAATCGGCGGCGTGCAAGCGTCCGAGCGACGGTTGCGATTGTTGATCGGAATGCCGATCAGCGATGGAGTGTTGCTGCGTCCGATGGACGAACCGTCGATCGCGCCGGTGACCTTCGACTGGGAATCGATTGCGGCCGAAGCGATTCGGTTGCGAAGCGAATTGCAGCAACAGCGACTGCTAGTCAAACGGCTAGAGTTGGAAGCAATCGCTGCGAAGAATTTTTTGATGCCGACGCTGGATCTGGTCAGCATCTATCGCATCCGTGGCCTCGATCGCAACCTTGCGGGCCCCGAGTCTGCTTTCGGTGACCTGGGCAGTGGGGACCTGCAAGAATACGAAGCGAGCATCGAATTGAAACTGCCCGTTGGGTTCCGCCAGGGTCACTTGGCCGTGCGGAATGCAAAGTTCCAATTGGCTCGTGCAAAGGCGGTGTTGCTGGAACAAGAGCGTCAGATCATTCACGACTTGACCGCCGTCGTTGCCGAGAGCGATCGGGCTTATACACAAATGGAAACGAACTTGAATCGTTATCTTGCAGCCAGCGACGCATTTGAAACACTTTCGACTAGTCGCGAAGCGGGGATGTCGGTCGATTTGGAGCAAGTACTTGACGCACAACGCCGCGTCAGTGAATCTCAAACGCGGTACTTCCAATCGTTGGCCGAATATACGATCGCGTCAAAGAACGTGCAATTTGAAAAGGGCACGTTGCTGCAAATGACCAACCTATTCATTGCAGATGGCGGCACTCAGAGCCTCGCGATTCCGTTCGTTCCGCCGCCGATGATGGATGCCGAGGGAGATTCTGATATCGATTTGGGAGATGAAGTGCTCGATCGCAATGAAACGGACACGAACGAGTCGAGCAACATCATCGACACCAATCCAGCGGCCGATTCTGCAACCGGTTCTGCGGTGGAGACACTTCCGCCGCCAATACTTAACGGACCTCAAAATGATCCCGTTCAAGGAACCACTTTGGACACCGAAGGGTTGCAGTGGCAGACTCCCGAAACGATCCCGCGAGGGCAGCCAATTTTTAACATCAATGGCTAGTGCCAAAGTTGGCAGGTAACGTTGTAGCACACGTAAACTTCGTAGCGGAAGTCGCCAAGTACTTTCGGCGATTCACGATACCTGCCGAAAGTCTTGCCGACTTCCGCTACGCCTGAACCACTAAGTTGTCCCAACCCAACAAGAAAACAAAAAGTCGGCGATGAGAATACTGCTTACCAACGATGATGGCATCGACGCGCCCGGGTTGGCTGCGTTGGCTCAATCCGTGCAGCTAACGTTTGCGGACGCCCAGTGCGAAATTTTCGTGGTCGCGCCCGATCGTGGTCGTAGCGAATGCAGCCATAGCGTGACGGGGGATCGCCCGCTGGTCTTGAAAGAAGTCAAAGAAAATTGGTTTTCGGTCGACGGGACGCCCGTTGATTGTGTCCGCGTCGCGCTGACAACGTTGATGCCATCGCCGACGTTTGTGCTTTCGGGAATCAACGCGGGCGCAAACTTGGGAGTCAACTTAATGGTCAGTGGTACGTTTGCTGCGGCAAGAGAAGCGGCTGTGCATCAGGTATCCGCCATGGCGATTTCGCATTATCGCCGGCCAGACGTACCGAAGACTTGGGACCATACTCATAGATGGCTACAGTCGATGCTGCACACATTTGCTAAGCACGTTGAAACAAATCGTGACAAGACGACGCTCTGGAATTTGAATCTTCCAGCAATCGATCCGAATTCAGAAACACCGCTGGTGAAGTGGTGTGAGGTGGATCAATGTCCAATAGAACGAAAATCCAAGCAAGATGGAGAATTGGTCTCGTTCGAGCTTGATTTTCACAAACGCGCCCGGGCGGTGGGCACTGATGTGGATCTATGCTTCTCTGGATTTACAACCGTCAGTGATGTCGCGCCGCACTTTTTCACAGGTTCCAATCGGAACGACGCAGCAAAACCACTGAGTTGATTACCAGCGTTGATTATCTGGTTCGATTCAACCAATGGTTGATTTCGGACGAGCAATGAAGCATCGGAGTTGGGTCGATTCCGCAATCACTCGCCCGAAGCGGGCAATTCGGTTTTAGTTGTGGGGCTTGCTAGCGACCGCAACATTTGAATCTTCCATCGAAGCGGCAACGGGGGCGATCCCACCGGCGACTTGATGACGCTCCAGCTCGCCACGTACGATTCGTACTTCACGAGGAGCTTCGATTCCAATCGCAACACGGTTGCCTGAAATTCGGCTGACCGTCAAAACGATGTTGTCACCAATAACCAGCTTCTCGCCTTCTTTTCGACTTAATACCAACATGATTCGGACTTCCCTGATTAGTTTTGTGAGTAGATGTAAAATTGGGGTGTAGGAGTTATTCAACAAATGCCGTGCCAAAAGGCAGTTTTGCGGCCGTGAAGAAAACGTGATTGTTGAAACTTGAGTAAAAACCCGTAAAATCAACAGTTATTTTCTTTTGGTGATCTTCAAACGTCCACTGTGCGTTTGCTTTCTTTCTCCCGTTCGTGTCGCCCAGGTTGGGTTGTCTCTCCCGATTTGAACCCTGTGTCTCTTTCTGAGACTCAGTTTTGATTCAGGTCGACTCCCCCTTGGGTACTTCTACTATCGCATTGACCCGTGACACGTTTGGTCCGGCGATCAAAACCTAGCTAAGTCCCCGTGAAAAGAGGGAACAAAGTGGTGTTGAACCTCCATGGGCCGAAGTCGGTAGCATGTGTATCAGTGATCCGTTGTCGTTGAGGTAGCCCAAGGATTTGATAGATGCATTTTGAGAAGTATTCGATTGCCCGCGTTGGCGAATCGTTCTGTTTTGGCCTCTTGGTCGCTTTGGGGATCATTCTTTGGGTTTGTGGTCTTTCCACGAATGTTTATGCGGCCGATCGGCCCAACATTCTTTTCATCATGTCGGACGATCACGCCTGCAACGCAATCAGTTGTTATGACGGCCGTCTTTCAAAAGTCGCTCCGACCAAGAATATCGATCGGATCGCCCGCGAAGGAATGCGATTGAACAAGTGTTTCGTGACCAATTCCATTTGCACGCCCAGTCGCGCGGTGATCTTGTCGGGCCAGCATTCGCATTTGAATTCAGTGAAGACGCTGGTCGATGCGTTTCCCGGCCCCGAATCGGGAACCCCCAACGTCGCTGACGTTCTGCGTCGCAACGGTTACGAAACGGTTTTGTTTGGAAAGTGGCACTTGCGCAGCCCGCCTTGGGGATTCGATTATTGGAAAGTTGGTCCGGGCCAAGGGTTCTACTACAACCCTGTTTTTATCTCGTCCGACGATGCCGTGCCGTACACGCACAAGGCAAACAAGTTGCCGCGAACCGAAGGCTACTACACAGACTTGGTAACGGACTACGCGATCGATTGGCTCAAGACGCGTGCAAGTGCTGCTGGCGGCAACAGCACCAAACCGTTTTTCATGATGTTGCATCACAAAGCGCCTCATGGAAAATGGGAACCCGCACCGCGTCACAAAAAATATTTGGCTGATGTTCAGATTCCGGAACCAGAAAGTCTGTGGGAAGATTTTTCGCATCGCTCTGAAGCCACTCGCAACATGGGGACTTCGATCACAAATCGCTTGGCTCCTCGGCGAACGATGGTCAACGATGTGCAAAAAGTTGACTGGCCAGCCGGTTCGTTAAACCTCTCTGGCAAAACAGAAAAAGAGAAAGGCAAAGCGGCCTATCAAAAATACTTGCACGACTACCTTGGTTGCGTCAAAGCGGTCGACGAAAATGTCGGTCACGTCCTGGATTACTTGGACGAATCGGGGCTGACGGAAAACACGCTTGTGATTTACACGGCCGATCAAGGCATGTTTTTGGGCGAACACGATTACTTTGACAAACGTTGGATCTACGAAGAATGTTTGCAAATGCCTTTTTTGGTTAGGTTACCGGGAACGGTGCCAGC
>CAZZDZ010000174.1:0-12158 GCA_964652675.1 uncultured Pirellulaceae bacterium
CAAAGACGCATAGAACCGAAAGTCTTGACGACTTGTCGATTTATTGTGGCCGAACGCTCCGCGGTCGGAGCGCATAGAACCGACCGCGGAGCGTTCGGCCACATTCGGTCCGCCGAATCAGGGCTGCCGAAAGTCTTGACGACTTCCGCTACGCGTTTTGCTATTGGCGGGCAACCTTGCGCGCTTCTCTAAACGATAGCAGGCGATCGGTTGGTGCGTCCCACAACTTCAGTTGCAAACAGCGGAAAACGTCAGCGGGATGTAGCGAAGTCACCACCGGCGATTGCAATTCTTCTAGTCCTGCCATCGCTTCGGGCAATCGGTAGAACGGGATCTTGGCGTTCAAATGATGGACATGGTGGTAACCGATGTTGCCGGTGAACCAATTCATGATCGGTCCCATCCGCATGTAGCTGGACGAGTGCAAAGCTGCCTGCACGTGATCCCAGTCTTCACCGTGGCGATGAACCACGCCTGGAAAATTGTGTTGAGCATAAAACAAGTACGCGCCCAAGCAGGTGATGATCGCCATTGGCAACATCATCCCCAAGAACATCGCTTGGAGCGAGACAAAGAAACCGAGTGCGAATAGCAGACACACGTGTACGACAATTGCCAGCAGCCCATCAAAGTGTTTCTTGGGGTCGATCAAAAACGCGTGAAAGCACATGTCCCAAGCGAACACGGTCACGTAGGCAGTCAAGATCGTCAGCGGGTGGCGCGAGATCGCATAATAGAGCCGTTCGGCCCACGATGCTTTGGCGTAATACTCGGTACTGAGCACGGGGAACGTGCCGAGGACAGGGCCGAATTTTCGAGCGTTGTTTTTGTGGTGCTCGTCGTGCGAATGCTTCCAAATGTACGGGGGACTCAACACCAAGGTCCCGTATATTTTTAAAATCACGCCTGCCACGACCGAATCGCTCAGAATCGCACCGTGCATGTAGTCGTGATAGATGATGAAAAACCGGATCAACGTCAGGCTGCCGATCAAACTACTGATCAGGCACACGTACCACGGAAAACTCATGCTGGCGACTGTCAGACAGATTCCAGCGACAATCAGCGTCGACCAAAAATGCCACCAGCTTCTCCAGCGTTGCTCCTTGGCGTACTGTTTTGTGGCGATAAGTAGTTCTTTTCCGCTGCGCATAAATGCCTTCTACGATGCATTGCCCGACAGGATGGGTGACCAACTCTTGGTCGCAAAATCTAAACTGCAATTTTTCCAATCTTGCTGCCTTGATCGGACACAAGACTTTAACGACTGAGGCAAATCTCGTCAGGTGACATGAGCTAGAAACGCCACCCGAATTGGTTGATTCCTGCGACATGCGGCACTTTATCGCAGTTTTACGTGGTGATCTGCCACCCTTGCCCAAATGCGGTCTCTGCATGCAAATTCCGACCCGATCATTTAGGCCTGATAAAACGCGTAGCAAAAGTCGTGACGCGTTTGTCGGCCTAGTCGTTTAGCAGCTTTAAATCACTCTCCCTCCGGGAGAGTGACGGTATCGTGAATCGCGGAAAGCCGTTGATCCGGCCAGCATAAACGCTGGCCTCAAATCCTCTCTACTGCGTTGGTGTCGCTACGTCGTGTAGCGTGGCTCCCTTCTCTTCGCTCATGACCAAGATCGCGTATCGCGTGGCTCCGCGAGCTTCGCTGGCACTGATGCTGGTGTAATCGAAGCGGCCGCGGGAATCGGTGTAGCCGTCCTTGTAGAATTTGATGCTGCCATCGCCATAGCGCGCATAGACTTTCACGTACGCAGTGCTGATCGGTTTGTGGCTTGTCGCATCGGTCGTTTGCAGTTGTCCGTGGCTTTCAGAAACATAAGTGGTAATCTGGCCGCCGTAGTACAACGCGGTGGAGCGTGATGCGCCCGCGACGACTTCGACCAACAGCGTTTGACGCTTTAGATCTGCGTCCAAATCAAACTTGCCCACTCCGGTTAGCTCATCGAAAACAATCGTGTCGCTACGCATTGGTTTGACCATCGCCATCCGCTGCAAGTCTTCGCGAACAAACGGGGCTTTGCTGAACAGCAACTCCAAGTCCACACCGTAAAGATTCAAAGTGACTTCTTTGGCCCGCCGATGATCGATTCGCAACGCGTCACCTTCGACCCGCACGATGACTTCGGGTTGCAAGTCCGTTGCGGCCGCTTGTCGACGTTCGCGATCCATCACTGCCAAGTCACCGGAGCCTTCGGCAATCGGTTTTGCGTCTGCTTTGTCACCACCATCGACGGATACCAATTGTTGGTTTTGCATCAACCCACGACGTTGTTCCATCTGTGCGGTGATTTGACCGAATCGATTTCTCCATCGTTCAATTGGATGCTTGCTGTATTGCGTTGCGATTTTTTCCGCATCATCGTACGCTTCGCGATGCATCGCCAAGTACGCGTTGACGTAGTCGAACTGTAGTTTGGTTGTGACGTCCTGGCGATCCAATTTGCTAAATGCCGCGATCGCTTCTTCGATGCGATTTTGCAACAACAGGTAGTAAGTCAAAACCAATTGCTCGTCGGCAGGTGTTTCCTTTTGGTAACCAATCATTTCAACAAAGCCGCGATATTGGCCCAAGAATGTCGGGTTCAGAATTTCGTTTTCGCGACCCAAACGATGGATTCGGGCGCGGACCAATGGAGCGTATTCCAATAGCTCGTGCCGTCGTCGTTCGATCGGATCAACCGTCAACAATGGACTATCCAACACCGCACCAACACGATTGACCAAGTTGGCATTGGTCGCCAAATAATCTTTCATGGCAGGTTCATCGCGGTGCAACAACGAATACGCCCACAGATCCGTGATCGGCAAATTCGCGTCCTGAAGCGCCGCGATGATTGTTTTGTAGACGTCCTGATCCTGCATGCGGTGAGCGACCAACATCCAATTCATGTCACGCAGATTCGTTTCGGCCAAGAACGTTTTGATTTCCTGGGGCGATCCCGTTCGAGCGACTTTTTCCCAGGTCACGCGGTCGTCTTCTGTTTCTTGCTCGACCACGGTGAATGTCTTTTCGCTACCGCGCGAAAGCAATTTGCCTTCGCTAGCGATTGTCGCGGGATAGTGGACGAACTCGCCTTTTAGCGGGAAATAGAATCGATACTCGATCGCTTGAACGGCGAACGGTTCCAACACGATTGTTTTACTGTCGGTCGTTTGGCTTGCGGCCAACGGCAAACTGCCGGCTGGGATTTGCCAGAATACATCCACCGTTTTTCGCTCGGCCGTCGGGTTGGAAACCACCGTTTGACCGCTGTAAGCAACGCCCACCAAGAATTCCTTTGGCTCTTCGTTGACATTTTGCTTGCTGCCGGACCTCTGGTTCGTTTCCGTGAAACGTTGGCCCACCAAAATTCCGCTTTCGCCTTCGGCCGGCTCTAGTTCTTTTAATCGTTTCGTTACGATCGCGACTGGGTGCTCGGGAGCATAATTTTGGTCATCTTCGGTCGGCAATCCAATCTCGCCAGCTTGCATCGGCAAACCTGATAGCGCCATGGCGATCAAAACACTGTGCCGATTTTGCATCGGACGCAACAAGTTTTTGCTGGTTTTGATCTGATCGGGGTTTCCGTTGGCCAAGTCTGCCCAGAAAGAATTTGTATTGATCAAGCTGGCCGGCGAAGGCCCTCCAACGGTGCGAACACGATCCCAATTTGACTCGGCCCATTGTTTCGTTGCGTCCAGTTCTTGGTAGAACCCAAACGCCTTGCCCGCAAAACCGCCACCGCCACCGCCAAAGCCAACGCCGCCGCGACGGCCAAACATTGACTCGCTTTTCTTTTTGGCTAGCACGTTTTTCTGTTGCCTTCCCAAGGCTTTGCTGCGCGACAGGCGTTCAGACCCTCCAGCAGGTCTTCGCGCATACAAGCCGTCGTCTATTGCCTCGCTTTCTGCATCAGACTCGTCCGAATCCGAATCCCTCAACCGAAGTGAACGACTTTTGTCCTTCGCAAGGTCTAGACCCAGCACGGAAAGTTCTTGAAGTCCATCTTCATCCCCAGAGAGCATTCCGCCAGTGGACAACGCATATTCGATTTGCTTGCGTGTTTCCTGGTAGTTCTCATCTTGCTTCGCAACGACTTCGTTCAGTTCACGCCGAATCGTCTCACGAGAATCCGGCAATCGCATTGCCAGTAAAGCACGTTCTGCCGCGTTGAGCTGGTTGTATTGCCACAAACGTGTGTATCGCGAAAGGTCTTCTTGGAGCAACCAACGATCAATAAACTGCTTTTCTTTCTTGTTGGCCAGATAGGGACGAACGACTTCGTCAAAGAACTCTCGATCGTGCGCCCACAGAAACAAGTGCAACTCGTGACTGGCCAAACGCGAGTAGGCGCTCAGCTTGGTTTCGGAATCGTATTTGTGCCAGTAAGCCAGATCGTCAAAATCGTTTAATCGCGGATCATTAACCAACGTCTTGTACAGTTTGAATAGCGCACCGACACTGCCGTAGACTTGAACTTGTGCGCTACCAAGGCTTTTTAGATCTAGCGGTTCTTCTTTAGAAACAATCGAAACGGCACGTTCAAACGAAAGTGGTTTGTTGGCTGTCAGCGCTTTGCTTAAACGCAAGTCAACCGATTCGATGTCTTGCAGTGGCGCAGTAATCGTCCGCTGTAACAGGGTTGCCGGATCGCTGACGATAATCTGGACGATCGGCAATCCTTTGATCACATCGACCGGGATCGTGACGACGCCGTTGTCATCGGCCTGCAAGTTGCTGACGACAACGCCTGGATCTGCCAAAAAATCATAGTCGGATGCAACAGCGCTGGCTCGTTTGGCGGCTTGTTGTCTTGCCCGTTCAAGACGCGATGGAGCAGCGGCACCGGGCGCTGCCATCGGAGCGTCTCCTGCGGCGGCGGTTTGACTGGCGTTGGTCGTTTCTTCGGTTTCCCACGGATTCAAAATCACGCTTGGTTGCGGCAGCATCACACCTGGATACTTTGCCGCGTAGCGTCGACGCAAAACGTATTGGTATTCGTCACCCAAGCGCATTCCGCTGACGTATCCACATCGTTGCAGTGCAACACTACGACCAGTCAAACCAGGCAGTGGCAAACCCAGTTGCGTCATCGGATCGATTGAATCCAAATACCGCGAGCCGTAGACATGGACGCGTGCAAATTGTGCGTCGCCAGAAAGTTTGATTTGGATGCCGTCGTCGCCTTGCTCAATGGACGCGATTCCAAGCGGTTGGTTTGGCGAAACACTTCGGTGCCTAACAGTGCCCGCGACAACCAATCCATGTTCGCGACCAGCGACAACCGCGATCTGTGTGCTGCTTGCATCTTCGCGATTGATCAGCTGATAGTCACCGGCAGCCAGCGGTTTAATCGTCAACAACCCATTCGCGACACTCAGTTGATCGGTTCGATCCAAGTGATATTGGCCGCCACGAATTTCCAACAACCGATAGTGCTCTGTCGCATCATCAATCGCTTTGGCCAGCGGCAACTGCACACTTCGCTCGGTCGTCGTGTGAATCTCGTTTGCCCAAACAACTCGATCCAATTCCAAGTCGCGATAATGGTTCATCCCACCAGGAATGCTGTATCGAATCGTCGTGACACCCGGCAAGCTACCAAGATCAATCTGTCCCTTGTCATCTGACTGCAAGACTTGATCGACCGGTGCGTTGCGCGTTTCGGTCACCAGCGAAACATTGACGGTCGCCCCGGCCACTCGTTCACCGGTACGCCCTCGGACTTCGGCGACATACTTGTCATCGTCCCGAGTCAAAAACACATCATGGGTGTGATTCGTTTTGCGAACGCCAGCAATATTCCAATTGCGACTGGTTTGCAGCGATTGATTTCGACCGTCCGCGATGCCATCAATCTTGCCAGATAACGTCACACTTAAGCTGGAAAGCCGTGGTGGAACACGAAACGGGATTTCGAGCTCCGAATTTTGATCCAGCTCCAGGTCTTCTAACTGAATGGTTGACGACACGTTCTCCAAGTCAGTGGACTGAATCAGCACTGATACCTCTTTTAACGAGGCCGGGTCGATGATCTGCCCAACCATGCTTAGGCGTGGGCGAATTAACAACGTGCCGTTGCCGCCGCTTTGTAGTTGCGTGCGATCGATGTGCATCCCGGCATCCAAGCGGTAGCTCTCGGTCAAGTGTTCAAATCTGACTTGTTGAGCGATTTTGCCATCAGAAATAATCGCGCGTCGTGATACTCGTTTGGAGACGGGCGGCAATCCGATTTGCCCTTTTTCGTTCGCTACGAATTCCTGGGATCCGACCAACATCTTTGCACCTGAGATCGGCGCGTTGTTTTCGTCCACGATCGTGAACAACATTCCGTCAGCGACAACGGAATCGATATGATTGATTTGGCCACGGCGAATCAACGCTCGCGCACGGACTCCCTTGCCAACCAGGTCCACGATCCAAACGCCACGTCCGCTGATCTCATCCAGTTTCAATGTTTCGCGGTGGCGTTGTACCGGTGGTTGGTTGTACGCGATTTTCTGTTCGGCGGTCGCAATCAAACCATCCAGATCGATGTCGGTATTGATCGGTTTTTCGTGCGTTCGGTAATACGAAAGCGTGTTGATTTCGTAGATACGTACGACCAACTCGTCCACATTTTTGACGTCAACGATCAATTCTGCTGGATCATCTTCACCAAAACGCACTTTGTTTTGCGGTGAAAGCTCCAGCGTGACGCGGTCACGAATGGATTGACGCTGTGACGCATTGAGTGTTTTGTACCAGTCCTCTTCGCGACCGATGCCAGCCATCAGTTTTGTTTCGGCGAATACTTGCCGTAGATACTCTGGCTTTAAGTATTGATCGAATGCAGAGGTGTCGTTTGCATCGCGCAGAAAGTGTTCCAGGTAGGTACGAACGAGCTGTTGTTCGTTTCCAATCGGCGAAAGCAAAGCCATGTCCATGAAATTGTCGCCCAAGTTAGCTTTGCGGGGCGACCGTCGCGCCCAAACAACGTGTACGATCGGGCTGTTTCGCGGTAACTGCAGATACCGCAGGAACAGTTCGCGATCGAAGACGCCAGCAGCCAAGTTGGATTCCAACAGACGATACGTCGCACAGGCTTTGAGCGAGTTGTAGCTTTGCGGCAACGTCCGCGCGTAGGATTCAACGCGTTTGAGATAGTCCAAGCGGACCTCTGGCTGTTGACTGGGGTCGCTATCGCCATCGGGCCGTAATCGCCGAAGCCTTGCGCTGACAAAGGCATTATCATCGGCGACTTCTGTGACCGCAGCAGCAACGCGATCCAGTTCGGCCAGCGTCAACAAACTGTGCGCTTTCAGATCACCGAAGCGTCGATCCTTTGCTTTGCGACTAGCCAGTTCTTTGATAACCAGTTCGTCCAAGTTTTTGATGTAAGGGCCATCAACACGCTTCAAAAATTCGTGCAGATTGATTTTTAGGCCAGCCGTTTTGCCGGAGCGATAGAGTTCGGCCAAGTAGGCGATTCCCTTGGGTTTTAATCCATCGTTGCGGTTCAACGCGTCTTTGACCAGTTTGTCGACTGCTAACTCCGCTGCATTGATTTCGCTGCCAAATCGGCGTTCGCCTTTGACGACTGGTGGCGCGTGTTTGTGTTGGATACCCAATCGCTTGATCAGATAGTCAATCGTGCGTTGTGGTGATTCGTTGTAAGTTAGCAATCGCTGCCGATCCAACATGCCTTGGATCGCCGGAGTCTCGCGCCCTTTGTGGGCCGCCAACCACTCTTTGATGATCGCTTCGCTACGATCAAGCTGACCGATGGTTTGTGAGTGCAGGCAGTTGTAGAAAAAGTAGTCTTCGCTGCCGGGGATCAACTCCGCGAGCATTGCATCGCGGTCTGCCGCCAATGCGTATTTCTCCATCAAACCGATCGGCTCTGCCATTAAATTTCCGCTTGTGTGAAAGGTAAAAAAGATGCCGGTTAGGACTAGCTGCAAGACAAGTCGTGCGTAGGCTTTCATGACATGATGTCCGGTGGAGAAGTATTCGGTTGGAGAACCGTAAATGGCAGTGCAATATCGAACTGACAACGGCGATATCGATTTAACGAACTACAGCATGGTTTCTTAGGTAAATTGCGCAAGAACGTAATTTTCCCTGCAGAATCGCTGTTTTCGAAGGCTCAATTATGGTTTACCCGTGCGCCCAATGGAAAACAAATTCCCATCCACCATCTCTCTATGCATCGCTTCTGCTGCTATTTGTATCGAGCCGCTATTTGCTTTGCAGCAAATCTTCCAAGGCTTTCAACAAAGACTCCACCGTTTCTTGATCGTGTGCCGCGGAAACAGATATTCGCAGCCGAGCGGTTTCCACCGGGACAGTTGGCGGTCGAATTGCCGGAACAAAGAACCCCTGTTCACTAAGAGCCGCAGAAAGCTCCACCGCTTTTGCGTCGGATCCAACCAACACGGGAATGATCGGAACACCGTTTTCGATCGCATCGGTGTCAATCGAAAGTCTTTCACGAATCAGACGCGACATCGCTTGGACATGTTCGCGCCGCTGTGGTTCATCACGAATCGAATCAAGCGCATCGATCCCCGCTTGGACCGCCGGCGGCGCGAGCGCCGTACTGTAGATCAACGTCCGACATCGATTGATCAAGTAATCCACCACCAGTTTGGGTGCCGCAACAAAACCGCCTTGGCAACCGATGGCTTTGCTAAGCGTACCAATCTGAATCGCAACTTGATCCTTCACTCCCAGCGCCTCGCAAAGCCCCGATCCGGTTTCACCCAAAACGCCCGTCGCGTGTGCTTCGTCAACAATCATCGTCGCATCATGACGCTTTGCCAACTTGCACAGCGATCGCAGTGGCGCGACGTGTCCATCCATGCTGAAAACGCTATCGGTCACCAACCAAACACGATTGAATTGACTGCGTTTTGTTTTCAGCAATTGTTCTACCGCCCGAACACCGCGATGCGGATAGACAACACACTCTGCGCGACTCAATCGACAACCATCGATCAACGATGCATGATTCAACTCGTCGCTTAGAATCAAATCGCCTTCTTCGGCCATCGTTGCGATGGTCCCGCTACAGCCAGCAAACCCGCTTGGAAACAGGACCGCCGATTCAGTGCCCTTTAGCTGCGCAATTCGGTCGGCAAGTTGTTGGTGCAAAGGCGTCCAACCACACACAAGCGCGCTAGCGGTGCTGCCGATTGATAACGGCGACGCCGAACGCTCGGCCGCCAACCCAAGATAGTCGTTGCCGCCAAAGTTGACGTATTCGCGACCATCCGTTTCGACGATGCGCGTTCCCGTCGCGCTTCGCTCAACAAGCTGACGCAATCGGCCTTCGGATCGCAGCAGGTCAAGTCGCTCGCCCAGATAATCAAAGTTCATTTCGGCTTTGCTAGTCTCCGACGCCAATGTCGTCGTCCATTGCCTGGAGGATCATTTTCAATTCCGCTTCTTCGTGCCGTTCAAAATGCTTGCGGAAATTTTGAAACAACTCCACATAAGTGGCAATCCGTTCGACTTGGTCGCTCCTTACTTCTGCGGCACCGTCGGCTAAATCACGAATCTGTTCGAATAGCTTACCGTGTTCATTGCGCAAGCACTCCGCAACGATTGACAATTGTGGTGCGGTATCGATCGCTTCGTCAAAATACCCATAGGCTTCTTCCAGCGAAAAATGTATCGCCAACTGATCACGCAATTCACCCAACAGTATCACCACCTGCGACCAATGATTGACCGCCGTTTGGCTGTGCGTCGCAATGGGAACGATCTGATCCCAAAGCGTTTTAAGATGCTGGTTGTCATCCTTGATCTCTTTCATGAAAGCCGCGTTAACGGCTAACTGCCTTGTGCTTACTGCGGTTTTTGACATGAACCCATTCCCCTGCAAGTGAGGTCAATAAGAAGAGTCCTTCATTTTACACGGAACGAGTCATCGCACGTAATTTTGTTTGTTTTTAAACTGCAAAAGACTTTTCCGCTGAAATTACTCTCACGCTCGACCGCTTGTGAAAGGAATCACTTGTTCAATTTTGTTCACGCCTGCACGTACCATCAGCAAACGATCAACCCCAAGCGCCACACCAGCACATTGAGGCAAACCGCTGCGCATCGAATCGATCAGTGTTTGGGGAAGCTGCAAAGTACGGCGACCATTGGCGATCCGTTTTTGATTGATCGTCTTGGTGCGAACAATCAATTCCTGTGCGTCCAACAATTCGTCGTAGCCGTTGGCGAGTTCAACGCCGCTCGCAAACAACTCGAAACGCGCAGCACAACTCGGATCATCGGCCGAAACTTTTGCCAAAGCCGCTTGACTGATTGGATAGTGGGTCACGATGGTTGGTCGCTGCAACGATGGCTGGATCTTTTCACTCATCAAAACATCCAACAATCCATCTCGATCATCGCCGATGGATTGTGCCAACGTTGAATCGCAATCCGCAGCCAGAACTTGAATTTGTTCCAAGCTTGCATCGATCGGGTCGATTGATGCGTAGTCGCGAAACGCTTGGCGGTAGGTGGTGACAGTGCATTGATCGCTGGACAGGATCTGTGTGGTCAAATCACATAGTAGCTGGACGCCGCTTTCCAAGTTCGCACCGACGTCGTACCACTCCAGCATCGTGAATTCGACGTTGTGCGTGGCACCACTTTCTCCGGCGCGAAAGACGGGGGTGATGGCATAGATCGATGGAGCACCGGCAGCCAACATGCGTTTCATTGCCAGCTCAGGAGATGTCTGCAAGAAATACGTTGGCGGTAGTGTCTGATCCGCCAGCGCGAATTGGCGACTTTCGATTTGTAATGGATCGATGTACGCGTCCACGATGCAATCTCGCGAAAGACAGGGCGGTTGGACTTCCAAAAAGCCACGCCCATCAAAAAATGTTCGGAGCTCCCGCAGTAGCTCGGCACGCTCGCGAAGCAGGGAAATGTTGGGTTTCAAATGGCTATTTGCATCAGGCATGGCTTGTCTCAACTCGAATCAGCAGACAAGATCGTACCGAGTCGTCGTTTAAACCGCGAACGGCCTTTTGATTTCCATCTGACTGCGACAACGAATGCCAAGCCCCGACCGTTATGCCCGACAAAGCCAATTTGCGCCGATCGGTGCGGATGGCCAGCTTCAAATTGCCGGCTCGCGAGTCGCAGTGTTGGGGTGTGGCGCGCTCGGCAGCGTTGCGGCTGAATTGCTTGGGCGGGCGGGCGTCGGACATTTAAAAATCATCGATCGCGACGTGGTCGAATGGACCAACCTGCAGCGGCAGTCGTTGTTTGATGAAACCGATGCCCAGCAGGCTCGTTCAAAGGCACAAGCTGCATCGCAACGCCTCGCAAAAATCAATTCGTCCATCGAAATCGAACCCATCGTCGCCGACATCACCACCGAGAACATTCGCGGTTTCCTGCAAGACGTCGATTTAGTGATCGACGCAGCAGACAATTTCGCAATTCGATTTTTGTTAAATGACTGGTCGCTTTCGACTGCGACGCCTTGGGTACACGGTGGCTGCGTGGGAGCGACTGGCCAAGTGCGTTTGTTTTCTGGTCATGGTGCTCCGTGTTTTCGCTGCGTGGTACCCCAGCCGCCTCCGGCCGCAGCGGTTGACACCTGCGATACAGCTGGCGTGATCGGTTCAGCAACTCACCTGATCGCCAGTTTGCAAGTGACCGAAGCAATCAAGTGGCTGTCAGGCAACCGAGCTGCAGTACGCGAGTCGCTGTTGTCAGTTGACTTGTGGAACAATCGGATTCGCGAAATTCGCCTCAAGCCACTTCTTAACGCCAACTGTGTCGCCTGCGACCAACGCAACCTGGAGTTTCTTGATGGCGATCGAGGGCAAACATCCGACGGTATTTTGTGTGGCCGTGACGCGGTTCAGATCAGTTGTTTAACGACTGGCGCAATCGACTTGTCCGTGATCGCAGAGCGCTGGGAATCCATAGGGCGTGTTCAGTCGACACCGTTCTTTGTTCGCTTGTTCCCTGATCAAGAGCGCAGCTTGACGTTATTCGGCGACGGGCGAGTAATCGTTACGGGCACAACCGACATCAGCGAAGCAAGAGTATTGTACGATCGCTATGTGGGTGGGTAGCGCTATGTGGGTCAGAGTTTACCAGCACGCAGCGCCAGCAAGTGAATCTAGCGCATGACCGTATAAGTCAGGCAATCAACCGC
>CAZZDZ010000175.1:0-6363 GCA_964652675.1 uncultured Pirellulaceae bacterium
CCGAACCAGGGCTGCCGAAAGTCTTGACGACTTCCGCTACGGTTCTACTGCTTGGCGGCACCAGGCCAGAATTTTTTCCAACCGCTTGTCGACGATGCGGCTGCTTCTGGTTCCTGTTCGGCAGTTTCCAAACTTTCGCCGCCCAGTTTCGCGGCAAGAACACGCATGGATTGGGTGATCGCTGCTTTGGGAGCTTGGGTGATCAACGGCACACCGTTGTTGCGTACTTCGACCATCGTTCGATAGTCGTTTGGCAGGAGTGCAAAGATCTCGCGGCCGAGCGTTTCCTTGGCCTTTTTGAGACTAATTTGCCCGGAGTCCAAGCCGGCTCGGTTCACAACGATTTCCACTTTGTCCTGCATGCCATCGATTTCTTCGAAGGACATCATTAGGCGAACCACGTTTCGCAGGCACGGCAAATCTAGCTGGGTAACCAGCAGGACCTTTGTTGCACTTTCGATCGCTGCCATGTCCGCAGCGCTGTACGTTTTGGAAAGATCGATAATCAAGTGTGAAAACGATGCCTTCATCAATCCGACAACTTTTCGCACGCTTTCTTCGGTGATGGCGGCTGTGTCGTGCAGTTCGACTGGCCGTGGTAGCAGATACAGTCCGCTAGAGTGTTTGGTCAGCGATTGCTTGAGCAACTGAATATCCAATCGCGAAATATTTTGAACAACATCCGCAAGGGTATAATCTGGAATCGCGTCCAAGAAAACGTCTGCGTCACCAAGTGCAACGTCCAAGTCAATCAGAGCAACACTGTTGCGGGTGTCTTCGGCCAGAATGCAACCAAGGTTGACCGCCGTACTGGTTGTACCGACCCCGCCAGTGGCTCCGGCAACGGCGATCACATCGCACGAACGGCTGCCGCTTTCGGTCGATCCAAACTTCTGCTGTCCAACACGCTCCAAAGCATTTTTCAGGTCGTCCATCGCCAATGGCAATGTCAAAAACTCACTCGCTCCGGCGCGAATGGTCCTCAGAATCTGATGTCCATCTGTGTTCTCGCTCGCGGCCAGAATAGAGGTCTCAGGTGCTTCTTCTGCCAGCTGTTGGATCAGAGCGATTGCACGCTCGGGATCCGAATCAAGCGAGACGACGCCGACGTCGGGACGTGTTTGTTCGATGACATCGGAGTAAAACTCGTACCTCGAACAATCGGCTTCTAGCCAAACCGTTTCCATCCCCAAAAGCATTGCTTTCAGAGATTCACGAGTGGCGTCATTGGGGTCAACCAATGCGATTCTTAGTACGTTGCTCATAAGTTCTTTATCGCTTTAATGCTGATAAATTTTGTTTGTGTTGTTCACGCGGTGGAGCGAGAATTCTTGCCGGTTTTGATTGTTCAAAACCGGCGGACGCATTTGCTTGATAGAACTCTGCCCTGTCGTTTGATCCAACTGCGTTAGGGGAGCTGTGGAGCAGTGATGGAAATCCCCTCTCCCACTACGGTAGGCTGGGCACCAGGTACAATTGCTCCTGGAGGCAACATTTGGTGTGGTGCTGTGTACTGGCCTCCAATGTGTTGACCATTGAATGCACCGTTTTGGCCAGCGTAATTAGGTGCGATACGGTTAGCCGTGCCCGTTTGAGTCGGGTCATGCAACAAACCTGAGTTGCCAGCGTTAAGACTGTTTGGACCAGGTGCACATCCGTCGCCGCCTAGCAGATTGGGAACTTCGATGTGACCTTTGAAATACAGTTCTTTATCACTTGGCGATGAGGAGTTTAGTCCAGGTCCACCAACGGGTACTTCGTGCGGATCCATTGCATCAACCAATTCTGGTGTGACGGTGATCAACAGTTCGATGTCATTGCGACGCTCGCTGACGCGGCGAAAAAGTGTGCCGATGTACGGCAATTCGCCGAAGAATGGAGTTGCGCGAATTTGTGACTCCGTTCGGCTTTGCAGCAAACCTGCAATCGCGAATGTTTGACCAGCCTGTAGTTCAACTGCGGTTTCGACATATCGTTGGCTGAAAGCTGGAACAATAATACCAGCGGCTTCGATACCGTTGGAATCGTCGACCTCTTTGACTTCGGGGCGAACTTCCAAGCGAATTCGTCCGGGACCGACCACAAATGGCAGGAAGTCGACAGAGGTACCAAATTCTTCGTATGCGACCGTTACCGCATCGTCGCCTGATGGCACGATGTAAGGGACACGACCGCCTACTGTGAATCTTGCGGGGCGACCATGGGTTGCGACGACAGTTGGTTCAGCCAAGAACTTGAGCATGTCTGATTGACGCAAAGCGGAAATCAGGGCTTCAAAGTTGCCTGACGCGATTCGCACGTTTGCAGCGTCCGCTTCTGGAATGGCACCGGCCAAGGTGCTAACCGGTGCGCTGATCAAGTTTCCTGGAGCGTTAACCAACAAGGAGTTGTTGCTGATAAAAGCCCAGTCAACACCCAAGTCGCGAAGCTTTGTGCGCGAGACTTCCATGATTCGTGTGTGTAACAACACCTGTTGAACACCAACGACTTTGATATTGTTGACCACCGTTGTGTAAAACTGCTCAACGATAGCGACCGCACGATCAACATCGTCTGCACTGGTCACGTAGCCGGACACAATTGCACTGGTGTTGACAGGCATGACCTTCAACGTTGCCAGCGGCAATTGAGTGCTCAAAACGCCTTCGACTTCGCGGGCGTCAGCCAACACAGTTACGTTGACGGTATAGAGTTTGTCGTTGGTGTCCCACAAATTCAACTGAGTGGAACCCGGCGTTTTGGCAAAGACCTGAATTTGGTTCTGCGAGACTGGTGTTGCCCCTAGAATTTCTTCGTTGTGAACCTGGAATTTTGGAATACGAGCTTGGAGCGTCAGAATCCGACTGCTCTTTACCAGCAATTCCAATCTCTCTACCGATTGATTGATATCATGCGTAGCAGCAGAAGCTGTAGATGTGAGGGCCAACGGACCCTCTGCGTATAGATTGGCAGTTGACGTCGCCAAAAGGCAAATAACCAATGTAAACGCGGCATATTTGGCCGACGTACGGGTCGTTTCCATCGCGGGTGCATCCTTGCGGGGACCGTTTATCGAACTTTTCGATACCGTTTGGGATTCAGCATCCTTGCCTATTCCAACCGGGGTCCTGTGCGGGTAACAGGTAAAGTAGTGTCGCTATTACGATAAATTCGGCATTCCTGCGCGAATTCATCAGTCATGTTCACACAGGCGGTAAAGTACCCGTGTTTTACCATTTGCTTCTTAAACCGGGATTTTACTCGCCTGGTTGAAAAAATGGGCTGCCTTCACCATTCAGATAACTGGCTTCTTCATCTGTAGCGGGTGGTGTTTCTTCGAGAGAGTTCAGATCAACGTTTAGCTGGCCTGGCCCTGTGTCTGCGACAACGCGTGGAACGGGATCTCCTGGGGTCCATTCGTAGACGACGAGGCGACCCTCGACGATTTTCGTTGTGCGAAACACGCCTTTGCGTGAAACAGGTTCAGGTTCGCCTGACTCTGCTGCTTTTGCTTTGGCTGCGGCGTCAGCGGCGGCTTTTGCCTTTTCTGCCGCAAGAGCTTCGGCTTCCATTCGGTCTTTCTGAGCCTTGTGATCTGCGATCCAAGTCACGATTGCTTGCGCTTCTGCACTTGCCTCTTCTTCCGGCAAATCGTCGCTGTAGGTTCCGGTGCTGCCCATGCTTAGCGAGACTTCGCCGTTTTGCTGGGCGATAACCCAGGCGTCATAGTCTGCTTTGCGAATCAGAAGCGAAATGGTGCGTGCCGATTTGAGCTTCTTTTCATCTGGATCGCGTTTTGTTTTTCCGTCGATTGCGAATACTTTGACTCCCACCAAGATCGGCTTGTTGCCAGATGCTGGAATCAAATCACTCTTGGTGAAATAAGCGTCGACATCAACGCGGTCGCCTTGTTTGACCAAGTTTGCGATACCGCTTTTGCCAGCAGGCATCGGTACAACGCGGAAGCCTTGGGGGACGATCACATCGTCTTTTTCGTTCATTAACTTGGCAGACATCACTATTTCGCCAGCGTACATCGACTGCTTGGCGTAGCGGCCTTGTAATTCAGCCAGATCGTTTGACGATCCCTGGGGCACTTTATTGGCTGGCCAGTGTTCAAGCTTGATTTTGTCTGCGGTGATTTCTTCTTGCGCAGAAATTGCTTGAGTGGTTACAAAAATTTCAACAGTTTCTAGGACTGCATTGCCAGTGTTTGCTTCCATCCACTTGCTGACGCCAATGGCAGCAACGGTTCCGCAAACGCAAGCCAACAGTAGGAAGAGTGATTTATTTCGCATGATAAGAGGATCTGCGGACGGGGTGATGTGTGGGAGGAAACCGCGGTAATGCTATCGCGGGACGGATTGCGTCTTTGGAGTCATCGACGACGTTTCTGGTTAAACTTCAACTGAGTCATAAACTGACCTACCGTCCATACAATTAGCGAGGAAGCCCCAAGTGAGCGTCCTCGCCTAATCGTTAAGGTTGGCTTTTTGAAAACCAATTGCTCTAGATCAACATGCCAGCAAGGGCGAAGTATGCGATCGATCCGATTGCCATTGGAATTCCGTATGGCAGCAAGTACATCGTTGGCTTTCGCTCGCGAGCGATTTTTGACAGCTCTGATGGCTTTTTCGTTTTCCATTCTTCGATGATTTGCAACGCCATTGCGTAGTGTTTGTGCCATTGGCCACTCTTTAGAATCATGATCATTCCCATGATGCCGCCAACGATTGCGGTTGCTGCAAATGCGTAGAGAGTAACGGTTGCTCCCAACCAGGCTCCGACGCCGGCGAGCAGTTTCACGTCACCGGCTCCCATGCCACCACGGTTACGCAGTAGCAATAGCAGCATCATGCCAACGATTGTTCCCCAAAGGCTGAATAGGAATCCGCCCTCGAATCCAAAGCCGCTTTGAATGGTGCAATGAATCCAGCCCATTGCGATGAACGGAAAGGTCAACCAGTTTGGTACTTTCAAAATGGCGCCGTCGATGACAGCAGCAACAATAAGTACAACGGTTACGAACCAAACGGTCCAGTTTTCGGTGAAACCTTGAATTAGCGTTTCCATCTTTTTCCCCGTGTGGAGTTTTTTGTTCTTGGTGCTTTGGAAAATGAAAACCGCGCCACTGTGCGATGGGCAGTTTCGAGTCGTTACTCTTAGCGAGGTCCGATCATCCAGCTAAACATCGCAAACAAAAGTGTTACGAAGCAGCAAGATAGTTGCCACGCATAGGCGGCAGCATCGGCAGGCAGGAGTGGGTAGTTCATTGATTTGCCTCCCAGTGAGAGACGGTGGTGACGCAACGATTTCGTTGGCCGAAAAGGAATTAACACTCAATCCTAGGTCACGAAATGAACACAGTGAGTGTTTGTACAAAAAAACCCGACGCAACCGATGCGAAGCAGATACTTCGCATCGGCATGGCGCCGAGATTTTGTCTCGTCGATGTCGCTGCAAGAGCGACGCCGAAATTAGTTAGCGCCGATCGCGTTACCAACTTCTTCGAACTTAGCATTTGCGTTAGTACCGATAGTACCGACAGCAGCCAAGCAAACGACGACGATCAAAGCAAGCATGACGGCGTACTCAACTGCAGTTGGGCCATCTTCTTCTTTAAGAAATTCAACGATGCTGTTTGTGAAGTTTTTCATTTTAATTCTCTATTGGTTGAGTGATCTATCTTGCGACAAAACACTCGACGATGACTAAAAGGGCCAATTCAACATGAATGGGTTCCCAATGGGGGGCAGCCTCGTCTCCGACGCTCGTTCAACGCACCTTGGTATCACTACGACAGAATAAATGCTTCTGCTTTCGCGATTTCCCATGGCGATCCGGCTATCCTGAGGCTCAACAAGCAAGCTCGCTGAACCCACGGACCCGTGACTTTGCGTCCCACCTTCTCAAGTGGTTTGCCTTTGTCAGGGAGTTGGGCTGTCCGAAACTTCGCTCGACACCAAAGTGCGTTGCGTTGTCTCGGTAGTGAATCAGCTAGTGACTCACTTCCTCTACTGAAAGCTATGGCAGAAACGGCAAGAGTCAAAAAACTCTGGTCAAGTAATGCTTGTGGAGCTTCGCAGATTATCAGCCTGTAACACTTGTAAGGTTTGGTCCGTCCGATTTACCTCCAAAGCAACGGTTACAGGTGTTCAGTTTTCTGAAACATCGATCGCTTCGCTGAGGGTTTCCATATCTTTTGACATCGACCGCCAACTAATGTGCCCCGCAACTGGTTTGTCTGTGTCGTTACAGCTAGCATCGTGAATTGCGGTGATGCCGATTTTGCGGATTGGAACAACGCAGGTCCCAACAGCAAAGAAACGAAATGGCGAACAACGTAGAGGCGAACCAAGAAATGGCGAACAGGGAAATGGCGAA
>CAZZDZ010000175.1:6463-12092 GCA_964652675.1 uncultured Pirellulaceae bacterium
GAAATGGCGAACAGGGAAATGGCGAATAGGGAAACCGAGGCCGGTGCAGCTTGGCAAAAACAGTTGCTGCTCTACGCGGGTAACGATCCTACCGTCGTTAGTTCGCTGTGTACCGCTTTCTTGGAAGAAGTCCCATCGCTGCTGCAGAAGATCAACACGCGATTACAGACACAGAATACTAATGGGCTGCATCAGGTCGTACACACGCTCAAGTCTTGCCTGAGTTATGTTGCCTCGGAAAAAGAAGTCCACTTGGCGAGCAAACTGGAAGCGCAGGCCAAGCAGGATCGATTTGTTATCGATGACGTAACGCGAAACGATTTTGCAGAATTGGAAATCACAGCGAATCAGTGGGTCGCGCGAGTTCGTCAGTATTACAACGAATTAAACCCAAAGCCGCTGGATCCTACAAATCGGTAGCGTGAAATAACAGCGGTTATACGTCCAGGTTTCGCACATCCAACGCGTGCTTTTCGATGAATTCGCGTCTTGGTTCGACTTTGTCGCCCATCAATAGACGGAACATTTCGTCGGCAGCACCTGCGTCATTCAAGTTCACTTTGACCAACGTTCGGTTGCAGGGGTCCAGCGTTGTCTCGCGCAGTTCTTCGGCGTTCATTTCGCCCAGCCCCTTAAAGCGGGTGACTTGCAGCCCCTTCTCACCAGCCGCTCGGACTTCCGTCAGCAGGCCTCGCAAATCGCCAACCGCGCGACGTAGATCTTCGCCGCGAACCAGTTCAAAGCGAGCAGTTGTCGAACCGGTTCGCTCTGCGGGAATCAAATCGTCGACGCCAAAGCCCAGTGGCGACAGATCCTTTAAACCGGCATTGATCGTTCGGACTTCGTGTAGTTCGGTCAGGTGGGCGACGATTTTCCCTTCTTCCTTGGCGACTTCTTCCGCGGCGGCGGCCTCTTCGGGACTGATTTCGCCGTCGTTATCATCGTCTTGTTCGTTATCAAGCGTCAGGTTGTGTTCGTTGAGATGCTTTTCCACGTTCTCTTCGTCAAAGAACCAGTGCTCCTCGTTTCCGTAGGTCAGCATCAATGGCGGCAGCTTGTTGGTGACCGGGTCGATTCGTTGCGTGTGAGCTCGCAAACTGACACCGTGCCGCTCTAACGCAATGATCGCTTCTTCCATCGATGCCAGCGTGGTGCATAGTTTTTCCATGTCCTCGCCTTCGACGCTACGGCCATCTTCGGCTTCAAACACGGTGTCTTTCAAACCACGTTCAAGCAACTGCTTCTTCATTTCCTCTTCGCTTTGCACGTAGTACCGTTTCTTACCTTTTTGAACACGGAACAACGGTGGCTGGGCGACATAAACGTGTCCTTTGGCGACCAGTTCATACATTTGCCGGTAAAAGAAGCACAACAACAGCGTGCGGATGTGACTACCGTCAACGTCCGCGTCAGTCATGATGATGATTTTGTTGTATCGCCGTTTGGTCAAATCCTGATCGGCACCGATCCCGGTACCAATTGCTTGGATCATCGACTGGACTTCGTTGTTTTCCAGGACCTTCGCTTCGCGGCTCTTGTAAGCGTTGATGATCTTACCGCGAAGAGGCAGGATGGCTTGGTACTGACGCATTCGTCCGCCTTCGGCCGATCCACCAGCCGAATCACCTTCCACCAAGTAGACTTCGCACTCTTCCATTTTCTTGCTGATGCAATCGCGAAGTTTACCGGGCAGGCCGCCGCCACCGAGTGCGTTTTTGCGGCTGCGGAGCTGATCTTTTGCCTTGCGAGCGGCTTCACGAGCCTCGGCGGCCAAGAGTCCTTTGCGGACGATCGCTTTGGCAGCACGCGGGTTTTCTTCCATGTACTTGGCCAACTGCTCGCCAACGCTGCTACTGATAATGCCGTCGACGGCACTGTTACCAAGCTTCGTTTTGGTCTGGCCTTCGAATTGCGGCTCGGGGACTCGAACACTGATGACGGCTGTCAGGCCTTCGCGAAAGTCATCGCCACTGGGCGTGACTTTGGTAAACAGGTTTTCGCGTTTGCCGTAGTTGTTCAGGGTTCGCGTGATCGCACTGCGGAAACCTGATACGTGCGTTCCGCCTTCGGTCGTGTGAATATTGTTGACGTAGGACTGGACATTCTCGGTGTATTCGACGCTGTATTGAATGGCAATTTCGAATTGCACGCCGTCTTTTGAGCCGGTGATTTGAATCACATCACTATGCAGTGGGTCGCTGGCACGGTTGAGGTGTTCGACGAATTCGACGATTCCGCGTTCATAGAGAAAATCGCCACCTTCGCCATTGCGTTCATCTAAAAACTTGATTCGAACGCCGCTATTAAGGAACGCGAGTTCCTGCAAACGCTTGTTGAGTGTGTCGAAGTTGTACTTGGTGACCGAGAAAATTTGGCTGTCGGCTTTGAAGGTTGTCTTTGTGCCGGTTTTTTTGGTTACACGGCCTTTTTGAACCGGTCCCAGCGCAACACCTCGTTCGTATTCTTGAGACCAAGTGAATCCGTCGCGGCTGACTTCTGATTTCGCCCACTGGCTCAAGAAATTCACCACGGTCACACCCACACCGTGCAGACCGCCGGATGTTTGATAAGCACCTTTTTCGAACTTCCCGCCGAATTTCAACACGGTCATCACGCCTTCGAGCGTACTGACTTCGCGACCGATTTTTTCGGATAGCTCTGCAGTCAATTTTTCGTGGACGGTGACGGGAATTCCTCGCCCATCGTCTTCGACGGTGACGCTACCATCGGTGTGTACGATCACTCCGACCGATTTGGCAAAACCCGCCATTGCTTCGTCGATCGAGTTATCGACGACTTCGTAGACCAAGTGGTGCAATCCGCGCGTGTAGGTGTCACCGATGTACATACCGGGTCGTTTTCGCACGTGTTCCAGGTCCGACAGATGCTGCAAATCCTTGTCGGTGTATTCGTCGTTGGCGGAGGGAGCCGTCATGCTAACGGCTGATTCTGGAGTGGATTCCGGCGTGGGGGCGTCGCTCATGGAGACCTGCGTCAAAGACGTAGAAAAGGGAGCCAAAATGGATGGCGTTTTGATCTCCGTATTATAGGCTTTTGAAGCTTTTTTGGCGACGTGACTACCGCTCTGAATCAGCGGTTTTTACAAGGAAAAAACGGCTTTTGTGAGTGTCTAACGCAGCGAAGGAAACAATCCAGATTTTCCACCCAATTCGAGCCCGGAAAAACGTCTTTTCCGAGTCATTTTACGGATCATTTTTTGGTGAGATATCGCTGATAGGCGGCGACTGCCAAAACGTCGCACCGTTCATTTTCTACATGCCCATCGTGGCCTTTGACATGTTCAAAGTGGATGGTGTGGGTCTGCATCGCTTCATCAAGTTGTTTCCACAGCTCGACGTTCTTGACTGGAACCAGCTTTGATCCATCCTTGCGTTTCCAGCCACGTTTTTTCCAGCCCGCCATCCAGCTCTTCATTCCTTGCAGGACATAGGTGCTGTCAGCAAACAAAGTGACTTCGCAGGGTTCCTTGAGCGCCTGCAGTCCCATGATCACGGCGGTCAGCTCCATTCGATTGTTGGTCGATTCGGGTTCGCCGTCACTGCGTTCGAGTTCCTTTTGAGTCTTGGTGCATCGCAGGATGAATGCCCAGCCGCCCGGGCCTGGATTCCCGCTGCATGCGCCATCGGTGTACAGTTCGACCTTTTTCATCCAACGAACTCAATAGTAGAAAAGTAGATTTTGCGAATCGCAGGTTACGTCACACGTTCGCGTTGGGAGTCGTTTCGGTTTCGGTCGGAACCACCGGCATTAAATCGACCGGCGTTCGATCGCTCAGTCGCCAAGGGAGAACGACCCAAAACGTGCTGCCACGACCAAGTTCGCTTTCAAACGCGACTTCGCCGCCCAGCAACTTGGCAAGTTCTTTGACGATCGACAACCCAAGGCCGGTTCCAGAGAATTCACGCGTCAGCCCATCGTCATCAAGCACTTTGCGGCTTTGACGGAACTTTTGGAAGATAATCGACTGATCTTCTTCGGCGATCCCCACGCCGGTATCGGTCACTTGCAACCTGAAACGGCCATCTAACAAATCGGCAGCGCGGACAGTGATCATGCCGCCTTGGGGTGTGAACTTGATCGCATTGCTGAGCAAATTGTTCAGGATCTGCCCAAGCTTGTTAGGATCCTGAACGGCGGGTTGAAATTCGTCACTGACATCGACCGACACGGAGATATTCTTTTCTTCGGACAGCGACTGGATCATATCGCATTGAGCCGATACGAGCCGCGACAGATCAAATTCGCTGCGGCGTACTTCCATCTTGCCGGCTTCGACTTTGGCCAAGTCCAGGATGTCGTTAATCATCTCCAGCAGCAGTCGTCCGCTCTTTTGAATGTTCTCTGCGTAGCGGCGTTGTTTGTCATCCAGCGATTCGATGCCTTGTAGGACGTCCGAAAACCCAATAATGCTGTTTAGCGGCGTGCGTAGTTCATGACTCATGTTGGCCAAGAAATCGCTTTTTAACCGGTTAGCTTCGTAGAGTTGCAAGTTCAACTGTGCCAGTTGATCGACGCGACCATCCAGTTCCTGGTTGACCTCTTGGATCTGATCTTGAGTTTCGGTCAGGTGCCGCAGCATTCGGTTAAACGCATCGGCCAGTTCCCGAAATTCGTCTTCGGTATCCAGCGCCGCGCGCTGGTTGGTATCGCCGTGGGTGATCGCATCGCTGACATCGCGAAGGTGATACAGCGGTTGCAAAACCAAATACCGAACGATCGCGTGAAGTACAAACAACGTCACCGCCACAATCAACATGGCTAATGCGATGATGATCGCACGAATCCAAGTAGTTGTTTCTTGCGTGTCGTGATACGGCATGCTGACGCGAACGACACGAAATGGATACAGGGCAGCTTCGGCAACCGGATCCAGGTCCGGTGAAGACATGTCCGGCGAGAGCGATTTATTGGAGTCAAGTATTTGGTGACAACCAATGCAGTTGACGTTTGGGAACACCGGCTTGTAGTAGATGTATCGGTCGTCGACCGGTCCAAAGTCCTTGAACACGGGCGCCGAAGCACCCAAGCCAATGCGGCTCATCGATTCGTTTTCCCCCAAGTCCAACGGGCGAGTTACGTTGGGACGATCTTCCGCGATGCGTTGGGCAAGCTGGATTCGATATTGCGACTCAAGATCGACCAGCCTTAACCGTTCGTGTTCGTCGGCTGGCTGGTTGGCCGGGGGCAAGTTGTCGAAGCGAAACTGGTCTTCCAAACCTAAGATTTTGAATTCCAGTTCCCCTTTCAGAAACAGTTGATGAGTGCCCTGAACACGCTGACGAATCGCGTCAATGTTGTCATCGCTAAATTGGTTGGCCCATTCAGCGTCGGCATGTATCCGGTCCAAGGCTCCGGCGCCATAGTCTTGGGCCCGTTGCCGAGTCGTATTCTTGACGAGCTCTTTGCCCAGTTTTTGGACCACGAAAAACGCACAGCACATCAAAACCGACAGCGCAGAGCCAAAAAAGAGCAGGCATTTCCGCTCCAGGCTCATCGACGCGAACAGGCCTTGCAGCAGGCGAATCATGGATCAGCTTTGGAAAAGGGAAAAGTCAGTCGGGCAAACTGATTTCGGGCAAACTGGGTTTCAGACGAACTGGGTTTCAGA
>CAZZDZ010000176.1:0-7624 GCA_964652675.1 uncultured Pirellulaceae bacterium
CGACCAAGCCGGCAAAGTAGACGGATTGAGCAAGTTGGTTGGCGATTGATCATTGATCGGTCGATTCGTCGGCTTCTTTGGCAAGGGAATTTTCGTCGATGGGATTCGGCTGTGATTCATCGCCGACATCGAGTTGCGTTTCAGGATCTGGCTCTGGTTCCGGCACTGGGGGATTCTTTTTTTCTTTTAATAGCCGGTCGAGGACTCCGTTGACGAATCGCGGGCTGTCTTTGCTGCCGTAGCGTTTGGCTAGCACAATCGCTTCGTTGACCGCGACTCGATCTGGTGTCTCGCCAAATAGAATTTCAAATGCCCCCAGACGCAGCACATTTCGGTCGGAGACTGGCATTCGCGACAGCGCCCAACGGTCAGCTAGTCGCGACAAATGCGTATCGATCTCTGCTTGGTTGGCCAATGTGCCTTGTAGCAATTCATTGGCAAACTGTGTCAGCCCCTTGCGCCCCTGCAATCGCGACTTGATGAACGCGATCGCAGCGTCTTCTTCTCGTAAGTTATTCATGTCGGCTTCGTACAACAGTTGAAGTACGATTTCGCGGGCACGGCGACGGCTGGACATGCGGACCTGAAGCTAAAATTGGGAAAGATCGTTGGCAAGTCAGCGGATTGTAGAGTCTCGGGTGAAATGCCCCAAGGTGACGAATCACAAAGTGGACGAAAAGGTCTGCAGGCGTTGATGGCAGCATCTAGAATGGACGTTCCGATGTTTCATTGGGCAATCGTCTGTACAATCTATTCGTACAATCGTTGTTTCACCCCTACGCCTTTTTAGATATTGCAAATGCCACAACGCTCCCACCTAAATACGCCGGCCCGATTCTGCCTCAGAGCCTCGATGGCTTTTGTGGTCTTTCTCGCCGGCACCTTGATGGCTCCTTCGGTTTCGTATGCTCAGGAGTCGGTAGAACCGCTGAAAGTTCTATTGGTCGCTGGCGGTTGCTGCCACGACTACAAGACGCAAACGAAACTGCTGAAGGAAGGCATCGAGTCACGTCTAAACGCAACGGTAACGGTCGTGCTAAGCAGCGACACGACAACCAAGGCAAGGTTTGAGATCTACGAGAAAGATGATTGGGCGGAGGCGTACGATGTGATCGTTCACGACGAATGCTCGGCCAACGTGATCGAAAAACCCTACGTCAATCGTATTTTGGCGGCGCACAAAAACGGGACGCCCGCGGTAAATTTGCATTGTGCGATGCACAGCTATCGTTGGGGTAACTTTAAATCTCCTTTGGAGTCAGATGCGGAAAACGCGAAGTGGTACGAAATGATTGGCCTGCAATCGACCGGGCACGGCCCCAAAACTCCGATTGATCTAATCAGCGCAGAATCAGATCACCCCGTCTTGAAAGGTTTCGATGGTTGGAAGACGGGCAATGAAGAACTGTACAACAACGTACGTGTCTATTCGGGAACCAGCGTATTGGTTTCGGGAAAGCAATTGGTGCCACCGAACAAAAAGACGCTCAAAAAGAACCCTGATGCCAAGCCCAAAGAGTTAACCGCCGTGATCGCGTGGACCAATCAATACGGTCCCAACAAGACAAAGATCTTTAGTACATCGCTGGGACACCAAAACGAAACCGTTGCGGATGGTCGCTACATGGATTTTGTTGTACGCGGATTGCTTTGGTCCACCGGAAAGTTGCAGGACGACGGCAAACCGATGGCTGGATATGCAAAGTAGCCGATCGAATTCTTGATAGCATCCCGACGCACCAGCATGCAAGCAATAAGCTGGGTCGTCCGCGGGAACTTTGACGGGCCGCAGTCTTTGCCAGACCGGAATAACCGGAACAGCCGATAAATCTTAACAAGAGTTCTTCTTTTGGGATCATTGCGCTTACAGGCAATTCAGATGACAGGCTTGTTGATTCGAACGTTTGCGGTCGCTTTGTTCGTGGTCTCGCAAGGTTTTGCACAAAGCCACACGCGCATTCCAAATCAATTTGGCAGCCAAGGTGCACCGCTGGGGGCGTTTCAACCTAGTTTCCAGCCGCACAGTTCCGGTCCCTACAATGCTGGTCCCTACGGTGCTGGGCAATATGCAGCACCCTATTTGGGGACGCCCCGTCCAGCGATTGGGTTAAACGCACCGCGTTTGCCGGAGCCCGTTCACAGTGTTCCCGTTCACAGTGTTCCCGTTCACAGTGTTCCCGTTCACAGTGTTCCAGCTCAGACCCATTCGGTCCTGTCCGGTCCGATCTACTCTGGTGACTTTGCCAGCGGCGGATGCGATTGTGGTTGCGGCGCGTTCAACGGAGCGAGTTGCGGCGCAGAACCAACTTGTGGTGTCGGGCCAAGCTGCCAAATTGGGCCAAGTTGCGGTTTTGAATCAGAATCGGGCTACAAGTCGACAGGTCTATTGGGGTTTTGTGCCCGAAATGGTTTGGCGATGGGAAGCTTTCTTTTGAATCGTTTTTCTACGGCTTGTCGCTACACGAGCGTGGACTTGGGTTTCGCCAATGCTGACTCCAACGCAAATCAATTTGGTTTTATCGCCGACGCATTCGATGGGTTACCCAGTTTTGACTTGGACGCTGGAGCGGTTGCCAGATACGCACTTGGCTGGGATTTTGGCAGCGTCCGATTCGAGACAGAAATCGGGCTGAGACGATCATCGTTAGATGCGATCGAGAATGGTGAAGGCATCTTCGCCGACGATATCTTGAGTGTAAACGGGCGCAGTAGTTCGGTGACGGTGATGGCAAATCTGTTCTACGATTTTCGCAACCCAACCCACTTCACTCCGTATCTGCGCGGAGGCCTTGGCCTGAGTCACAATCGGAGTGTTTCTGATTTTTCGGCGGCGATCAACAGTCCCGCGTTGATCAATGGCTTGGGACTTGGAACTGCGACCAACATTGCCGGGACTTTTCCTCGAAGCGAGTCGACCAAATTTGCATGGAACTTGGGCGCTGGTCTTGCGATCGATCTGACCGGCTCGATTAAGTTCGATATGGAATACCAATTCCTGGACGTCGGCTCGGTGGCAACAGGACTTGATGGCAACGGCAATGGGCTAAGTTTCGGTGACGGCGGACTGCACGAAGTCACTTTTGGATTGCGATTCTATCGGTAAGACCCAAGTGGCAAGTCGCGTGACGTTCACGAGCTGTTAGTCTGGCGTATCCAGATAGGGGTCTTGGCCGATTTCACGCTGCATTTTCTTTCGCTCTTTTTCGTGGTGCATTAACACCATTCGATCACGAAAGTGCTTTCGTTCGACTTTGCGCTGGGCCTGGCCAAACAGTTTTGCATAACTGTTAATGGATCCTTCGGTCGACTCACCGCGTTCTTTCAAGGCTTTGGCTTTTTTAGTGCCTAGTCCGCTTTTGAGAATATCGTCGTCCAACGAAAGGTACTGGCGATAGGATCCTTGGTCTCCTTGGCGACCACAACGTCCAATCAACTGCCGGTCAATCCGTGCGGAGTCGTGCAATTCGGTGCAGATAACATGCATCCCGCCTTTGGCTTCGATGTCGTCGGCCAATTTGATGTCCGTACCGCGACCGGCCATATTGGTCGCAACCGTCACACGGCCTTCCAGACCGGCTTGCGAAACAATCTCCGCCTCGCTTTCGACGTTGTTGGCATTGAGTACGTCGTGTTCGATGTTGAGCGCTTTAAGCAGGTTCGAGATAATTTCGCTCTTGTCGATTGATTTCGTGCCAATCAAAATGGGACGTCCTGTCTTGTGAACTTCCGCAACCTCCTCTGCAATTGCCTCGAATTTTGCCAACATCGTTCCGAACACTTGGTCTGGCAATCGTTTACGTTTTGGCGGTTTGTTCGTTGGAACGCAGATGACTGGCGTGCGATAGATTCGCGCCATCTCTCTGGCGCTGGTCGAAGCGGTACCGGTCATTCCCGCCAAATTGGGATATCGCAAAAACAAGTCTTGCACGGTGATTCGTGCGGCTTGGCCAGTTGGAACACTGATTTCGACGCCCTCTTTGGCTTCGATCGCTTGGTGAATTCCGTCACGCCACTTTCGACCTTCGGCTAGTCGCCCTGTAAACTCATCCACAATCACGATTTCGTCGACACCTTTGTCGTCAGGTCGCACGATGTATTGGCGGTTCAATAAAAATTCGCGAAAGACTTTGATTCCGCGTTCGGCGTATTCGTACAAATCCACCAAGCCCATGGTGCGAACCAAATCTGACTTCGGTAGCGAACGGACTTTTTGGCGACCACGGGCGGTCAATTCGATTTGTTTTGTTTCCGGGTCGATTTCGAAGTGGTCGTCCAGTTCATATTCGGACGCGTGCTCGGATGCCCAGTGATAGGTTTCGACAATCTGATCGCGCACGGTGTCTTCGATGCTACCGATGATCAACGGCGTTCGAGCTTCGTCAATCAAAATACTGTCGGCTTCGTCAACCAAACAAAAGTGCATACCACGCATCACGGTGTCGTCCCCGGAGCCCGATAAGCTGCCTCCGTCGCCAAGCATTTCTGTCTGCAGGCGGTTTTGAGCACGCAAAAGCAGGCGGTCACGCAAAAAATCAAATCCGAATTCTTTCGCTGTCCCGTAGGTGACTTCTGCTGCGTATGATTTTCGCCGCTCGGGCTGGTCATCGTCTGTTTGAATGATGCCTACGTTTAAACCTAACAACTTAAAAAGCGGACGCATCCATTCGGCGTCACGTTTTGCCAAGTAGTCGTTGACCGTTGCCAAATGGGCGCCTTTGCCGACCAGCGAATGCAAATACAACGGCAAAGTAGCGGTGAGCGTTTTTCCCTCACCGGTTTGCATCTCCGTAATGCAACCTTCATAGAGTGCGATGCCGCCAATGAGCTGAACGTCATAGTGGCGCATTGATAACGCCCTACGTCCGGCCTCGCGGACCAATGCGTATCCTTCGGGCAATATTGACGAAAGGCGTTCTCCCGCCATGGCTCGGTAGCGCAGTGCGAGCGAACGTTTACGTAGCGCTGCGTCGTCTTCGGCCTGCAAAATCGGCTCAAACCCAGTGACTTGGCTAAGCTTGCGCCGCCAACGAATCATTCTTGGGCTGATACCCTGCCGCGAAAACGGCGAAAGCGCATTGTGTTGCCCGCCAGAGTGTCGACCACCGGATCGTTTACGTGACTCGCTGTCAGCCGCCGGATCGACTTCGGCCGCTTCTGGCATCGCCGCTGGAACCGGAGCCTGGGTGACCGGCAACTGTTCGCCAGCACTTTCGAATTCGCTATCAGTCGTCGGACCAGTATTACTGGTTGCCATCAAAACACTCCGTTGAGTTTCTGCTTTTTTTGTTGGTTTGGATCTTCATGGAATTGGCTAGCAATCTTGTCCACCGAAACGAACACCATTCTAACCATTAAAATCGCGATACTGGAGAAACTTCGCGGGATTCGCATGTCAACTTGGGAAGTTTACACCGTGTTTGCGTTTCATTCCGGACGTGCTGCATGTAGCGATGGAATTAGTCGATCCACCTATAGCAGTCATAACAGTATTCCCGGACTGGAACGAGACAAACAATGAAGAAAACACTACGAGGCATGACCCTGGCGGCAATGTTGCTGTCAGCCTCAACAACGGCTTCTGCCGACCAAAACGAAATTGAGTACGCCGGTGACGGCTTTGTTACACCCGTCGCTTTTGTAGGCGACGTGCCAGATTCACGCGAAGATGCCTACTTTGCAGCGACCAAGCAGGAGGCAGTTCGTGCGACACGCCAGGCTGCCGCCAAGCGGACTGCACCGGTACGTAATACGTCACCTGTCCGCCAAACAGCATCGATTCAACACGCAGCTCCTGCTGCTAGTTTGCGTCCTTTACATGTTGCCCCACCTGCTGTGCAACAATGTGGCTGTGCGAGCGGCGGCAGTTGTACGATGGCCGGTTGTGCATCGATGGGCAGCTATGCAACTCCATCGTGTGGTTGTGATTCAGGCGGCTGTGCAGCTCCATCATGCGGTTGCGACTCAGGTGGATGTGCATCTGGCGGTTGCGGCTTAGGGCTTGGCAGCGGTCTAAATCTAGGCGGTTGCGGTGGTTGCGACTCGATCGGTTGTGGCACCATGTTCGGCGGCGGATGCGATTCGGCCGGCGGATGCGATTCGATCGGCTGTGGCGCCAGCAAATTTGGCAAGCTTGGCAAAGGCAAGGGGCTCGCAAGTGCACTTGGCTTGTGTGGCAAGAGCGGATGGGCTCGTCACGAAGCACTGCTGTGGTTTGTTCAAGATCGAAATTCTCCCGCGTTGGTGACCACATCGGCAACGGGAACGCTTCCGACTTTGCCAACTGCCACAACCGTGTTTGGTGGAGATCTTAATGGTGGGCTTTCGGCTGGCTATCGCGGTGATGTTGGAGTTTTCTTGAGCGATAACTTTGGCGTTGGTGGTCGATTCTGGTGGATCAGCGAAAACGAAGATAGCTTTGGAATCAGCGGACCTGGAACCGGTCAGTCGATTGGACGTCCATTCTTTAACACCGTCGCTGGCATCGAAGACGCGTTGCTGGTGAACCTGGAAAACAACTTCAGCGGCAGCGTACAAGCAAGCAGCCAACTGGATTTGTTTGCTGCAGAAGCCTACGGTCGTGCCAACTTGGGATCGACCAAATCTTCTCAGCTGGATTTGATCGGTGGTTACAGCTACATCAGCATCGAAGACGAGCTGCAAATCAGCAGCACGTCATTGAATGCCAACACGGCTCGTACTCGGACGTTCAACGATATTTTTGATACGGAAAACGAGTTCCATGGTGGTCAGATCGGTTTTGAAGCCGTCGTCGCTAATGGTCGCTGGTTCGCTCGGTCACTGACAAAAGTCCACATTGGAAACGTTTCTCAATCACTTTCCATCCAAGGTAGCAGCACAGATGTGACACCACCGCTGCCCGGTACCGCTGCCAACTCTGGTCTACTGGCGCTTGGCAACCAAGGGACTTTCGAGCGTGATGTATTCACATTCGTTCCTGAAATGAATTTCAAGCTCGGTTACCGATTCCGTGACCACGTCGAAATGAGTGTGGGTTACACATTCATGTTGTTTGACAACATCCTGCTTGCTGGTGACCAAGTTGATCGTGCCATCGATCCAACGCCATTAAACACCAACGGACCATTTGGCACTCGACCAGCGTTTGACGTTGACGAAACGAGTCTGTGGGTGCAAGGTATTGACCTTGGCATCGCCATCACTTTCTAAGCTGATTGCGATTCAATGAGGCTTAGGTAAAAAAGATTGGTCATGTTCGGGAATTAATCCGAGGCCTCTGTGAAATCAACGAAAGCGTGAAATGGGAAATCCATTTCACGCTTTTTTCATGCGCACTGCAGGAGCCGTTCTGATGACAACCGTAGCTTGTTTTTGTCTTGAAAAAGCCGGTTTACTCAAACGCCGACAAGTCGTCATCGAAGCCATCTGCGGCTGCCAACGGCTCTGCACCAAAATCATCCACCGCTTCAGGTTCTTCGAGTGCCATGTTGTTGTCTTCTTGAACGTCTTGCAGTGCGTCGTCGTCCTCCATCTGGCCAAACGCGTCGTCCAAGTGGTCATCGCCAAATCTGGCTCTCGCCTTTTTCTTGTCCATCATGTGCGCGATCGGTACAGCCATGATGGCGACAAGAATGAAGACGACCCA
>CAZZDZ010000176.1:7724-12044 GCA_964652675.1 uncultured Pirellulaceae bacterium
GTCGCTCAATTCGCTGTGCATGCTGGACAGTTGCCGCTTTGCACTTTGCAGTTCCTTGTTCAGGCCTAGTTTTTCCAAAATCACACAGTGTCGCGACAAAGCGATCAGCTGAAATCGTCGGCCAACTTGTGGATCAGTCAACAATCGCCTGATAGTTCTGTCTGCCTCGCGATATTCATGTTGGCTAGTCTGCATTCGCGCAAGTTGAATCATTGATTTGGCGTAGTAATCACGATTTTCGCTCGAGGCATCCGCTGGAAAATACTTGCTGACCGCGATCCAGGCTTCTGCATCGTCAAGGGTCATTGCATCCCAAAACTGTTCTTTGACCGTATGGCGTTCCATCGCACTGTCGGGATGCAACATTTCGTCGACTCGCTTGACTGGCAAATGCAATGCGTAAGCGACAGCACCTGCGGCGGCAAGAATCGGCAGCAACGACATCGCAACCCAACGCAAAACACGCGAGCGGCGTTTTCTGACTGACGCATCCGCAGCGCGTTGCAGTCGAACCGTGGCAGCAGCGGTTCCAATCGTTTCATACCTGGCATCGCTGGTAGACGTCTCGGCATCAATGGCAGCAAGCAACTCTTGCGGAGATTGATATCGATCTTCTGGCAACTTGCCCATCAATCGCGAAATCACAGCGATCAACCAATCCGGCAAGTCGTCTTTGCCGCGAATGCGATCGATCGGTTCGGGCGTTTCGTGCAAATGCTTGACCGCCAGTGCAAGCGGTTCGTCCGCATCGAACGGCGGTTGTCCTGCGACCAAGTGGTACATCGTTACGCCCAGCGAATACAGATCGCTGCGGACATCAGCCACCTTTCCTTGCACCTGTTCGGGGCTCATGTATCGCGGCGTGCCCATCGTCAATCCGGCTTGAGTCAAATTGGCACGCGTCGCGTCACTGTCGCCTCCTAATCGAGCAAGCCCAAAGTCAGCGACTTTGATGTCACCTCTCGACGACCGCATGATATTTTCGGGCTTGATATCGCGGTGCGTGATGCCGACTTCAGATGCCGCCTGCAATGCCGACCCAACGGCTTTGAGCGTCTTGATTGCGTCCCCAGTGGACAGTGATCCTTGCGATGACAACTGTTCTCGCAAGTTTTGACCATCGATCAATTCTTGTGCAATGAAGTGGATTTCATTGACGTCACCGACATCATAGACCTGCACGATGTTGGGGTGATTTAGCTTTGCAGCAGCGCGGGCTTCGCGTCGAAAACGGGCGACGTAGTCTTGGTCGCGAGCAAATTCGCTGCGAAGTACTTTGATGGCGACATCGCGACCGAGCGAAAGGTGACGCGCCGCGTACACATCGGCCATCCCGCCTTTGCCAAGTTTGCGAAGCACTTGGTAGTCGCCCAATCGCACCCCAACCAAACTGGCGCTGGATATCGAATTGGACGGGTTGCTATTCGCAGCAGAGTCGGTTCGATCCTCTTGATTTGATTCGTTGTCGTCAGCAGAACTCAAAATGCAAACACCATCAAAGGATTTTGGCACCCACGTAAAGCGGATCCCATTTCATGTACGAATAGTCTAATCAGAATCTGGATTCTAACACGTCATCTTGATTCGTCCCAATCGCAACCAACGCGTCATTTAGACTTCCCGATCGCAGTCCTTGTAAATCCAAGGTCACGTAGCGAAAACCAATGGACTGAAAACGCCGCGTCATTTCAGCAGCAAGTCCCTGGTCCATCAATCGGGCAACCTCCGCCGGGGGGACTTCTACGCGAACCAGCGAATCGGCATGCAATCGGACTCGGCAGTCACTGAATTGCTGGGCCCGCAACCAGTCTTCGGCCAATTCGATTTGCCCCAGTCGCTCTGGCGTGACTTCGACACCATAGGCAACGCGACTAGCCAAGCATGGCGACGCGGGCAAATCGTGATTGGACAAACCAAAGTGGACGGCAAGTTCGCGAACTTCCTTTTTACCAAATCCCAATTCAGCCAATGGAGTTTTGACGCCGGCCAACGTTCCTGCTTGGATTCCCGGGCGATGATCGCCCAAGTCGTCCGCATTGGTGCCAGACAAAATCACGCGACTTTCTGCTTTGTTGCCTTGGCAAGCCGCGATTGCAGCAAGTGATTGGTACAGCGTTTGTTTGCAATAAAAACAACGCTGCGAATCATTACGCTGATACTCGGGCAGCGCCGCCTCGTCGGTTTCGACGAATTGATGTTCGATTTGAATCTCAGCGGCAACCTTGACCGCCCAATCCTGTTGCCACTTTGCGACGCTGGGTGATCTTGCGGTGACCGCAATCGCGTCAACCTTGGATCGCTTCGCGGCGGCTGCCACGACGCTGCTGTCTACGCCACCGGAAAACGCGACGACAACGCGATCGTCATTTTCAATCAATTCGATCAACTGGTTTGCGTTGCGAATCGCGTTCATCGAACTGGTAACCTACCTCGGGTAAGCCATGCGGACAAAAAAACCGGTGTCTAACTTGCGTCCCGATTGATCCACTAATTGTGACCTGCCAGCATCAATACGCAAACGGGACTGGTCCAAATCCAGGTGGCCAGTCGATTCATGAAAGAAATCCACGACTTCTGGATGACCTATTTGCGGTGAATGTCCCGTAACGAGCAATCGAAAGTGCTTTGGATCGATCAGTTTGACGCATTCGGTCAGCAACGGCCAAAGGTCACGTTCCAAACGCCACGCTTTTCCGCTGGGTCCGTGTCCGTAAGCTGGCGGGTCCAGCACGATGGTGTGATAGCGGTTTTCACGACGTACTTCGCGGCTGACGAACTTGGCCGCATCGTCAACCAAATATCGAATCGGCGCGTCAGCGTGTCCATTTAACTCGGCAGCCAATCGCACGGATTGCACATTGGGTTTAGCGGCGTCGACGTGCGCGACCGCAAACCCCGCCGACACCATCGCAATCGTGCTCGCACCGGTATAGCCAAACAAATTCAGTGCTTTAGCTGGTTCGTTATCGCCGGGGTCGACTCCGAGTGTTTGGATATCTCGCAGCCACTGCCAATTTGGTTGTTGTTCTGGAAACAGGCCGATGTGACCATACGGCGTCGGGCGTACGGGCATGACGAATCCATCGCAATCAACGGTTGCGTCGGCAGGCCACGGCGTTCGATGAACCCAAGCCTTTTTTTCCGCATCAAAACGCGAATCCGCTTTGTGCCAGACGCTTGGGAGAGAACGCTTGGATTGATCTGCGGCCGGAGAAGGCCGATCGACGACGTGGCCAGAAATGGATTCCAGTTTTCGACCGCCACCAAAATCGATTAATTGGTAATTGCGGTCGACCACCAGCTAGCTCAACGTTGTTTTTGTTCGTGTGGAGATTCGGCGATCACGCTTTCGCCACTTGTTTCGGGTTCTTCGGCGATCTTGACCTTAGCGGGCGGACTCAATTCGGGTCCCAAGTGCTTTGGTGCCAATATGTCTGGCTTTGCGTTAACTTTCACCGGCCAGCCATTTTCGTAGCGGACTTCGGCAGTGTAGTCGACCGCAGGCCGATTGAAAAACTCAGTTGCCGATCCGGTGGTCCTTTGCCCTCCAAATTCGACGTCACTACCGGCCAGCTTTGTTTTGTCGCGGATCGTTCCCGCTCGAAACGGCCCAACGCCCAACACCCATGTGTCGCGAGCGGTTGCCTGAGAGTGCTTGACGCCTGATTGCCAAACCGGACGTCGTGTTTCACGATGGTAAGCGAACGCGACGATCTTGGCAGAAGCCTCGCGTGCTTCGCGTCTTGCCAACGCGATCTCGGGGATGGCTGGGATCTGAGGCGCATTGGGAATCAACGAAATCGCTGACGACAACGCGTTGTTTTCCGGAACACCAAATGTGACGCGGTGATCATCGGCCCCCAACACACCCAATCTGGCCTCGATAACCACGTCCGCGTCTTGCGGAGTGTCTTGGATTAAACAGCCCGCTGCGACAATCTGCTGACGCAGTGCGCTGGTGACGTATTCGCTGTTAACGAATCCTTCGCCTTTGACGTGCCGCAAATAACTGTTGTCCAAATAGACCTTTTGCCCACTTAACGGCCGAAAATCCAAGTGCTGGACGCTGCGATCAACCGCATCACTCATCACCAATTGATTCGTCGCGTTCTGTTCTCTTGTTGTTCCACAACCAATTATCAGCGCAGCGAACATCGACAAGACCGCTGCTAAACCTAGCAATCGCGGCAATCGACGTTCGTGACAATGGGAGGGAGCGTGCTGCATTAACGTGTTTTGCGAAAATGATCCGGTGGCACAACAGGTTTGGAATAGTCATCCAGGGGCATCTTCGGCAAGGCCAACTGAACAAAACGTCAA
>CAZZDZ010000177.1:0-10459 GCA_964652675.1 uncultured Pirellulaceae bacterium
GCATGCGACAGCTTGAAAACCGAAAACCGAACCTGACCCCACGCGAAGCGTTTCCACACCATCCCGGATGGAACCAACAGGAAACAACACAAAAGCAAAATGGCTGTTGAATTTGCGAGGACGTGAAAGGCCGCATGTGCAGGCTGAATTTCAGGGTGTTCCCCAAAACCAGGCGGTCGCCCCAAAGAAACGCACGCAACGATCCAACTGGCGTAGACCAACGCCAAAACGATGACCGGATAGAAGTACACCAACCACCACAGAACCGACAGGCGACGAGACGCGGTTTCTGGCGATTCCGATTCCGCTACTCCGGTCGACTTGTAGGGATTAAGTTGCGACATCGTCTATTCATTGCCTAGCACGCAGCGGTATGTCGGCGAGTAGCAGGTCGATCATGTTATTGCTGAATCTCTGCTCGTAGTCGTGTCAGCAATTCGATTGCTTTTCCAATCTCTGCTTTTTGACGCTCGGGATCTTGCGGGATCTCACGCTCGATCGTCAATGGACCGGTGTAACCAATCTCTTTTAATGTCGTCAGATACGCGTGCATGTTCACGTCGCCTTCGCCCAACGGCACTTCCGCACCCCAAGTCTCTCCCGGTTTATCGCTCCACGTGCCATCTTTGCAGTGAATGCTGCGCACATGCCCGCCCACTGCCTTGAGAGCTTCGATCGGTTCGCCCGTTCCATAAAGAATCATGTTGGCGGGATCAAAATTGATTTTCAAATTATCGCGGTCGACTTGGTTGATGAATTCCAGCAACCCTTCGGCGGTTTCTTGTCCGGTTTCCAAGTGTAAAAATTGTCCGTTGGCTTTGCATTGGTCGCACAACTGTCGCGTGACGTCCACGATGCCGTCGTACCCTTCAGCAGCGGGATCGTGAGGAACGAACCCCAGGTGAAGGGCGACCGTATCGCAGCCTAACCATTTGGCGAAGTCCGAGATCTGAAACATCTCCTCGAGGCGACTTTGGCGTTCGTCGATCGGTACCAATCCGACGGTGCGGACAACCGTCGGGATGTCCGCGTAACTTTCGCCGTCAAAACCGCCAAAGACAGCCGTGCAAACGACGTTCATTTCTTTCAGTTGGGCAGCAAGCTTTTCGGCTTGCTCTTTTGTGCGTTGGTTGCCGTGCGGCGCATGTAGCTGAATGGTTGGCACGCCAAGTTCCGCGATCACGTCCCAGGCGACGCCAAGTCCCGCGTCGACAGAAGCAAAAACACCGATGGGCCAAGTTTCCATATTACATTCTCGATTGTTTGACTGATCATTCAATGACGACTTACGGCACTCGCCGAATCAATCAAATCGTACCGGATCGATGTGCGCTCTACCACTCGGTCAGGCAGGCAATCGGGGCAAAGCAGTTTTTCAAACTGCTTAAAGTAGCTCGGCTCTCCGAGCCGAGAAATCGGCAGGTCTCGGCTGGGACAGCCGAGCTACTATGTTGCCTAGCTTGAAAAACTGATTTGCCCTGGACGCGCAGTCAGGGCAAGTCACCGTTTGTCTTGGGATGGCAGAGTGCCGACACTGAAACCGATGACTTTGGAACTGATGACTTCTAAAGTCCTCGGTCGAATCGTCGCTTCGGTCACCACCGCTTCGGGACCAGGTTGGCCGTTGGCTTTGACCTGGCGAATGACGGCGCCGCGGTTTGGGGCGCCTTCGATCATGAAAAGGTCTTTGTGTGAGGAATACGCGGCGCGAGATGCGGTGCCTTCCAAAAGTCCGTTTTCGCTGCGTGTCCGGAAAACGACCCCGCCACGAGCTTGCATTTCCCAAGGCATCTTTAACCCAGGAATTTTCGGCTGGTTCCGAAGCCCCGGCGTGACCTCTACATGCAACGTATCGCAATCAACGGTCGAATCGCCGCGTGAGATCGAATCCATTTGTTCTGCATCGACGACTTCCTGCCAATCGGATACCGGACGCACCCCAACGCGAACGCCGCGTAGAAAGTCCAGCGTTTGGTTCGCTAGATCTCCCTTTAGCGCCGCATGGTAAACAAGGTGCAATCCCATCAGCGTGGATTCCTTTTGCGGGTCATCTGAATCTTTATCACGTGACGAAAATGGCCCTTTGGATTCGGCGTACATCCATGATCGATACCAACCGGGGCCAGCTCCCACCAGTTTTCCGCCTCCGCTTGGCAACAAAGTCAGTTTGGGTGCGTGCAGCACGTGACGCGTTTCCAAAGCACCGTCAACACCTCGTCGTTCCGCGCGAACGATCACTGGTTGCGTTGGCGATTGCAACAACGTGACTTGTTGGATCGCGGCACCACGCATCGATTTGGCGTCTCGCATTTGAACGTCGTCCAACAACACGACTTCCAGTCGATCGCCTGTCATGTGAAGTGCCCAAGGTGAACCGCGGTTGACCAGGGCCGCCGTAATGTCGACGCCATCGGTCAAGATCGCAGTACGACCATCAAACGCCATTTCACCTTTCCAAACGCAATGCGGCGCTCGGGTCCATTGAATTTGTTCGTTGTCGTCACCCGACAACGCGTTTGGCAGCACCGCGGTCGGCATCCGAAATTGGCCAGCGCCTTGGATGCGAACAAGATTGCTGCTTGGCCAAATGCTGATCTGAGGCCCGACAAAGAAACCATCGCCAAGATCGAATCGCGACGGTTTATTGGGGCCGCTATCAAGCTGGATCACGTCTGTTCCAGCGTCGTCGACCAAACGCAATTTAGTCCCAGTCAGTTTTGCGGGCAAGAACTGGCCGCCCGCGTTCAACGTGTGGATCAGTTCGACGTCGTCGTGAACACTCAGGTCTTTCGCGCTTACGCCTTGTGCATTGATTCGCAAAACCGCAGCCACGCGATTGCCTTTGACGACCGGTCGCTGTTTTGCAACAGGCGAAACTGTTTTGCTGTTTGCTCCGGGTTGTTGCACCCATTGTCTCAATGGGTTTTTGACGGGGACTGTATCGCTGTCTTCGATCATCGCCGGTACCGGTTCTGCTTCATCTACAAAATGTAGCGTCAACTGTTGCGTGCTGACCGATGCAGCGCTGGAATCAATGATGACGTTGCCGGTCGCTTGAAATGCATGCGGGCGAAACGTTTGCTTGGGCTTTTTGTTCGGCACTCTGGCGGCTTGCAGATACGGTTTCAACCAACCTTCCATCGCATTGGCTTTGAATTCTCCGCCATCGACAAAATTCGCGACAATTTCTCCATCGATCCACATTCCCAGATCGGTATTAATCGAATCGACGGTCGCTGTGCCAAGTGGTTGGACTCGGAATTGATCTCGCCAAGTGATTCTGCGCACTGGGATCTCGGGATCATCGACCGAGATTTGACCGGCGCCAAACGCGTCGATCGTCCCGATCGCATCAGGCATTTGCGGATTGTACTGATAAGCAAACTGTGACAACAAAGCGTGAAAGGGGCCTCGTTTGATTTCTACCCCTCCGCGTCCGTCCGCACGCAAAAGTCCACCGACGGCGTCAAAGTCGATTCGTTCGGCAGCAATCCGGCAATCAAAGCTAGGTAGGTTCACGATCGCGGGTGACCCGTTGGCAACGATGCGATCAAGCCAATCGGTTGGACCGCCGCGGTTGATCGAACGATTCGACGGATCCTTTAACTGCAACTCAAGCGAATCGCAATCGAAACGGTCGTCCGGTCGGCCCGGGACACTGTGGATCAAAGCGACTGATTCACGCAGCGAAAGCTGATCGATCGCAAAATCGTACTCCACCGATCCACCACATTGGATTGCCAACTTGGCTGGATACTTTGGCGAGAAAGGCGTCCCTTGAGGAGAAGATTCAACCTGAGATTCCCACAGCGGGCCTTCGACCAATGGAATCTCCAATTTATCCAAATAGATCAATTCCATTCTGTCCAAAACCGACGCGGTTCCGCTTGCTTGGCCAGCTCTGCCGGTGGGCGTGGCAAGATGCAGCGTCAGGTCGCGACCGATCATGGTTGCTTCGCCAACTCGCATGTGAATCGGTTCGGTTGTCCAAACTTTGCTACTGTCGATTCCAACATTCGTTGTTCGAATCAGAACCGGACGGCTTTTAGGATCACTGCTTGGGCGTCGAATTTCGACCAGTCCCATCATCCGCCCGCGTTGAATCGGTGGCGCCCCTCCGCTGAGCACATCCAGTGATTCGGTGAATCGGATTTCGGCGCCCTGTTCAGCATTCAAGATGATCGGATCACGATCCTGCTTTTCCGCCATCCCGCGGCCAACGACCAAAGTCACCGGCCAAAGTTTCCATTGATCGCCTTCGATTTGCTTCCACTGTTTGAACAGCAGCACCCCGTCGGGTGTCTGCAGTCGCTTGCAAACACCGCGTTGCCAAGCGTGATCGGGGAACAAATCCGAAAACGTTCCGTCCAATTTCACTGGTTCAGGGGGCGCGGGTTGAACCTTGGCCACCACTGGTGGTTTCAGATAGTGTTTTGCGCCAGCGTCGTAACCAAACGCCATCGTCGCCAATGCCGTCAACGCTACGCAGTAGTGAAAAACTTTCTGCATCATGATGTTTGGACGTTTGCCCAGTCGAATTTGGAAAGGTCTCCCGATTCAAAAATCAGACAGGCAAGTGTTCCTCCCATCGATTCTTGGCCCTCAACAATCGCTCGATCAGTTCGCGCAAAGCCCCCTGGCCTCCGTGGCTACGCAGCACCCAATTGGCCAATTCTCGAACGTCAACGGCACCGTCTCCGGGAGCGGCCGATAGAGCAACCGATTGCATGACAGGCATGTCGGGCAAATCGTCACCGATATAGCAAGCCTGCTGGGGCGTACAGTCAAACGATTTTAACATCGCTTTGGCCGCGTCCATCTTCTTGGCGTGACCCTGCTGAACATGTTCGATTCCAAGCTCGGCGGCGCGCTTCGCAACCACCTCGCTTTGACGCGACGTGAGAATGCCGAACTGAAATCCGCTCTCCATCCAGAGCTTGATCGCCAAACCATCACGAACATGAAACGCTTTTGTCTCGATGCCATTGTTGTCGTAAATGATTCGCCCATCGGTCATCACGCCATCTACGTCTGCGATAATGCAACGGATGGGATTGGCAATGTCGATATCAGACTGCAACAAGGCGGGCATGTGGTTGTAAAAGGCTGTTGGGTTGGTGGGGTGGTTCGTTGGACGATTGCGTCTGTTGAGACCGGGATAATAGAAGGCAGGCTTACTGATCCAATTTTGACTGATCCAATCTTGACTGATTTAGGGGAATCGTCGGTGGCCCTTGGACATCGTCGCCCAACGACATCAGATCGGTGATATCCAACATGCCGATTGGCTCATTCGTTTCGCTAACAACGGGCAGCTCGCTGATTTTTCGGTGAGACATCAGCGCGATCGCGTCGCTGAGCAACGTTCCACCCAAAATCGTCAACGGTTGTTTGGTCATTTGTGAATCGATCGACTGATCGAACGCATTTTCGCTGCGTGATTCCAGCAATCTTGCCAAGTCGCTGTCGGTGAATATCCCGGCAAGTCGTCCGCTTTCGTCGGTCAACATCACCGCTCCGCTACGTCGTCCCGTTTTGGATGTCGCGATCATCGCGCTGCGGATCGTTGTCGCCGATGATGTCACACGGCATGAATCCAGCGGACGCATCAGTTGGTCAACACGAGCCAATTTGCGGCCAAGCGAGCCGCCGGGATGAAACTTTGCAAAATCTTGCGGCGAAAACTGACGCAACTGGCTTGCCATCATCGCGATCGAATCGCCCACCGCCATCATCACTGCAGTGCTGCTGGTCGGGGCCAAACCGTTAGGGCAAGCTTCGTCGTGTTTGCCAATCGCGACAACACAATCCGCCGCAACCGCCAACGGGTTGTCATCGTTTGCGGTGATCGCCACCAATCCGCTAGCGTGTTCGCGCAAGTGCGATGCAATCCGTACGACTTCTTCGCTGCGACCCGAGTTAGAAAAAGCCCACACCAGATCGTTCGACCGGACACGTCCCAAGTCGCCATGAACGGCTTCGGCTGGATGTAAAAAATGTGCCGGCGTGCCAGTGCTGGCCAGCGTTGCTACCAACTTTTGGCCAACCAAACCGGCTTTGCCAACGCCCGTGACGATCACACACCCGTCGCATTCGGCGGTCAGTTCCGCAGCACGCACGGATTCAGGGGTCAAGTTGTTGGCGCAACTCAAAATCGCGTTGCCTTCTGCGGCAACCCATTCGCGAATCAAACGCAACCGTTCCATCACGCTCGATGGAATCAAGTTGGCGGAACAAGGCTGTCGATCCGGCGCACCGGTTACCGTCGATTTTGCGTGAGCTGACACAACGAGACCTTCCCTGGTTGCTGCGCGGCGATTGGCGTTTGATATCTGAAAGCGGATAGTAGTCGGAGTCGTCAAAACACCACAACGCAGATATCCAAAACGACGCAAAACCAGCCAAAATTCAGCGATAAACCAGCTAAAACCCACCAGAGATTGCTAGCAAGCCCCCTGGTGCTGCACGATGCGTTTGCCATTGTTTCCCCGATTGTTGCGATCGTTTTCGCGTCGCCATTTCTGCTGGCGTCTGTTCGCCAATACGGATGGCCTAGGTTCAGGCGAAAGCATTGATTCTGTTAGAATTTCGCTTTGCTGGCGCATTTGAGCTTGGGCGATCGATTGCTTGATTTCCAAATCCGCTTTGGAGATGCAAGCATAGGAGCCCACCCTGCGGTAGAGTCTCCCTTTTTCTGTTCTTTACCAAATTGCCATCGTATGACTATGGAATCAGCCCTTTCCAAAAGTGAACCCGACTTCAAGAACTTGGTTGAAGGAATCACAGACGTCATCTGGTCGGCTGAGATCGACGGCACGATAAAATATCTCTCACCGCAGTTCAAAACGATTTTTGGACATGAACCGCAAGAGTGGATTGGCCGATCGGCTCAAGAGTTGGTTCATCCTGAAGAGTTGGAAGACGTCGCGGCTTCGATTGAACGGCAACAAAACGGATACGGAAACCGAATCAGCGTTGAGTTCCGGCATCTTTGTGATGATGGCAGCTTTGTCTGGGTCGGAGTCAACGCGGTTCCGGTTCTGGACGACGAAGGAGACAGGGTCGGCTGGAACGGGACGATTCGCGACTTCAGTGATCGAAAGCGGATAGAAAAGGAGCGATCCAGGCTGGTTCAGATTTTGGAATCGACTTCTGATTTTGTAGGGATTTGCCAGCCCGAGAAGGGAATCCTTTGGCAGAACAAGCCGTTTCGTAAACTACGTCCTGACCTGGACATCGAAAGTCAGGATTGCGACATCTCCAGCCTGTATCCTCAATGGGCTTACAAGATAGTAAAAGACGAAGGCTTGGCGACGGCGATCAAGGATGGGATCTGGTCGGGTGAGACGGCTTTGCTTGACACTTCGGGCAACGAGATTCCGACTTCGCAAGTCATTATCGCTCACAAATCTGACTCCGGCGACATCGAATATTTTTCGACGATCCTACGTGACATCAGCCAAGTCAAATCCACGGAACTGGCGCTAAGGCACGCCCAGGATCGGCTGCAAACGATGGCGAAAAACGTTCCGGGAGTGATCATGCGAATGGCGATTCACCCCGATGCAAGCCAGAGTTTTACCTATATCAGCCCCAATATTGGAGAGCTGTTTGGGCTAGACGCTGAAGCTCTTTTTAGAGATGTCAACGAGGTTTGGGAGCGTGTTCATCGCGACGATCTGGAGACGGTTCATCGCAAGCTGAAACATAGCGTGGAAACGGGTGAGCCATTTCACGCCTCTCATCGGCTGGTCCTGGAGGAGAAAGGAACTCGGTGGGTTGAATTGTGGGCGCTTCCTTCGTGGTTAGCCAACGGCGACATTGTGTTCGACGGGATTGTGATAGACGTCACCGATCGCAAAGTTGCCGAACAAGCCCAGCGAGACGCTCAAGCACAGCTGCGCAGCATGACGGAAAATATCCCCGGCGTGATCTGCCGAGTCGTCCTTCATCCTGACGGCACCCAAGATTTGGTGTATGTCAGTCCCCGTGTTTATGAGCTCTTTGAGCTTGATCCGGGGGCTTTGCAGGCTGATATGAATGAAGTTTGGAGGCGGATTCATCCGGATGATCTGGAAAAAGTTCAGCGAGAGATGCTACGTAGCGCCAAGGCGATGGACTCGTTTCATACGGCCTATCGTTTGGTCCTTGAAGAGAAAGGGACGCGGTGGGTCGAATCCTGGTCGATTCCTTCGCGACTGGACAATGGCGACATTGTGTTTGACGGCATCGTCATCGACGTCACTGACATGGGGCGTTTGGACAGTTTGCAGCGAGACATTAACTTTAGAGAGATCTTTGACAGCGCACCGGATGCTGTCTTTCTCATTTCTGCCGATGACGAAGACAAAGGCCGGATTGTTGCGGCCAATTCAGCAGCCGAACGCATGCATGGCTATGAAGCGGGAGAGCTCAAAGGCAAACGCATTACTGAATTGGATGGGCCAGAAGCAGCAAGAGAAGCGCCAGCTCGTTTCAGGCGACTGGCTAGCGGTGAAGTCTTGACGTTTGAAATTGATCACATCCACAAAGACGGCTCCATGTTTCCCGTCGAAGTCATCGCGTCTCGTATACAGATCAACGGTCGCCCCTATGTTCTTGCGTTCGATCGAGACATGACCGAGCGTAAGCAAGCAGAAGTCGAGCGAAGAGAACTGCAGGCGCAGTTGGGACAAAGTCAGAAACTGAAAGCGGTTGGTCAATTGGCGGCCGGGATTGCCCACGAATTCAACAACATTATCTGCAGTATCAGCGCCAATGTTGATCTTGTACTCAACGCACATCGCCACAAAATCCCCGAAACCCTCGTCGAACCACTCAAGGACGTTGAGGATGCAGGTAATCGAGCGGCCAATCTGACAAAGCAACTACTTTCGCTGGTCCGAAAGAAGAGCGACAACACTTCGACCTTTGAATTGAATCAGTTGGTACGCAAGCAGTTGAGCCTGCTGCAACCACTTTTGGGTGACGGCATTCTCGTTCACTTGGATTTGTCCGATTCAGAGATTTGGGTCTGTGCAGATAAATCTGAAATAGTAAATGCGCTTTTGAATCTGTGCCTAAACGCGCGCGATGCGGTCGACAATCAGGGAGAGATTCGAATCAAATCCGAAACTCTTGAGCTTGATGAGACTCGCGTTCCAAACAAAATGGAGGCAGGTCAATTTGTCAGGTTGAGTGTGGCCGACAATGGCTGCGGGATTTCTAAAGAGTTGCAAGCCCGTATTTTTGAACCCTTTGTCACAACAAAACCGTCCGGCAAAGGGACCGGTCTTGGGCTTTCCATCGTGTCCGCAAGCGTTGCCAACTGCGACGGCTTTGTCACTGTCGAAAGCGAAGCGAATAAGGGGAGCGTCTTCCACATCCATCTTCCGATCGTCCAGTGCGACGAGTCCACTCAGGATTCTGATCAGACGTACCAGCAGTTGACTACGCGCGGCAATGCGGAGACGGTTCTAATCTGTGATGATGACCAAATGGTTCTCAAATCATTGTCTGCGTTGGTCCGCACGTTCGGCTATCAGGTAATTTCTGTTGATGACGCGGATAAAGCTGTCCAAGCCATGAAGTTGAATCCGCAAATCTCGTTGCTAATCACCGACATTACAATGGAGCAAACCGACGGCGTACAGCTAGGTCGAATGCTTCAAGAACAAAAACCCGACCTGAAGGTCATTTGCACCTCGGGCTACGGTGACAAATTCATCGAATCCGTTTTGGATTCCCGATTTGATTTCATCGCCAAACCCATCTCGTCCGCCGATTTGTCACAAATGATTCGCAGTAACCTGGACCGCCAGGATAACGATTAGCCAAATCGGTGCTGTCGAACCCCGATGTTATCAATCCATCCAGGCGGTTCGATTCAAGGCTCGTAGTTGATCGAAAGCTGATTCACCGCGATCATTTTTAGCTTGGGGGTCTCCACCGTGTTCTACGAGTTTGGACCAAATGTCTTTTGAAGAACGGGTCGAAGCACAGATATGCATTGCAGTATTGCCCCAATTCTCGACAACATTTGGATCCGCCCCGTTTGCAAGCAAGATTTCTACGCATTCAATGTGGTTGTTGCCGACCGCATAGCACAGTGCGGTTTGCATGTGATGGTCCAACTGATTCACATCAATTTTTTGAGAAATGTGTTCGACTGCCTTAGTGTCATTCTGGATACAGGCCGAGCATAGTTCGCCGAGTAGTTTGTCGGCGGGCAACATTTCAAGGTCGGAATCGGATTTGAAATTCCGAGGATCATCCGGAAGCAGGTCAAGTTCGTCCGCTGCGCCTGCAATAACCCAGCCGAATTCCTCCTGATCTTCCAAGGTATCTAGTTCTTCGGGCGTTGCGTTTGCGAAGAGTTCGACGAATGCCTGCAACAAGGGCGGGTTCTGTTCTAGCAAGCCAACCAACGTTTCCGGCCCAAAGTAGCCACCATTAGGCTCATGTTTCTTCACGAACGCTA
>CAZZDZ010000177.1:10559-12041 GCA_964652675.1 uncultured Pirellulaceae bacterium
AACGTTTCCGGCCCAAAGTAGCCACCATTAGGCTCATGTTTCTTCACGAACGCTATCAGTTGTTTGACGAGTTCTGGCATTTCTAGACCGAGTCGGACAATGGACTAAGGGCAGCACAAAAGACAAAGAGAAATTTTCAAACCGACCGTTCGTCTTAATTATTACCACTTCGTCCAAGTTGAGAACGACCGGTCGCACTGAGCGTCTTGATTGCTAGACCGATGCTTTTGTAGGTGCGATTGAATTCTTCGACAAAGCTTGATGGATTCTTTGTGGGCAGTCTCATTGGGCCCACGATGGTGAATCCGCTTGTGTCATCGCGATGCAAAACGGCTTCGCATGGGTGCGTGCTGCGGTGGCTGCTGGTCACTGAGATTCTCCTCGGTACACCGCGGATGGATGCGGAAAGCCGAGCTTTTTGTCCACGCGATTGTACAGCTCTTGGTCTTTCAAAAACCGTTGCAAATTGATGGTGACCATGTCGGTTGTGTCACTGACGCGGCGAAACGATTGGGCGCCCACGTGTGGCGTAATGATGACTTTTTCGTCATCCCACAGTTTGCTGTCCGGTGATAGCGGTTCGACTTCGGTGACGTCCATGCCCACGCCTGCTAAATGGCCTGACGCCAATGCATCGACGACTGCCGATTCGACGACACAGGATCCGCGAGCAACGTTGATCAAGTAGCTGCCTGGTTTCATTTTTGCAATTCGATTCACGTCGAACATGCCAAGCGTATCGGCATTCAGAGGCAAGGCAAGAATGACAATGTCACTTTCGCCCAGAAGTCGATCGACATCCTCTGCTGGCCATAGTTCGTCGACGCAGTCGGGTTTGTCGATCGGGTAGTAGTCAGTTGCGATGATGCGAACGTCCCAAGGCGCAAGTACTTTGGCGATCATACGACCGTTGCCGCCAAGTCCAACGATACCAACCGTCTTTCCACGCAAGTCATCGGTCGGCAATCGGATGAATTCGCGTTTGGATTCGGCACGAAAAAACAATGGCAACCGACGCAGCAAACCGTGCAACAATGCAAACGTTTGTTCAGCGACTTGGGGCGCAAACAACCCTGACGCACTACTCACTACGATATCTGAATCGATGACGCCAGGGACCAAGCAATGGTCCAAACCCGCAGCGGACGATTGAATCCAGCGTAGTTTTTTTGCCGCAAGAACTCGATCCCAATCAACAGGGACTTTTGCGTGTCCGATGAAGATGTCTGCGGAGGGCAGAAGTTCGTCAATGCGTTCTTGGCCTGCATTGACCACTTCCGCATCTGGTGCGGCCGCCTGAATTTGGGCGACCTGCTGATCATTAACTGGATAGCAAAGAACAATGCGCATCGAAAAAAATCTGTGAACCAAGTTGTCAAATAGAAACCAACGGTGAGTCTAGCGTTTTATGACACAACAGCGAAGGTCGGTCGTTGGACGGGGCAAATCATGTTATGAAGCTAGAGGGTTTACTAGCACGCA
>CAZZDZ010000178.1:0-11987 GCA_964652675.1 uncultured Pirellulaceae bacterium
AGTCCAACGCTACTGCGGTATCTACGTTCCTTATCCCAATAGGTTAGTGAATTCTATGAACGTCATGAAGTGCCAGACCATGCGTTCGAAATAACAGCACCCAGAGCGATTGATGCGTATCTGGTAGGATGCTCTTTTCCGCCTTTTCATCAGTCAGCATCATGCGCACAAACTTCATTCTGTGGCTGGGACTTTTCATCTCAAATAGTGCGATCGCTCAACAGGCGATTGTGCAAAACACTACCGCGCCAGTCTTAGAATCGACTTGCGTCGTCGCCAGCGTTCAGCCCATCGCGACCAACGCGGGCATCAACATCTACCAACAAGGCGGCAATGCGGTTGATGCGGCGATCGCAACCGCCGTCATGCTGGGAGTCGTCGACAACCACAACTCGGGACTTGGTGGGGGATGTTTCATCCTGATTCGGTCACCCGATGGAAAAATCACAGCGATTGACGGTCGCGAAATGGCACCCGCCGCCGCGACCGCCGACATGTATTTGCGAGATTCCAAAGCGGTTCCCGAACTTAGCCAAGTCGGTTCGCTGGCCATCGCCGTGCCAGGGGCACTTGCCGCCTACGATCATGCGCTCAATCGCCATGGTCGCAAACGCCTTGCCGATGTCATGACGCCAGCGGCTGACGTTGCCGAAAATGGATTTCCGATCGACAAAGTCTATGCGGGCAAATTGAAATCTAAAACGCAACAGCTTGCCAAGTTCCCCGGCAGTCGCAAACAACTACTCAAAGAAGACGGGTCGGCGTACGAAGCTGGCGAAATCCTGAAGCAACCCGATCTGGCCAAAACCTATCGTGCAATCGCCGATCAAGGAACAGACTATTTCTATCGGGGAGAATTTGCCAAGACGGTTGCCCAATGGATGAAAAAAAACGGCGGCGTCATGACCGAGCAGGATTTCGCAAACTACCACATCAAGTTACGCGAGCCAGTGATTTCGACGTATCGCGATCACAAGATCATTGGATTTCCGCCACCCAGCAGTGGCGGTTGTCACGTCGCGCAAATGCTTAACATCCTGGAAAACTTTGACCTGAAAAGCCAGCATGATATCGACTCGGTTCGCGCCATGCACATCGTCACCGAAGCAATGAAGTTGGCGTTTGCCGACCGCGCTCATTGGTTGGGCGATGCCGACTTTGTAAAAGTCCCCAAAGCACTGATTTCAAAATCTTACGCCAAAGAACTTGCTAGCCGAATCAATATCGACCGTAGCAGTGAAGTCGCCGCGCACGGCGACCCGTTTGCTTTTGGAGAACAGTTGTTTGGCAAACACACCACGCATATCGCGGCAGCCGACAGCGATGGCTATTGGGTTGCGATCACAGCGACCGTCAACACATCGTTTGGCTCCAAAGTGATCGTTCCAGGAACAGGTTTGATTCTGAACAACGAGATGGATGACTTTTCAGCCCAACCAGGAGTGCCCAACGCGTTCGGACTGGTCGGCGCCCAGAACAACGCCGTCGCTCCTGCAAAACGACCGCTATCGAGCATGAGCCCCACGATCGTGTTGGATGAAAACAACAATCCCGTGATGACCCTTGGCGCAGCCGGTGGACCCAAGATCATCACACAGGTGTTGCTGACGATTATTCGGTCCTTGGACTTCGGATACGACTTAGAAAAAGCGATCAGCCAACCGCGTTTTCATCACCAGTGGCGACCCGATCACGTTTTGGTGGATCGCAAAACGGACGCAGCCAAACTGGACGCTTTGAAGGGATACGGCCACAAGTTGGAATTCACGTCATTTACCGGCATCACCCAAGCCGTGGCGATCGACAAGGATGGCGACCTGATCGGTGTTCACGATCCAAGGGCCTACGGAAAAACTGGTTACGGGATCCGTAAAAACGTTCCAGCGAAATAGCGGTTCGCCGAATCGTGTTCAGAGCGTGGTCATTTTGCAACCGCAACCAAACTATTCAGCACGTCTTCGATTTTCAGTTCTTGCCGCTGCCTATTCAAAAAGATGTTCACGGTGCTAAAGCCAGAACTTTGCAGTAGTTTCAGCGCAAACTCATATCCATCGGCTACTCGCCCCGGTTCGTGAGCATCCGCACCAATGGTCATCGGAATTCCCCGTTGGCAAATCTCGCGTAACATCGTTGGGTTGGGATTCATCTCCGAGATCGTTTTTTTGACACCCGAAGTATTCAGCTCCATCGCGACTCCAGTCGCCGCGATTCGATCAAGTGCGTCACAGATGTCCGGCATGATCGCGTCCAGGTCCCATGACTTGGATGTAAAATTTTTGATCAAATCGGGATGGGCCAACGAATCAAACAAGCCGGTTTCGGCTGATTGTGCCAAATGGCGAAAATAGGTCCGTTGCACTTCCAGCAAGTCGTCTTGCCAATAAGTTTGACGCCATTCGGGAATCTGAGGATGGACCGATCCAAGCACGAATTGAAAGTCGGCTGACTGAAGTTGCTTTTCGACGTAAGCTTCGTGGCCTTCAAAGTAATCGGCTTCCAGCCCCAGTCGCACATCCACTTTGCCGGCCCACTGAGTCGCCGTTTTTTCAACCAGTTGAACATACTCGTCCAGTTGGTCTTCTCGCATCCGCACGGAAGCCGAAAATCCGTTGGGCATCGGGTTATGACAAGTCACAATCATCCCGCGCAATCCGCGATCATAGGCCACGGCAGCATATTCAGTCGGCCAACCGTCCGCATGCATACACAATGGAGTATGCGAATGGGACTCGTAGTAAATTCTATCGGTCATGATCTGGTCTTTTTCACGTGAAGGATTCCAGTACCGTAAACAGAATTCGTGAAATGGGCGAGAGCCCTGTGATTTACGTGACCTGTGCAGTGGGCCCTGGCCGGACACGCTTTGCATTGCTGGGCGATAACATCGATACTCTTGGGCATTCCCGCCGAGGCGCATTTTGTACGACAAAAAATTACCCATGAGTAAATCGATGCACCCGTTTTTGCCAAAACCGATTTTGCGATTCCGACTGATGGTGTTCGTGTTTTGCATGATCGGATTTGGCAATCAAACCCCGTTGGCTTTTGCCCAAGATGACCTGGTCCCGTCCGCTCCCACCGATAAACCGCCAAACGTCCTGTTCATCGCGGTTGACGATTTGGCCTGCTCGCTTGGTTGCTATGGCGACTTGATTGCCAAGACGCCGCATATCGATCGGTTGGCCGCAACGGGAGTTCGGTTTGATCGCGCCTACAACCAACTGCCGCTTTGCAATCCAACCAGAGCGTCGATCATGACGGGTTTGCGCCCCGACACGATCAAAGTTTATGATTTGGACCGTCACTTTCGTGATGAAGTTCCCGATGTGGTGACGCTATCACAGGCATTTCAAAAAGCAGGTTACTTTGCCGGACGCGTTGGAAAAATCTATCACTACAACGTGCCTGCATCGATTGGAACCGACGGATTTGATGACCCGCCTTCTTGGAATCAAACCGTCAACCCAAAAGGTCGTGACAAGACCGATGAACCAAAAATCTTTAACGCCGAACCGCATCGAAAAATCAGCGGTGCACTCAGTTGGCTTGCTGCGGACGGGGCCGACGAAGAACAAACCGATGGGATGATCGCCACCGAAGCGATCAAGTTGATGGAACAAAAGAAAGACGTGCCGTTTTTCTTGGGCGTCGGTTTCTTTCGCCCGCACACTCCGTTTGTCGCGCCAAAAAAGTACTTTGACATGTACCCCATTGATCAAATGCGACTGCCCTATGCACCGCCGGGGGATCGTGATGACATTCCCACCGCCGCGTTTGCACACAACTGCCCCGTGCCAAACTACCGTTTAGAAAAACCGATTTTGCTGGAGGCCACTCGTGCCTACTACGCATGTGTGTCGTTTATTGACGCACAAGTTGGCCGCCTGCTGGATGCGTTGGACCGATTAGAACTGGCCAACGATACCATCGTGGTGTTTTGGAGCGATCATGGATACCACTTGGGCGAACACAATGGCGTTTGGCAAAAACGAACTCTGTTTGAACAGTCCGCCAGAGCTCCGTTGATCATTCGCGCGCTGGGCCAAAACGGCAATGGACAACCCAGCCCGCGGATTGTTGAGTTTGTCGATATCTACCCGACGCTAACCAGCTTGGCCAACATTGCGGCGCCCGACAATTTGGCCGGCCGCGATTTGTCACCGCTCTTGGCTAATCCAATCGCGAAATGGAACGGAGCAGCCGTCACACAAGTGCTGCGTCCGGCTGACGATCGACTCAAAACGCAAGTCATGGGATGCAGCATTCGCACCGATCGCTGGCGATACACCGAATGGGCTGACACAAACGAAGGCGTCGAACTGTACGACCACCACGGTGACCCGATGGAATTCAACAACTTGGCAGTCAAACCCGACGCACAAGCACAAAAAGTCATCGATCGCCTACGCCCCATTCTTCGATCGCGTGCTTCGGGAAAGATCCCGCAAGTTCCCGTGAACCCCGCGCGACTCTAAATCGTTACAAAAAGCAACATGAAGAACTACGTTTCACTGGCGCTGTGGTGCCTGTTGGTTGTTCCCTGCCAAAGCCAGCAAGCGAATACGAATCCAGAAACAAACTGGCCGCAGTGGCGCGGGCCCAGTGGCAATGGGGTCGCAAGCGATGCAAATCCACCGACCCAATGGGGACCAACGCAGAACATTCGCTGGCGTACCGCGCTACCCGGTCGTGGGCACAGTACTCCGGTTGTTTGGGACGATTTTGTGTTCGTCACTGCAGCCGTTCCCGTGGGACCCAGACTGCCGCCCAAGACCAGCGGCCGCCCCGGTGCTCACGACAATTTGCCGATTGATAGTAAACATCGATTTGTTGTGATCGCAATCCATCGTGACGATGGCAAAGTGATCTGGGAAAAGACCGTTCATCAAGCAGTACCCCACGAAGGCGGACATAACACAGCCAGTTTGGCGTCCGCGTCGCCGGTCACCGACGGAAAACATGTCTACGCCTTTTTCGGATCATACGGCTTGTTTTGTCTGGACTTGGCCGGCAAAATCGTTTGGCAAAAACAACTTGGCAAGATGCATTCCAAGCACGGTCACGGCGAAGGGGCTTCGCCGACGATGCACAAAAACACCCTGTTGGTCAATTGGGACCACGAAGAACAATCGTTTGTCGTCGCAATCAATACTGCAAACGGCCAAGAAATTTGGCGCAAAGACCGCACCGAAGTGACATCGTGGAGCTCGCCACTGATCGTCCAACACGATGGCATCACCCAAGCCATTGTGTGTGGAACCAATCGGGTACGCAGCTACGATCTTTCCAATGGCGACGTCATCTGGGAATGCGGCGGCATGTCCGCAAACATTGTTGCAACGCCGGTTTCTGCAGACGGCATTTTGTACGTCGGCAGCAGCTATGAAAAACGCGCCTTCATGGCGATCAATTTGACGGGCGCAAAAGGCGACATCACCGGCAGCGATCAAGTATTGTGGTCCAAAACTCGCGGCACACCCTACGTTCCCTCACCACTGTTATACGACGGAGCGTTGTACTTTTTGACTCACTATCAAAACGTCATCACACGTGTGTCAGCAAAATCGGGCAACGACGAACCAGGAGCAATGCGTCTTGGAGAACTTGGCAATATCTACGCGTCGCCAGTGGGTGCAGGGGGGCACGTCTATATCACGGATCTAGACGGCGTCACTCAAGTCATCACGAACACCGAAATCCCCCGAACCATCGCCGTCAATCGTGTTGGCGAAAGCATCAGTGCATCAGCAGCCATCGCTGGAGATCACCTCTTCTTGCGAGGCGATTTGCATCTTTTCTGTGTCGGCCAATAGCTGCATCAACCGCCAGAAACAATTTGGCTTTGCCAAAGCTTCCCCATCGGCCGCGTTGTCGACTACCATCTTGGTTCGCCAGCTGCCATGTTTTTCCGCCAGGATGCTTCACCAATGAAATTTGTTTCGGCCTTTTGCTCTCTCATCGTACTTCTATCACTTTTCGCCAATTTCAGTTCGGCGGCTGATGCAGTTGGCAGTCGACCCAACATTGTCTTCATTTTGAGTGACGACATGGGATGGAACCAACCTGGATTCAATGGTGGCAACAAAGAACTAACGCCCAACATCGACCAACTGGCAACACAAAGCACCAAACTGACTCAGTTTTATACGCACAGCGTTTGCGCTCCCACGCGCGGAGCCTTTTTGACCGGGCGATACGCATTTCGCAATTGGATGGACTGGCGCAGCGAAGACTTCGGCAAACCAAGTTACCTCAAAAAACTTGGCCTCACGCTGGCCCACAATGATCGCGGCGAACCAACTCGTCGAATCCACGCACTCGATTCAAGCGAACGGACGATCGCGGAAGCCCTCAAGCAAGCCGGTTACTTTACTGGCTTGATTGGCAAATGGCATTGCGGCGAATGGTTGGACGAACACCTTCCGATGTCGCAAGGATTCATGCATCAGTATGGCCACTACGCCTGGGGAATCGACTACTACACAAAAACGATCGTACACAACGCTCCCGCCAGATTCGCGGTCTACGATTGGCATCGCAATCAAAAACCGGTTCAAGAAGAAGGTTACACGACGGACCTTTTCGCAGCAGAAGCCGAACGGGTCATCGCAAGCCAGTCCAAGGACAAACCGTTCTTTTTGTACCTACCGTTCAACGCCGTCCATGGTCCGTTGAATCCGCCACCAAGATACACCGACAAATACGAAATTCGCGAAGCGATGCTCAAGTGCCTTGATGATGCGGTAGGCCGCGTCGTGGCAGCAGTTGACAAGAACGGATTCAAAGAAAATACGCTGATCGTATTCACAAACGACAACGGACCCGTGTTGGAAGAAATGAGCACGCCCTATCGAGGAACCAAAAATACAACCTTCGAAGGCGGCGTCCGAGTGCCCTGTTTGTTGCGCTGGCCTGGCAATTTTAAAGCCGGCGCGACGAACGACAATTTGATGTTCATCTCCGACTGGTACACGACATTTATCTCTTTGGCTGGTGGAAGCCACAAGCAAGACACAAAAGTCGACGCATTTGACATGACCGACATGTTGCTCCATGCAAAACCAAGCCCACGCGACGAGATCATTTTCGAAGTATCCGGCAGTGTGCGTCTGCCAACGATCCGCAGCGGCGATTTCAAACTGATGGGCGACATGTTATTCAATATCGCTGACGATCCGTATGAAAAGAACGATGTCGCGGCCAAACACCCAGACGTCGTCAAGAAGCTAGCGAAGCGACTGGATGTTGTTGGCAAAGAGCGACCACCTCTGGGCGACAAGCCGCTATTGATGGATCCGCCGCTACCATACATCTACGGACAAACAGAAAATAAGAACCCACCGGCATGGCTAAAAGAAGCCGTGGATAAAATCCGCGCCGCTCAACCACAAAAGTGGGCGCCAGGTGAAACACCCTGGCCCCAAGCACCCATCGGAGCCAATGCCAACAAACAATAGAAAGTGGCAACGGGTTAAGGATGACTCGCGCGCTGGAGTGCAGACTTTAGCCGCCCTTTTCTTTCGTAAGCGAACACCATCTTGTGAACACAGTAGCCGATTCTAACGACGCACCCGCTTTGCCGATGCTAATAACTGGCATTGCGGGAGTACCTGGCTACAACGCGTTGTACTATTTTCGTTCGCTCTATCACGATCAAGTGATTGGAATCCGCCAACCGAAAATGTGGCCTTTGATTGGCGACGGAATCATTGCTTGTGATGCCGAAGATCCAGATGCGATCAATCGACTTTGGGATAAGTATCAGTTTCGCAGCGTTTTGAATTGCAGCGGCAGTTGCAAACTGAAATCTTGCGAACTGGATCCGGCGATGGCGCATCGGGTCAATGTTGTTGGCACCCAACATGTGATGGCCGCCGCAGCCCAACACAACGCGCAGGTCATTCACCTATCGATCGATTTGGTATTCGCGGGACGTCAACCAGGAGGCTACGTAGAAACAGACACGCCCGATCCGGTCACCATCTACGGTGCCAAAATGGTCGAAGCGGAACAGTGTGTGCGTCATCATCGCCCCGACGCATGTATTTTGCGAATCTCTTTGCCGATGGGGATCAGTTTCAATGGTCACGCCGGCGCGATCGACTGGATCGCCTCGCGATTCAAGCAAGACAAACCCGCGACCTTGTACTTCGACGAAGTCCGCACGCCGACGTACACAGATTGCATGAACCGTTTGTTTGCAAAATTGTTCGCAACGCCGCTCTGTGGTACATATCACGCCGGTGGACCACGCCGTTTGAGTCTTTATGAAATTGCTCAAATCGTGAACGTTGTTGGTGGCTACGATCCACATCTTCTACAAGGCTGCCCGCGAATCGATGCGGGACCGATGCCGCCACGCGCCGGCAATGTGACGTTAGACTCGTCCAAGTTAACCGCAGCAATCGGCTATCAGCCGTTTCAATCGTGGCCAGCAAACGGAGAACTGGTTCCCACCGATCCACAATGGCACTTTGAAAAGAGCAAGACCTTTCAAGGATCAGCGCAGGCTGTTCACGAACTTCTCTATCGCAATCCCATCGCACCAGGAATCGTGCCACCAAGTCGCGAAACGCTCTGGGCCAAATAGTTAAAAACCAGCCGACAGTTTCGTTTAAACTATCCCTTCCCCAACCTGCCTCCACCTCATCGACCCTGCCATGTCACGCCAGTCACTACTGCCCGCCCTGCTTCTTGTTCTCCTTGGCTGGGTATCAGCGTGCAACTTATCGCAGTGCAGCGGCCAAGAAACCAAAATCAAAAACGTCTTGTTCATCGTTTCCGATGATCTCAAAGCGAGTGTTCTGAGTTGTTATGGCGACAAGTTTTGCAAAACCCCCAGTATCGACAAACTGGCGCGACAAGCAATGGTGTTCCAACGAGCCTATTGCCAAGGAACGGCGTGTGCTCCGTCACGCCAGTCGTTTATGCACAGTCGCTACCAAGGCAAGGGTGACGTCAACCTGGGTCAGCACTTTCGCCAGAATGGTTGGTATACCGCACGCGTTGGCAAGATCTACCACATGCGGGTTCCCGGAGACATCATTGCTGGTACCAACGGCGCCGATATCGCATCCAGTTGGACCGAGCGTTTCAATTCACCTGGACAAGAAGCCCACACGCCGGGTGATTATGCGTGTTTGAATTTGAATATTTTCGCGGACCGTTTGGAGAATCGCGAATCAACCAAGATGAAACATCGCATGTTCGTCAGCGTCCAATACGAAGGCGATGGATCAGATCAGCCCGATCACAAATCGGCAACCAAAGCTGTCCAACTGTTGAACAAACACAAAGACGAGCCGTTCTTTTTGGCGGTCGGTTTTGTACGGCCGCACTATCCAATGGTCGCGCCGAAGGAGTACTTCCAGCCTTATCCGTGGCAAGAGATGGAAGTCCCCGAAACCGTCGAAAACGACCTCGCCGATATCCCGAAACTGGGGATTCCGGGGACGATTTCAACGAAGAACGGAATCGGCAAGTTTCCGGACAATCAAAAACGAATGTGGGCCGCCTACTACGCATCCGTTCAATTCATGGACGATCAAGTTGGGCGAGTCGTCGATGAATTGGATCGGTTGGGATTGCGCGAAAGCACCGCGATCGTATTCACAAGCGATCACGGTTATCACTTGGGCGAACACGGTTTTTGGCAAAAGTCAAACCTTCACGAACAAGTTCTACGTGTCCCGATGATCATTTCCGTGCCAGGAATGAAACCGGGTCGATCCGATTCAATCGTTGAATTGATGGATATCTATCCGACATTGTCAGAACTGGCAGGCTTGAAAATCCCCGCCGAAGTCCAAGGGAAAAGCTTGGTTCCCATTTTGAAGGACCCCACCGCGAGAGTAAAAGACGGAGCGATATCGTTTAACAAAGGTCATTCGCTACGCACACCCGATTGGCATTACATGCGATACAACGACGGCACGCAGGAGCTGTACAACATGAACACGGACCCAAATGAGTTCATCAACCAAGCGACCAACGAGCAATACGCCAAAAATGTCAAGCAATTAAGTAAACAACTGGACGAAACGTTAGCAGCCCATTCGTTGAAACCTAACAAAAAGAAATGACGCTAGTTCTTATCTTTCCCTTCGAGGCGGGGACTTTTTTAGGCCGGGGCCGACACTGGCCAAGAACTTCAGTCGTTGCCGAATCCATTCACGTCGGTGTTCGTAGGACTGACCGGTGAGCGGATCATCACCGCACAAGAACGCGCGTCGCACGCAGCGTTGAATGTCGCACGCAGCGTTGAATACAGTGCACCACCAGCACTTGAGCATCGCCTCAAAAGTCAGGGTTGGAACGCTTTGATGAAAGCCAAAATATCAAAAACCCTCGTGAAGATTGGAAAGTCCAATCAGTTCCGACAGGGCGCAGTCAATCAATCTCTTCGTTCGTCCCTTTCGCGCCCGTCGGTTTTGGACTTAAAGCCCCTTTCCCCTTTGCTTGCCCCGGTATATTCAGTTGCTCGTCTGCAAACGAAGAGACTTTCATAACCGACAATTCAGAATCCAGATTTCCGCTTGTGGGAACATATCGACCGTCCGGCAATCTTTTGAGAAAAAGTAAAAGCAGAACACGAGCCCCATTGAATGGTCCCTCTTTCTCACGCAACTCTCCGACGGGTAGCTTCGCAAAATTCGGGCCATTTGCGATCGTGGTTGGAGGATTGTGCCAGCGGTAAACAACGACCTCTGGTCGCTCTTTTTGTATCCGGCCTTTCAAAACGGTTTCCACATTGATCGACGCTACAAGCTTTTTAAACTCATTTGGACGCCAGTCGTTTTTTTCGTCGGGATGAATTTTCGACACAGAGGCAAGGCATACTACTTCTGACTCTTGCCAAAGACGAGCGTGACTCCAATGCTCTCGAGTCCGGCCCTCGGCCTGAGCAATCAAGATTACAAGAATGAAGAGGCTCATAAACGCGTTTTTACTAAGACGATCTAACATCAGGATCCTTTCCAGTAGTTCCCCATCGCATTTGAAACCAGTTCCCATCGCCAGTGCAGCACTTCCACCGAACTCGCATACAGGAACTTTTTGAAGTGTGTTTGTTGTTCCAGAACCCTGGCGCTTCAAGACTATAGTCATTGATTTCAACTGTTCGGTTCCCGCATGGAGGTGGAGGTGTGACTTTGCCTCCCGGGAGCCATTTATGGTCATAGATCTTCTTGTGGTCTCCAGCAACGGACGGAAACGCTCTAATTTCGGCCTTGAAAGAAACTGTTCCGCGAGATCCGCAGTTTGGGAATGGAGGATTATAGTTGCTCCCCCATGTATCGATTGGATTCGCTTTTGTGTCTCCATAACCCCGAAGCAATTCGTAGAAACAAAATTCACATGAGTCTCGAGCCGCTCCTTTGCAGCATCCGGCTTTTTTCCTGCACACTACTTGATTCCATGTAATGCAAACGTACTGCACTATGACTTCCTCAAACCGGCCTGGGTCAACACGCCACTGAATCTGACCACCCCCACAACTTGGCCGCGCTCCAAAAGGTTGAATTGAGAGTAACCCACTTGGATCTGATCCTGACATCCCGAATTTTACCGCATACACGTTAAGGGTGTCCCAAAATCCGATTGGATCTCTCGTACAAAACCGACCACTGATCGAATCGTACATTCGTGCCCGATAGTGATACAGACTCAACGCTTCATCCCACTCACGACCGGTGTAGGTGTAGCGATTGTTGTCCACGCTGGTCGCAAGTGTTGCTCCGGTCCCATCCGTGATCGTAGGTGTACCGAATGCGGTGTACGCATAGCGTTCCGTGACGTTCCCGCTTGAGTCGGTCAGTGCGTTGATGGAGTATTGTTGGCCGCGGTGGTAGTACCGCAGTGCACCTACTCCCGCTCTCATGACGGGTTCGTCGATGTAGCTGGCGTAGACGTAGGTGTACTCTGGCGTCGTAGGTGCAGTTCCGCTGACATAATCAGCCACTGTCTGTTGTCCGGTTTGGACGTAGATG
>CAZZDZ010000179.1:0-2292 GCA_964652675.1 uncultured Pirellulaceae bacterium
CAGGGAGGTAAAGATAAAATGGCCGAGATATTCGACTAAATCAACAAGCCCTCAACGGTTTGTTGATTTAATCGCACGTTTCTTTTGTCCAGCGCCTTCGCTGTAGAACAGGGGAAACTTGTCACTCTTGGTTCTTGCCGAATCCATCAACGCCTTCAGACGCTGCATCGTTGCCGCATTCTTGGTTGCCAGATCGTTGGTTTCGGCGGGGTCCGTTTTTAAGTTGTACAGTTCGGGCGCAGGAGGCTTTTTTGCATTCAATTTAAGTTGCACCAGTTTCCAATCGCCGCAGCGCAGCGCTCGCTTTCCACCCTTTTCACCGAATTCCCAATAAAGATACTCGTGTTGCTTTTGATCGCTGGTGTTGCCCATCAGAGTCGGCAAGTAGCTGATGCCGTCGATGTTCGCGGGCACGTTGACGTTTGCAAGTTCTGCCATGGTCGGCAATAGATCTTGAAATCCAGAAACGTGGTCGGTTATCGAACTAGGTTTGATCTTGCCAGGCCATCGGGCGATCATGGGCGTGATGATTCCACCTTCGTACAAATCACGCTTGATGCCTCGGTAGGGCCCGTTACTATCGAAGAAATCAGGGTCCGCACCGCCAGCCGATGTGGCACCGTTGTCACTACAAAAAATCACCAACGTATTGTCGTCTATCCCAAGTGTTTTCAGTCGCGCCATGATGCTGCCGATGTCGCGATCCAATCGACTGATCATGCCGGCAAACGTCGCATGCGGGTTCTTTTCATGCCGATAATGCTGCTTGCCTGGTTTCCCGTAGGGCGTTTCGGGTCGCAGTTTGCCAAGATACGGTTGCTTTGAATCGTCTGGGACATCCAAGTCGACGTGGGGGATGGTGTACGGTAGATACAAAAAGAAAGGCTGGTCGTGATACTGTTCTAGGAACGCCAATGCTTCATTTGTAAATTCGTCGTGACTGTAGTGCGTCCGCGATTTAGGGTTGTCAGGATAAAATTTCTTGGACCCGTCTTTCCATAGAAATTCGGGATAGTAGTGATGTGCGTTCGTTTGGTTCAGGTAGCCAAAGTAGTGGTCGAAACCCTGTTTCCAGGGCGCCCCGGTAGAGTCCGAAGATCCCAATCCCCATTTTCCCATCGCCGCGGTCACGTACCCCGCTTGTTTCATGATCTCGCCAACCGTGACGTCCTCATCCAGCAACGCGGCATTCGTGCTGTTCCCACGAATACGTGTGTGCCCGGTGTGCTGACCAGTCATCAACACACTACGTGACGGCGCGCAAACGGTACTGCCCGAATAATGTTGCGTAAACTTCAAACCCTCGCGAGCCAACTTGTCGATGTTCGGCGTTGCGATGATCTTGCCACCATACGCTCCGATATCCCCAATACCAGCATCGTCCGCCATGATGTAAATGACGTTTGGTTTTGCGGCATCCAATTTGGAAATCGCGATCGTACTCGTGCTAACAATGACACAGGTCAGCACGACGGTTAGATATCGATTCATTTAAATTGTGCGATCGGTTAAGGATTCAGGGGCTGTAGATACTGGCTTCTATCATGGCTAATTTTACTTACCGTGCATCCTGCCAATGGACGGGAAACGTTCATGGCGGTATCCCAAACGTACCGATAAGCGTTGCGACCGGAATCAGATGACGGTCGTAATCAACGAAGTTCTCGCTTTATTCTTCAAATTTCGCTTCAGGGGAACCAAATTGGTATTCGAATGGAAACCTTGTATGTCGTACTTGCGTTGATGTTGGGCACCCGGACGACCGTTAACTCGTTCGGATTTTGGTGAGGGAACCCTCTATTTAAATAGGGGCGGCAATTGTTTTCACAATGGAAACTGGCATTTAGGGGGATTTTATGTCACAGTCCGCATCGTTTTACGCGTTAACAGGTGGGGGCAAAGAAAGCGACGCCACAACGCACAGCGTGGTGTCCGGTTTCGGAGCCAAAGAGGTAGCTATGAGTTTGCAAGAAATACGAACGGTCAGCCAAATCCAATCCGTCATTTCCGTTCACGCTGAACTGAAACAGTACGCCACGCTTGTCCAAGTGACGATCGAAAACGCAGTGATCATGCTGCGAGGCACTTTGCCATCGGTGGATCTAAAAAAAGCACTCGTTCCATGTGTTCGCCAAGCGGGCGCACTAGGTCAAGTTTGCAACTGCGTCAAAGTCGGATAGCCACGTTCGCAATCTGGATTCCAGGGCGATTTTCCGGTGCCGTTTCATCATCCGGTTCAAGCCCGGCGTCCGCTGAATCGTTGGCGATCAGTCGCACGAGTCCGCGCAGATA
>CAZZDZ010000179.1:2392-11965 GCA_964652675.1 uncultured Pirellulaceae bacterium
TCACAATTCTTGGAAGTTCACAGTTCTGCACCGTTTTGAGCCGTGCTACTTCCTGAGGCTATCTGTGTGAGCCTCCAAACGGACGCGGCATGCGCGAAAAACGGGGGGCGGGTAGCGAAGGCGCCAATCTGTATCGATTTGATTGGAAAAGCCACAAAAGTGCTATTTGTTGGCATTGTACTGAAACCTGTTTTCTAGCTAAAAGCCAGTCTCGATTCCGTTCTCCCTCTATAAGTGGCAAGGGCAACACAGTGCTGTCGTGTCCGAAATTCATTACGAACATTTGTTTCTTCGCTCTACTGCCAGCGATCGCCGTTCCCGGCATCGCGATGGGGCAATCGTCTTCTCGGGGCGGACCACCCATCGGTGCGCAGCGGGGGGTGCCAGGACAACATCCACAACAAGATCCGCGTATTGCGGCGATGGCCGAAGCCAAAACGGTTGCGCTGCCCGACGATCTTGCAGCGGTGATCGCGGTTGTCGGTGAATCGCAAATCCTGTTGGGCGATGTAAAACCTCGCGTGGACGCCCAACTTAACCACGCAATGGAGTCTTCTAAGCAAGAGATTCCTAAAGACTACCTGCACTTGGCACGCGTAAATCTGACTCGCGGGTTTTTGAAGCAGTCAATTATCAACAAGATGAAACGAGAATCATTCATCTTGGATCAGATCGGAAGCCAGCCAGCCGACAAGCGACGCGAGGCAAATGAAACGATGTCGTCAAGAGCCCGGCAAGTTTTCTATGAAAGCGAAGTACCCGACTTGAAAGAGAGGTTCAAAGTCTCTGACATGTCCGAACTGGATGACGTGCTGGCAAAACAAGGTAGCTCGTTGGCGGCCAGAGAACGCGAATTCATGGATGCGATGCTGGGCCACATGTTTACGCGGAGCAGTATCGAGCGAAATCCCAAAGTAACGCTCGCCGAAATCAATAACTACTACCAAGCGAACCGTGCGAAATACGCTCACAAAGCACAAGTGAAATGGGAACAACTAAGCGTCCTGTTCAGCAAACACCCGTCGCGGCAAGAAGCTAAGAATCTGATCTGGGAAATGGGCCGCGAAGCTTACTTTGGTGGCAACGTACAGGCTGTCGCACGAGCACGCAGCGAAGAGTCTTTTGCCAGCAGTGGCGGTCTGCATGATTGGACGAATCAGGGGTCGCTTGCGTCAAAGCCATTGGATACACAACTGTTTTCGTTGCCGTTGAATAAGATGAGTCAAATCATCGAAGACGACAACGGATACCACATCATTCGGATCTTGGGCCGCAAACCTGCAGGGGTTAAATCGCTGGCAGAGTTGCAGGACGAGATCGAAAAAGAAATCCAGAGCCAAAAGATTGCCAAAGCAGAACAGGCAATGGTGAAAAAGATGCAGGCCATGGTGCCGGTCTGGTCGATTTTCCCGCAGGATTTCCCCGGTGCAAAACCGCTGCATGTAAAAACAGCAGGTGTTCCCGACTCGAACAATTATCGATGATATTTTCAAATCGATCTTTGTGAACGGCCAAGCGCCTATTAAAAGGTTGCATTAAAAGACGCAATGAAAGACACCGTGTCGAAACGTTTCTCCACTAGCGGCTCTGTTTTGAGTTTGTTGATTGTCGCGGTTGGAATCGTCGCGGCGGGTTGTGGGCAGCTTTCGTATCGATTGGCAGGCAAGCAACCTGAGTCGTTCTTTCCCAATCCAGTTCAAGTGCCACCGGCGAGCGACGATTTTGTCTGGCTGCAGGTGGTGGATGCTGTGGACGACTACTTTCGCATCGCGCGCGAGCAACCGGTCCAAAATGCAGACGGTATCGTTTTAGATGGGCGCATTGAGACGGCGTATCGGACGGGATCATCTGTCTTGGAACCATGGCGACGCGATAGCACGCCGGGATTTGAAAAGTTACAAAGCACGCTTCAATCGATACGTCGCAAAGCGACCGTGATCGTCCGGCCACGTGGTGCTGGCTACACTTTGGAAGTCATCGTTCAGAAAGAATTGGAAGACACCGACCGGACTCAGTTCGCAACCGAAACCACCGCAACGCAGCGGCACGATGGGACGCTGCTGCGACGAACAGACGGGTACGACGATAGCCCCCAGACACTGGGGTGGATTCCGCTTGGCCGTGATTCTTCACTGGAACAAGCCATCTTGCGAGATATTTTCGGTCGCCTCACGCAACGTGACACTCGCAGAATCAAGAAGCATTAGAGCGACTTTTCCGGCTGACCAACGCGACCTGGACTAGCGTTGAACGTTGGCGAAAACGTTTGGCAATCTCGAAACCCGACAATCGTCACGACCCGTCGGGTCAAAGCAAATGCATGCTGGGCAATTCTCTGGGAAGCTAATTATCGCGTCTGGTGTCGCCGATATCTCTGTTGAATCATCGACCACCCTCCAATTGGCGTGCCGATGCATTTGTGTCGATCTCCCGCGACCCCCTCCGTTTGCCCAACGATACTTATGATCAGCTTTAGTGCCCAGGCAATTGATTTGGACTCATTAAAAACAAAAGTCGAAAAGCGACTCTGTGAAATCGGCCACTTGGTCCCCAACCAGTTCCCAATGACTCAACGCGAAGTCATTCGGGGCGGTAAATCGGCAGGCATCTATTTTTGTGTTCACGGCCCCAGAAGCGTCAAGCTGACGGCCATTTGCGATTTTGTGAAAAACACAATCATCTACTATGGCAGTGACGGAGTCCGTAAACAAAGCGAGACTCTGGTCATCCAGCACTTGGCAAACAGCGCCGCGTAGCCAATCCAACGATTGGTCCAACCGCGTTTGCCAACCAAAGCTGTACAAGCGTCACCGCTGGAAATGACACCGCATTCTCGCTGGTCGTTACTTTGGTTGTTTGGCTACTTTGGTACTTCAACGCACACCAATTTGCCTTGCGCGTTTCGGGCCAGAACATGGCCTTGGATAAGTAGCGGGACGGTCCAGCAGCGGCCAGACAAAATCTGCGCCTGCGCTATTTGCTGGAATCCTTTTTCGCTTGCTTCGGCGATCACCAATCGTCCGTCTTCGCTTAATGCCACCAGTTTATCACCGGCAATCATCAGTGATCCACAACCCAGCCCACGATGTTTCCATGCGACTTCGCCCGTGTCGTATTTCATGCATGTCAAAGAGACGACCCGCCCGAGGTTCGAGTTGCCGTCGAAACCGTACAAATAACCATCAAGCAAAATGCTGTTGTTAAAATGGTTTCGCATGTCTCGATTGACGTAGATCTCTTCCAGCTTGTTGTCTTTCAATCGAAACAGTCCGCAACCAACGTTGTATCCCGTTGAGACAAAGATCGTGTCGTTATGGACAATCGGCGTTGTTGCATTGGTGCGAAACGGAGACTTCCACGGTTCAAACGCGACCTCTGTTGCATCCTTGGCATCGTTCAACCGCAATCCATCACAATCCAATGTGACCAGCAAGGTCCTGGCTGATGAATCGTCCTGGTCACTCGAGCGAATAGTCCGCACGCTGCCGTAGCCAGCGGTGTGCAATTCAGATTGCCACTTTTTCTCGCCCGTCAGTTTGTCGTACGAAGCCAACCGGCCGACTTCGACAATCACTTGATCGTCAAGAATAAATGGCGAAGCGTTAAATCCCCATTCGTGAAGCGGCACGTTTAAGTCTTCTTGCAATCGCTTTTCCCAAGCGATTTTTCCCGTCAATTTTTCCAGGCACATTAACTGTCCTTCTTTACCGACCGCGTAGACAAAGTCGCCGTCAATTGTAGGAGTGCAGCCCGGTCCGCCTTCGTAAAGAACGGCGACAAGTTTGCACGGATAACTGTGCCGCCAGATCTCTTCGCCGGTTTCAAAGTCCAAGCAATAGACGGACTCCGTTCCGCCTACATTTCCCATCGTGTAAACGCGACCATCGGCAACCGACATTGAACTAAAGCCAATCCCAATTTCCTTTGTCCATTTTGTCGTTAGCCCCTCGGCAGGCCATTTCGTCGACCAGTTCGATTCGCTCGATACACCGTCCATGTTTGGCCCCATCCAGTTGGGCCACTGAGCGCCGATCACCCGCTGCTTTTGGTCGGCATGATCGAGTTGGGCATGCCCGATTGGGCAGCGCGTCGAATACACGAAACCAAGTAGAAAAAGACAAGCGAACGTAGGCCGGTTCATAAGCACAATCTTTGGAGTGGTAGTCGTAGTGGTGTTGAATCGGTTGGTGCTACCGCAGGGCAAGGCACCTTTTGAAACTGATCATGCACTTGAAATACCAGCACGCAGCGCCAGCAAGTGAACCCTGGCGGTTACAGGAGATTCACTTGCTGGCGCTGCGTGCTAATAATCCTGCTAGATACAAACAATGCGGTGCTGCTGGGTACTACCACCACCGGCTCGGCATCAAAGAGCAATTGCTGATATAATCTGCGGTTTATGAGACTCCCCAACCAGAAGTAATTCAAGGCTAATGTGAAGATGAAGTATCGGTTCCAGACGCTTTTCGTATTGATTTTCGCGCTCTCAGCGACCTCTGCCGTATGCCAAGACGTCACAACAAAAAAGTCCGACGGCGCCCAAGCTACCGAGCAGACAGAGTCCGACACTCCAGCGCAGGCCCCTGAGGCGTCGCCGTTTGATTCGATTCGGGAACTGGTCAAAGAAAAGGATTTGGATGCAGCGATCATCGAGATAGAAAAAGCCGTTGAAGCTGAACCGAAAAATTCATCGCTGCAAAACTACCGCGGTAGCTTAGCGGCAGCTTTGTATCGTGAGCGGCGGTATGAAAATGCTTTCGAGCAAGTTGAAAAACGTCTGACTTACATGATCGAAAATCCTGACCAACGATCACCCATTCATATCGCGGGGACAGTAGTGATGATGCGTCCCTACGCAACCAGGGCAAAGAAATTGGATCGTTCGGAAGAGCTGATCGAACAAGCTTTCGCTGAGGTCGAATCTGCTCGAGATGATGATTTAGATGTATACGTCAAAGCGATGGCGACGATGGTTCCCGCCAAGTCCGCACACCTGACAGCTCAGAGTCGTCCAGCGGAGGCGCGTGAGTTCGTGATGCAGCAACTCAAGGAACTTTCGAACCTGAAAGTGGACGATGAAGCGACGAAGATGGTTGCGTTAGGGAGACTGCACATCGCGAATATCAATATCCCCGAGGCGAGCGATGCTGACCAAAATGCACTGGACGAATTTTTAGCGGGCATGCAGCAGACGCACGCAGAATCGGATGAGTTGATGAGCGAGTATGTGCGATTGGCGTTATCAAGTATTCGCGGCTCTTATCTTTCGGCTCCCAAACTAGCCGAAGCGCGTGTTGAACGATTGCAATCGGTGTTTGATGAAACAAAGGCTGAAATCAACCGCAAGTCAAGTTACGAACGCGAGTTGAAGTCTTATCGTACGCGGATCGCGTCGGCCTTGAAGCTGGCGAAGATGGTTGGCACAACCGCGCCTCAGATGGATATTGAATCGTGGGTGAACCAAGGCAGTACGACGGCCGATTCGCTCAAAGGAAAAGTCGTGATGCTGGATTTTTGGTCTGTCTGGTGCGGGCCTTGTATTGCGACCTTTCCCCATCTACGAGAATGGCGTGAAGAGTTCGGTGATCAAGGATTCGAAATCGTTGGGGTGACTCGTTACTACAACTACACATGGGACGACGCGGAAAAAAGAGCGAAGCGATCGAAAGAAGAAGTTAGCTCAGAAGCGGAACGCGAAATGCTTGAGCAGTTTCTTGCTCACCACAAACTTGCACACCCGACCATCGTTACACCAAAGGGAAGTTCGATGCAGAGCGAATTTGGGGTGACAGGGATTCCACATGTCGTGTTGATCGATCGCAGCGGGAAAATTCAGTTGGTAAAAGTGGGCGCAGGACCGGCTAGCGCCGCAGAGATCCACAAAAAATTGACCGAATTAGTTGCCCAATAGTTCCAGGTTGCCAACTGTCGCCGAAGGAAGCTGTGATCGAGCGGACGACGTAGCAAGATGTCACCGCCGGTTTGCTGACCTTGGTTGATTGGCGATTCCAACCTTGGCCCATCCGCTATACAATTTGTTTTCTGGCAAGGCGTCGATCATGGCGTCTTTTCGGGCGTTACATTTGCTTTTGATCCTGCGCACAACGCGTTCTTGCGAAGAGGCAAAAGTAGGATCAATCTTTTCGTGCCAAAGTCACATTCAAGGAATGTTGTGCAAATGAAGATCGCAATAATCGGTAGCGGCATTGCTGGACTGACAGCAGCCTATCAGTTGGCAAAAGAGCCTTCGAATCAAGTTTCGTTAATCGAGCGTGAAAACCGAATCGGGTTGGATAGTCACGGCACTGCAGTCAACGATCTGCTGTTGGATGTGCCGCCGCGGATGTTCAATTCGACATTGTGGCCGGAGCTTTCGCGCCTGTATCGCGAAATTGGCTTGGGAGATTCTTCGGTTGATTCCAGTCAATCATTTTGTGAAGGTGCATCGTCGCAAGGAAGTGATACGCAGAACAGTTGCTATTTTAAAATTGGCAACGTGGCTCGGCCGAAGCCAACGGTGACTCAGTTTTTTAACCGAACGGCTAGACAAATTTCGAGCGAAACGAAACGGTTGATGGATCAAGGTCGTCACGACCTAGCCGATGACGCACTCGATAAAATTACGTTGCACGAATACATCGTTCAAAACAACTATTCACAGAATTTTGTAGACGGATTCCTTTACCCGACGCTGGCATCGACCGTTTGTACGTGCAGCTACGATTCGTTGAAGAATTATCCAGCCGCCGTCATTCTGCTTGCCTTGCGTGACCTGACCAGCGACGCGGAACTTTGTCGGGTTGCCGGTGGTAGCAAAGCCGTCGTCGAACGACTAACGCGCGACATCAATGACGTTCGTACAGACTGTGATGTCCAATCCGTTTCCATGCTGCCTAACGGTGTCTTAGTCAGCATCAACGGTGACGCCCCCGAATCGTTTGATCATGTGATCATGGCAACACAAGCAAACACCGCAGCTGATTTAGTCCAGGACATCAGCAACAACGAAAAGCGATTGCTCCGATCAATTCGCTACGAAGACATCCAGGTCACGTTGCACCAAGACGCCACCTTGATGCCTGGACGTCGCAGTGACTGGGCATGTTTTAACATGGTGTCCAACGCAGAGATGTCTGCGGCCCAGTGCACGGTTTGGATGAATCGCTTTGATAGACGGCTCGGCGAAGGCACAGACTACTTCCAGACCATCGGCCCGATTCAAAACATCAAGCCAGAGCATGTTGTGTCGACTGCCTCGCTGCAACGACCGATTGTTGGACTTGAAACCAAGAAGGCGCTCCAAGACATCGCGTCCAATTTGCAGGAGCCTGGTCGCAGAATTTGGTACGCAGGTTCGTGGGCCAATTATGGAATCCCATTGTTGGAAAGCGCCGTGGTTTCCGCTCAGCAAAGCGTACGAAGTATCCAAGCAGCCAGAGACGAAACGTTGTCCGTATTTCGCGGATAGTTTGGTCTGTCTTGGCGTCGCGGAAGTCGTCAAGACTTTCGGCGATTCGCGATACCGGCCGAAACTCTACAGCCGCTGAGGAAATGGCGGTTGTGTCGTGCGAACGAGGGCCCCAGTCTGGTTCATGCCTTTCGTTCTCCCAGGCGAGGTTCTTTGAATACAATGCGTGGGTCGAATCAACACTTCTTCCCAACTCAATTGAAATCGCAACCGATGAACCGCCTATTTGCTACTGCTTTTCTATTCATCTGCGCAGCATCCCCGTTTGGGTTTGCTGCAGACAAACCGAACGTGGTGATTGTCATTACCGATGATCAGGGATACGGCGATTTGTCGTGCCATGGAAATCCGATTCTCAAAACACCCGAAATCGACAAGCTGTACGCAGATGCCGTTCGCCTGAAAGACTATCACGTCGCGCCAACTTGCTCGCCAACTCGCAGCGCGTTTTTGACCGGTCACTGGACAAACCGCACTGGCGTTTGGCACACGATCATGGGTCGCAGCATGTTGCGTGAAAACGAAGTCACGATGGGACAAGTTTTCAAGGACGCTGGGTACGCGACGGGTATGTTCGGCAAATGGCATTTGGGAGACAACTACCCCTATCGCCCAGAAGACCGCGGGTTTACCGAAGTCATGCGTCACGGTGGTGGCGGCGTTGGGCAGACACCCGACTACTGGGACAACGCCTACTTTGATGGCAGCTACTGGCACAACGGAACTCCTGAACCCGTCAATGGTTTTTGTACCGATGTGTTTTTTGACTATGCAAAACGATTCATCAAAGATTCCAAGACAGCCGGCAAACCATTTTTGGCTTACATCGCCACCAATGCACCGCACGGACCAATGCACTCGCCTGAAGAATTCAGCAAACCCTACAAAGATCAGAACATCAATCTCGCCAATTTCTATGGAATGATCGCAAACATCGATGACAACGTCGGCAAGATCCGATCGTTTTTGGATAGCGAAGGGTTAACTGAGAACACGATATTTATTTTTACAACGGACAACGGAACGTCTGCTGGTGAAAAGGTGTTTAACGCGGGAATGCGAGGAAAAAAGGGCAGCGAGTATGACGGAGGACACCGAGTTCCATTATTCGTCCACTGGCCAAACGGAGAATTGACCGGCGGACGTGATGTGGAAGAAATCACAGCCTATGTTGACGTTTTACCGACACTGATTGATCTGTGTGATGTGCCACCGCCAACCGGAGTTAAATTTGACGGTACAAGTATCGCTGCGTTGCTCAATGACAAAGTAGACGTTGATTGGCCAGACCGTATTCTTGTCACTGATTCACAACGCGTGAAAGATCCGATCAAGTGGCGAAAGAGTGCTGTGATGACATCGCAGTGGCGTTTGAACAACGGCAAAGAACTTTACGATGTCAAAGCCGATCCGGGGCAAACCAAGAATGTCGCTGAGGCAAATCCGCAGGTCGTTCAACGCTTGACAGATTTTTACGAACAATGGTGGCAAGAGTTGCTGCCGTCGTTCCAAAATGCAACGGCAATCTATCTGGGCCACGCCGCTGACAACCCGGCGAGATTGACTTCGCACGATTGGATCACGACTGGATCAACACCATGGAATCAGTCTCATGTCCGCAAGGCACAAAACGGAGCCAGAAACACTGGGTTTTGGAACGTCAATGTGGTTGCCGACGGTGACTATGAAATTCGTTTGCGACGTTGGCCCGAGGAAGCCGACTTGCCAATCAATGCGCCGCTAGCACCTGGCGCGGATGTGCCAGGCGTAAAGGCTTACCGCACAACAGACGGAAAAGCGATTTCACCTAATCGAGCAACGATCCAAATCGGCGACGTTGCCAGTGAAGCAAAGGTCGAACCGGGAGCGAAAGAAGTGACATTCAATTTGAAATTGAAAGCAGGAAAAACCCGGATGAAGGCGTTGTTTATCTCCGAAAGTGGCGAAGAACACGGTGCGTACTTCACCTACGTGCTGAAGAAGTAATTGCTATCTGAACAGCTATTCAAACGCTTCCAAGCGAGCGTTTTCGCTCGCCCCGCAACGTAACAACGAATCATTTTTAAACCAAAAGTTCGTTGATGACCCGACCGTGAACATCAGTC
>CAZZDZ010000180.1:0-5010 GCA_964652675.1 uncultured Pirellulaceae bacterium
TTAGCGACTGATTCTTAGCGACTGGGCACAAGGTTGAAAAGTAGCTCTATCACTAGGCCGATAAGAGACCGGCGATCGGAATTGGCGGGTGGGTCCGGCATTTCTTTGCTCAAGTTAATGACGGTGGTATCGAACAGCGAATCGGGATCCGAGTTAGCGATGAACTCGCGAAGTGCCTTTTTCGATGAATCGATTTTGAAGCCCGATCCGCTTAGCTTCTTTTGCTTGATCGCCACTTTCAGGAGATCATCATCAACTGGGATTCGCAGATGAAAGTCACCGTTGTTCTCGAACTTAACCAATGCCAATCGATAGATGAAATCACTATCTTCATCCTCGCGCAGACTGTCGCCAAGTTCTAAGTCTACTTCCGCGATCTCATTGATTACCACGGGATCTTCTTTCACGCGTTTTGTACTGACATAAACTCCGTCACCTAGTTTCGTAACCGCAAATTCGATCCACTTTTTGTCTATATTGTCGCGGTACTGCATCAGGGTTTTCTTGCTTGGATGCACTCGAACATCCAGATAAGATTCTTCGTCGGCTTCATAGAACCACTTGCCAACCATGCGTGGCTCCACGTACGAATCCGATTCATCGGCCAGCGGGTGCTTGCACTCCACACAGCCAACATTGAACGTGGCAATGAACACAACCAGCAAAACGGAGAGCCGAATTTGTTGCAACAACGTTGAGATTCCAATTGATGATTCGCGTGACCAGCAAGATAGAAGCGATTCTCTCACGAGCAACGCTCCGAATCAACTAGGCCGGAGGCCGACATAACCCTAGCCCATGGCGTCAGCCATGGGGCAAGGTGATAGCGAAAACGAAAGGCCGGAGGCCGACACATTTCCAGCTGTTGGCAACAATTGTGTCGGCCTCCGGCCTTTGTGATCGCGTCGCAAATGATCTGGTGGCTGACGCCACCAGCTAGGGTTATGTCGGCCTCCGGCCTATTTCAGCTGAAAGCCGTTCAAGGCCCGGTTGGACTGCAGATGCGCACCGATCGCACATGACGACTGGGGTCGCGTGTGAGCGGGACATCGGCGGGAATCTGGTAAGGATTCATCCACAAATCTCAAATCATTCGATTGGCGATCAATTACAGGCTGATGCAAACCGACTTGGTTTGAAGATAATTTTCGAGAGCGGCGTGACCCATTTCGCGTCCCCATCCCGATTGCTTGTAGCCACCGAACGGAAGCGCCGCATCAAAGATGCTGTAGCAGTTGATCCACACCGTGCCAGCTTTGACCGCTTTGGCAAAACGATGTGCTTTCGAGATATCGCTAGTCCAGATGCCAGCGGCTAGACCATAACTCGAATTATTCGCCTGCCCCACGAGATCGCACTCATCTTTGAATGGCATCGCAGCCACGACAGGCCCAAAGATTTCTTCACGCACCACAGACATGTCAGCGTTTGCGTTTTTCAAAACGGTGGGTTGAACGAAGTAGCCAGGTCGATCCAAGGCGCCGCCCCCAGCAGAGGCTTCAGCACCTTCCGAAATTCCAGCGTTGAGGAAACCGCTAACACGATCAAACTGTTCTCGCGAAACCAACGGTCCCATTTGCGTTGACGCATCGAAGCCGCTTCCAACTTTCAAGTTGTTCGCAATCTCGCTGACACCAGCGACCACTTCGTCGTAAATTCCGCTTTGCACAAACAGACGCGAGCCCGCACTGCAAACTTGCCCCTGATTGAAGAAGATCGCGTCAGCGGCACCCGCAATCGCAGCTTCGATGTTCGCGTCGTCGTAAACCACATTGGGACTCTTTCCGCCAAGTTCTAGCGTGACCTTTTTCAGATTGCCAGTTGCGGCGTTGATGATCAATTTGCCGACTTCGGTCGATCCTGTGAACGCGACTTTGTCGATTTGGTCGTGCGATGCGATCGCCGCACCGGCCGTTTCGCCAAATCCAGTGATGATGTTGACGACCCCGTCTGGAATGCCCGCTTCTTGGAGGAGTTCGCCGAGACGAATCGCAGAGAGCGGTGTTTGTTCGGCGGGCTTAAGAATCACCGTGCACCCGGTGGCCAACGCGGGACCAAGTTTCCAAGCCGCCATGAGGAGTGGGAAATTCCAGGGAATGATCTGGCCGACCACACCCACAGGCTCTTTCAGCGTAAAAGCATGGAATTCGCCATCGGGTGCGTAGGGTACGTTCAGCGGGATCGTGTTGCCTTCGATCTTGGTCGCCCATCCAGCCATGTAGCGAAACATGTCAGCAGCCAGTGCGACATCCGCAGCCTTGGCGACAGCAAACGGCTTTCCGTTGTCGATCGTTTCGAGAGCCGCGAGTTCATCGGCGTTTTCCTCGACCAATTCGCCAACCTTCCAAATCAACCGACCTCGTTCTGACGCGGTCATTTTGGACCAAGGCCCCGTATCGAATGCTGCGCGAGCCGCCGTGACTGCAAGTTCAACGTCCGCCGCGTCACCCTCTGCCACCTGCGCGATCACGCCGTCCGTAGCCGGATCGTAGACATCGAAGTTCTTGCCGCTCTTTGCATCGACCCACTGGCCATTGATGAGCAGTTTCTTGGGTGCACCAAGGAAAGACTGCAAGGACTCAGGAACCGGTGATTTGGTATCAGTTGACATGACAGATGCCTCGAAAAGTGGGGAATGCGGACTCCAATACTATATAGTACGAAGCTGCCGCTCGTCGCGGTATGTCTGCAGGGCAAAGCACTTTTTGAAGCTGGGTAGCCTAAGCTTTACAAGCACGAAGCGCGAGATTGAGCGAAACGAAAGTGGGCTTCTCGCAGACTAAGATGTCCTGATCAAGAAACGACTTGATCAGCTTCAACATCCGCGAGTCCGAAATAGGTTCTTTGACTAGGTCAAGTAAACGGTCTTTCGGAATCGTATCGAAGTAACCTTTTCAGGTCCGCGTCGACTACATAAACGTAACCTTCTTGAATCTTCTGCTCGACGATGCGGAGGGCATCAAATCCATTTCGTCAGTGATCGCAATTTAAAAAAGTGGATCAACCTGGGCTGTAGGGTCTCTTTTCGTATTTTTTAGTAGAGCATTTTGGCTTCTCCAGAAGCGTCTCGACACCCAGCTTTAGCGATCCAGTGACGAGTTCAGCAAACGCCCAGGTACTTCGATGGCGAAAATGACTGGTTCCCCTGATTTTTGCAGTGAGTTTGTTGGCCATTTTGGACTTCGGAATTAGCTATCCGCTAAGGTCATAGCTAAGATGGACCAGCTAACTTTCCGTCATTTTCATCTAGCCTTTTAGAGACACTCATGAGTTTGCTTAAAGCGGCCAAGTTGCCCAAGTCCTTTCGACGCCGACAGTTGTCCAACACGATTGGCGTTGCGCCCAACTGGGGGCTCGTAAGGCTAGAAGACCGTGTGATGCTGGCGGGCGATGCTGGCGTTGCAGTGCAATCTGCTCAAGTGGCTGTTGCACCATCTACCACTACTCACGACACCGCTTCACAGACACACATTCAGGCGACGGAAATTGCTGCGCGGACGATCGTCGTGCTTGACTATCGCGTCGATGATATTGATTCGTTGACCAAAGGCATGGACGATCATGCTGAACTGATCGTGGTCGGTCAGAACCAAGACGCGATCGATGTTATCGGACAATTGATTAAGTCCAGTCGTGGCAAAGTCGATGCGCTGCATATCGTCTGCCACGGTCGCGATGGCGCGTTGGAAATCGGCAACGGCACACTTGACGGCCAAACGCTCTTGGAGCACGCGGGCAACGTGCAACAGTGGTCAAGCCAGATGACTAGCGATGCCGACATTCTGTTGTATGGGTGTGATGTCGCTGCGACCGACAAGGGGATTCAGTTCATTCGTCTGATGTCCGAATTGACCGGCGCCGATGTCGCCGCGTCGCAAAATCGCACGGGAGCTGTGGACAATGCTGCGGATTGGGTGCTGGAACATTCCACAGGAAATATCGAAGCCGCGTTGGCATTCGATGCTGCGACGCGTCGATCTTATCAGCACACTTTGAATATTGTCATCAACGCTTGGGGTCAACAGGGCGGCGAGCAGTTTGATTTGCAAATCAATGGCGAGACTGTCCAGACGTTTACTGCCGATACGACCTGGACGCCTTTTGTCTACGAGACTGACGCGGATGTGTCGGGCGATCAAGTCCGAATTGTGTTCACAAACGACGCTTTCGATGCCAGCACCGGGTATGATCGCAATCTGTTCGTCAACAATATCCAAGTCAACGGAGTTAATTTCGAGACCAATAGTGACGGTACGTTTTCTACCGGCAGTTATACGCCCGAAGACGGCGTTGTGCCTGGGTTTGCTCGCGGCATTGTTTTGCACACCAATGGCTATTTCCAATATGGTGCGGATACTCCGCCGGCGGTCGAAGCGGGAACTGAAATCACGGTGACGGCGGCCGGTCAAACGGGGAGCGAAGTATTTCAAATCACTGCCGGTGACGCTGGCATCCTGGGCGAGTTCCAAGTGAGTACTGCTGAGCAAGAATTCGTCGTTTGGACACCTTTGGATGTAGCACTTGAGGACGTCAGGGTCGAGTTTGTCAACGATTCGTTTGACCCGGCCACTGACTATGACCGAAATTTGATCGTCAGCTCGATCGTCGTTACGGATGCAGAGACAGGCGAAAGCGACACGGCCATTCCAGGCAATGCGGACGTCTTTTCGACTGGAACTTACTTGTCGCAAGATGGCGTGACACCCGGATTCGGTCGCGGGAACACGTTGCACGCCAATGGATTTTTTCAGTTTGCCCCATCCGATGTTCCCACGGGCGATCCCAGTGATGGTCCCTCTGATGATCCCAGTGGCCCCGTCAGCGATCTGACCGTCGATACCTCGTTCGGTGACAACGGCCAAGTTCTGTTGGACAGTGCGCTCGATTTGGTATCGCTTCCCGATGGTCGTTTCGCCGTGAATGTTTTCACCGGTGGTGGCAGGTCGGGTACCGCGTCGGACCTGATTTACTTTACCGCTGATGGGCAAGTGGACACCAGTCGTGGCGACA
>CAZZDZ010000180.1:5110-11952 GCA_964652675.1 uncultured Pirellulaceae bacterium
TCGGACCTGATTTACTTTACCGCTGATGGGCAAGTGGACACCAGTCGTGGCGACAATGGTCGCGTCTCGCTATTTGGCTTTGCAGGTGTCGGGCTCGCTGCGTTTGATGACGGATCCATCCTTGTCCAGTCTCCTTCAACAACATTTAGTTCAACGTACACAAGACTTGATCCCGATGGTCAGTTCGACACATCCTTTGGCGACGATGGGGTTGTGACCTTTCCCACGACAACGACCCCAGAGATCGCCTTGACGCCCGATGGCGGATTCATTGTTGCTGGTGCGCCGATTACGGTTACTTTTGATGCCAACGATGTTGCGCGATTCGATAGCTCGGGACAACTTGTTACAAGTTTTGGTGATGGTGGGGTCGCGTTTTTCCCTGAAGCCATAGAATTTGGAGAACCTGTCGTAACGGAGTCTGGTGACATATTCGTGATCAACCAGTCAGATTTCACACCATTAGCAGAAATAATCAAACTCACGCCGGACGGCCAGCGTGATCTTAGTTTTGGAGACTCTGGGACTTTCTCCATCGCAACGAACGTTGATCCTGAATCAGATGAATTGCTTGCGTCTAATGTTCAATTGGATTCGCAGGGGCGATTGCTGTTTGCCGCAAACGTGGACGACGACAATGTTCAGATCTTTCGATTGAATCCCAATGGCACGATCGACACCAGCTTTAACTCACCGATATTCCCTGACGTGCTGTCGTTCGCTTCCGAATTCCAATTCGATATCGACGCACAAGATCGAGTTGTGGGAGCACTGAACGAAATCGTTGATACCGATGTTGGCCGTGATGTGACTCGATCGATTTTCCGCCTGAATGTAGACGGTTCGTTTGATACGTCCTTTAGCTCCGACGGAATCGGTTTGGTAAGCCAGGAGGTCGACGTTCAGTTTGTAGATATCGATGCGGAAGACATAGCGGTGTTGGCTGACGGAAGCATACTGCTGCTAAACAACAGCGACATCAGCCGGTTCTTTGTGTAGAGACTGCAGTCTACTTTCGCTGCATCTTGCGATTAAAGATTTCCGGGTCAAACGGATTGGCAACCGGAAGTCTTGCGACGCTTTTCGGGTCTGATTCACTTTCTGCTGACACATCGTCGGTGTTTTCACCGACTTGTGGTGATACCAAGCTGTCGTTTTCGAGATCACTTTTTAAAGAGTCATGATCATTTGGTTTCGCCGAGGAGTTTTCGTAGGCGCGTTTCGCCCGCGAAAGTGGTGAACCGGCCGGACGCGCGTTTTCTAGCCAGTATTCCAACGAACGCACGATGATGGCATCTCGTGGGCCGAAAGTGTTCTTTTTGCCCGCATGGCCATCGGTCGAACGAACCCACAATGGACTTTCCAGTGGAGCGTTGAAATTAACTTGAGCCAGAGTTGCGACTAGGTTTTCACGCGTCAGGCGACTAGAAAGCCGTGAACCGCTAAGCGGAAGAAACAATTGCCACTTCAAATCCGATCGGCTGTTGTGACATCGACCGCAACGATTCACCAACGTCGGCTGCAACGTGGCGAATTGCCGAAGTGTATTGGGGTCCACGGTTTCTGTTGCTGCTGGTTCTTTTGGCGCGGGTTGTTCTTGCTCGTAAGACGCTTGAACAACACCTGATGTCGATGCTGGCGGCTTTGAATTGTCGGCTTTGTTAGCTTTGCTTTTCTGTTTTGCGATCACGGTGCGATACAACTGCTGTTTCAGCCGAGTGATTTCGCTCTGATCGATCCGAAGCGTCTGGGCCAATCTTAATTCCGCCAAAGCCCCTTCGAACAATTCGTACTTCATGCACCATCGAGCTGTTTCTAGGTGCTCGCTGGCGGTATTCGTCATCCGATGATCGACGCGATATTTATAAAGATCATTTACGTTGTCGCCCCAACAGAGCACATCGCGGCGGCTGACTTGCAATTGGCTGCCGTTGTCTCGCTGGATCAAAACTTGATCACCACGCTGAATCGCTTTACCGAACAATACGTTGTGATTGCGCAGCAAGACACACGCGGTTTCCGCTGGTTCTTGCGCGCAGGATTTTCCAGCCAACGAAACGTGGACGACGCTGCAAATCAGAATCGCGGCCGTCATGACCGCGCGGTAGGAGACAAGTTGTTGCATGACCCCAGAAGAACTACCAAGATGCCAAGGTAGAAGTCAATCGAATTGATTCACCGAATGCTATCGGGCCTCGAATTTCGCGAAAATCATTTTGCCAGCATTGGTTTGCAACGTGCTGGTGACGCGAACATCCAAGTCTTGGCCAATGCGTTCGCGGGCGCCTTCTACGACGACCATCGTGCCGTCCTCCAGATAGCCCACGCCCTGCTCTGCCCCTTCGCCTGGCTTGATGATTTTCACGCGGAACGTTTCGTCAGGCAAATACGAGGGCCGCAGGGCATTGCTGATTTCGTTTAAGTTGACGACGGGGACACTGTGCAATTTGGCGACTTTGTTCAAGTTGTAGTCGCCTGTCACGACTTTGCCTTCAAGGTGCTTGGCCAGCAGTACCAGTTTCAGGTCCACCGTTTGCCCAGCCAATTCTGGCAGTTCGCGATCGAAGATAATCAGGTCGACGTTGTCGTCAGCCCGCATGCGATTCAAAACATCCAGTCCACGACGACCGCGTGTTCGTTTAAGTTTGTCGCTGCTGTCGGCGATTGACTGCAGTTCGGTCAAAGCGAACCTTGGCATGATCAATTGATTATCGAACACGCCGGTCCCAACCATGTCCGCGATTCGCCCGTCGATCACAACGCTAGTGTCTAAAACAAGCGGCTTGAATCCCTTTACTTCGCGCACAAATTCTACGTACGGGATCAGGAATCTAAAATCGTCTTTCGTTTGCAGCAAGACACTAACGCAGACATAGCAAAGCAGGATCGCAAAGACTAATTGCACGACCCCCCGGTCTAAACCGCTCATTTCTAAAAGTGGCGAAATCGCGACGCTCAGAATGTAGGTCAGCAGCATCCCGATCAGCACACCAAAGTACACCGATGAAATCGTGTCGATTCGTTTGCGCCGCACATAAATATCCGTGACGACCACCGACACCGCCGCCAGCATGATGCCCACAAAAATCAAATAAGGCGTCGATGCGGACACCGCCTGGGGTGCCAGTCGAGAATTGATAAGCGCCGAAACACTGCCCGCACAAATCAGGAAGATACAGCGAAGGATAATGAGTGCCATGATTAATCCCCATACGGGATGGATCGAGAATCGGAATTTGCCCCACCAGCATTTCGCATTGAAACGCCTGAATATCGAAGCCTACCCGAAGGTAAAAACGCTTCGAGCCACGAATGTGTGCTCACAATTTCGGCCTGTTGCCGCTGTTCAGTCTAAATCACCGCGCTTGGCCACCCCAAGGGGAGGTTGCGATTTACTCGCATCAATGGTGCCAATAGGGGTCATAAACGGCATGAAGTGTATTGCCCGCATCGCCTATGCGAAATGAGTGCCGTTGGAGCGAACCCCTCTTTTTGTCGTGTTCCAATGCCCACCTGTTTACCAGTCGGCCAAAGGCCCTGTCTTTGTCTCCATTGCCAATTGATACTGGTTATCACAGAACCGATCGGTCATTCCGGCCAAGTATTCACCGGCAACCGATTCGATCGGTAGCCGTTCTGCGCGTTGCCGAAAACGCAGCGGCAATCGACTGGGGTCTTTTACCAGGATTTGGAATAACTCTCGCACACGATTCGCCGCGGCATCGCGCACTGGAATTAATCGCGAGTGCCGGTAGACGGTCTTGAACAAAAACGCCTCCAGTTCGCCGCGTTCGGCACGCAGTTCTTTGCTGTGTCGCAGCCGCAACCCCGAATTGCACACGTCGTCTACCGATTGGCTATCTGCGTCGTGCAGTTGTTCACTTGCGACGTGCAACAGATCGCTGACCTGTAAATCGATTAATTCGTGAACCAAAGTCTGACGCATTTCGTACTTTGGCAATCGACCAAACCGATTCGTGATCGATTCAAGCGTTCGACGGATCACGGCCAAATCGCTGAGCTGATCGATCGACAGTAATCCCATTTGCAATGCGTCGTCCACATCGTGTGCGTCATAGGCGATCGAATCAGCCGCATCGACCAGTTGGACTTCCAGCAAAGGCGACCGTCCCACTGCGGCTTCGGCTTTGTGTGCACGAACGTCTTGGCCAGCGAGCGTTTCGGTGGTCAAATTCAAACCGCTGAATTCGCTGTATCTGTGTTCCAGTTCTTGAACGATCACGGTGGCAAAGCGATTGTGTGAAAAACCGCCTACATCTTTCATGCATTCACTCAACGCATCTTCGCCACAATGTCCATACGGTGGGTGACCAATGTCGTGCATCAACGCCATCGCTTCGGTCAAGTCTTCGTTCAGCCGTAGTGTTCTCGCCATCGTTCGGGCAACCGACGCGACTTCGATGGAATGTGTCAATCGAGTTCGGTGATAAACACCCATTTCGCCGGTGAAGACTTGCATCTTGCCGCTTAGCCGCCGAAACGCACTGCTGTGCAAAATTCGGTCGCGATCGCGCGCGTAGGGTCCGCGATAGGGATGTTTAGGTTCGGGGTGCAACCGGCCTTTACTGTCGCTGCTGTGCATCGCATAGGATGCCAACAAAAGGTGTTCGCGTGTTTCGTAGTGCCGAGGGTCTATCATTCAAACAAGCTGGCATTCAAACAAGTTGGCAAAAAACGCGGGCATGAAAAGCACAAGTTCTTAAAAACACAGGATCAAAAGGTGCATCGAGGGGCGCATTCTTTCTTGGCCGCTCCAGATGTATGCTGTACACAGCTTACCCGAGCACCGTGTTATCGCCCACACCAAGTAATCGCCCGCACCCAACCGTTTCTCTCAAGCTCTCATACGCTTTGCCTCCCGCCAAATCCCCCAAGTCGACCTCGCGAAAACCGACCAGCAAGAAACGCGCGTCCAAATCCGCTGCCGGTAAATCGATTGCCGCGGGTGATTCGATCTGTATCCGCGGGGCGCGCGTTCACAACCTGAAAGGCATCGATGTCGATATCCCGCGCGACGCGCTGACCGTAATCACGGGCGTTTCGGGTAGCGGCAAGAGTTCGCTGGCGTTTGATACTTTGTACGCGGAAGGCCAACGCCAATATATCGACAGCTTATCTGCCTATGCGCGTCAGTTTTTGGATCAGATACCGCGACCGGATGTGGATTCGATCAGTGGCCTCGCACCTACTTTAGCGATCGATCAAAAACCCGGTTCCACCAACGCTCGCAGCACTGTCGCGACCATAACGGAGATTTACGATTACTTGCGGTTGTTGTATGCGCGCGTGGGAACACCGCACTGTATCGCGTGTGGGTCCACGATTTCGCAGCAATCCTCCGACGTGATCCGCGATTCGTTGGCGGAGCTTCCCGAGGGCACGAAACTGGTTTTGATGGCACCGATGGTGCGCGGACGCCGTGGTGCACACCGCGATGTTTTGGATTCGATTCGCACGGCAGGGCTCATTCGAGCTCGAGTGGATGGCGAAATCTACGCACTTGAAGACGTGCCGGATTTGGAATTGAAAAAGAACCATACCATCGAGGCTGTTGTTGACCGTTTAGTCATTCGGGAAGGAATCGAGTCGCGATTGACCGAATCAATCGCCCTGGCGTTGCGATTGAGCGGCGGAATGATATCGACGCTGATCCCCCGCAAGAATGCCAAAAAGAAAGACACCCAAGCGGATTGGGACGAATCGATCTACAACACCACCATGGCATGTGGAGATTGCGGAGCCAGTTTCGAAGAGATCGAGCCACGAACATTCAGTTTCAACAGTCCGTACGGGGCGTGCCAAAAGTGTGACGGGATCGGCTACTTAAAGAAAAAGAATTCCAAAGGCATTGAGTCACGCGAGACGTGTGGTGATTGCGGCGGTGGCCGGCTACGTCCCGAAGCACTCAAGGTGCTGATTGATTCTATGGCCATCGATGAATTAACAGCGATGCCACTGTCGGACGCGCAGCAGTGGTTGTCGGGAATTGAATCACGACTCTCGGAACTGCATCGAAAAGTTGCCAAGCCAATTTGTGGTGAAGTGGTTCGGCGACTAAATTTTTTGCAACGCGTTGGTGTTTCTTATCTCACTCTAAATCGGCCCGCCGACACGCTTAGCGGTGGCGAATTACAACGCGTGCGTTTGGCGACCAGCATCGGCAGCGGTTTGGTTGGCGTGTGTTATGTTTTGGACGAACCATCCATCGGATTGCATCCTCATGATCACGACAAACTGATCCAATGCATCAACGACCTGCAGGCTCAGGGAAACACGGTTGTCGTTGTCGAACACGACGAAGCCACAATGATGGCGGCAGACTTGTTGATCGATATCGGACCTGGAGCAGGAACCAACGGCGGCAAACTGATTAGCCAAGGTACGCCGGCGCAGGTCGCGTCAGACAAAAAGAGTTTGACTGGGCAGTATCTCTGTGGCAAACGCAGTGTGCCGATCCCGGATCAGCGTCGCGCCGAACCCCAAAAATGGCTCACACTCAAAAACGCGACCACACACAACTTGAAAGACGTCACCGTCAAATTTCCGATCGGGCGTTTCATCGGCGTGAGCGGGGTTTCCGGCAGCGGGAAAAGCTCACTGATCAATGACACGCTCTACCCTGCGCTCGCGCGACAATTGGGACTTGTTTCACCGCCAGCAGGAACATACAAGCGGCTAAACGGTGCCGGCGAGATAGACAAGTTGATTGTGATTGACCAAGCCCCCATCGGCCGCAGCCCACGCAGTTGCCCTGCGACCTATGCCGGAGTTTTGGATGAAGTTCGCAAGGTGTTTACGGCAACTCGTGAAGCCAAGACGCT
>CAZZDZ010000181.1:0-11948 GCA_964652675.1 uncultured Pirellulaceae bacterium
CTAGCAAGTGAATCTCCTGCTAATGCTTAGGATTCACTTGCTGGCGCTGCGTGCTGATATGTTGCGGGCTTTACGCAGCTATTAACGTTGCTGCAACTTGGCAGCCATCAACGTATTGTGCAGCAACATCGCGATCGTCAACGGACCGACACCACCTGGTACTGGCGTGATGGCTCCGGCGACTTCTAAGGCTGGCTCGAAATCTACATCGCCGACTAATTTCTTATCAACGCGATTGATACCGACATCCACGACGATCGCACCTGGCTTGATCATGTCGGCTGTGATCATTCGCGGAACGCCAACTGCCGCGATCAGACAATCAGCCGATCGACAAACTTCGGCTAAGTCTGCGGTGCGACTGTGTGCCAAGGTAACGGTCGCATTAGCAACTTCGCGGCCGCAACTGCCATCTTTTTGCGCCAACATCATTGCCATCGGCTTGCCAACGATATCGCTGCGTCCAACCACCACCACATTTTTACCTGCCACACTGTGCCCCGTGCGGTGCAATAACTGAACGATCCCGTGCGGAGTGCAAGGCAAAAAACGTGGCCGGCCTTGCATCAACAGCCCGACGTTTACCGGCGAGAAGGCATCGACATCCTTTAGCGGCGCGACTGTATCGAGCACTTCGCGTTCATCAAAACCGGCTCCACCGTTTCCGTCTTTGGGCAGCGGCAATTGGACCAGGATTCCGCTGACGGTCGGATCGTCGTTAAGGGTTTTTACCAAGTCGATCAACTCTTCTTGAGTCGTTTCGGCAGGCAATCGGTGCGTGCGGCCTTCGATCCCTGCTTTCTCGCAAGCCCGGTTTTTGTTCCGTACGTACACTTGGCTGGCGGGGTCTTCGCCGACCAATACGGCTACCAAGCACGGCTTGGCCCCACCACTTTCGACGAACGCCTTTACCTGCTCGCCGACCTCCGAGCGAATTTCCGCCGCGATCGACTTGCCATCTAAAAGTTCTGCCGACATTGCTTTTCCAGCCTCAATCGTTGGTTTTTGATCGCCATAGTGACATCTGGCGGCGACCGTTATAGTTAAACGTGTCGCGAAAGTCGCGTTTTGACGTGGGGAAGCCTCCAATGTGGCTCCCACCACCCATTGATGAATCAGAATCAAACAGGATATGTGTCTCGATGTCTACCGATGCACCAAAGCTAAGCCCGCTGGAAAAGATTAAAGAGGAAAGCAAGTTTCTGAAAGGGACGATCGGCGAAGAAATGGCCGATACGGAACTTCCTTGCTTTAACAAAGACAATCTGCAGCTTCTAAAGTTCCACGGCACCTATCAACAGGATGACCGCGACAAACGAGCCGAGCTGAAAAAAGAAGGTGGCGGAAAAGCCTATTCGATGATGATCCGCTGCCGTATTCCCGGTGGCCGATTTACTTCTGACCAATTGTTGCAGCAACTCGACCTGTGCGAAGAACTGGGCAACGCGACGCTAAAAATCACGACGCGACAAACGCTTCAGTTCCACGGTGTTTTAAAAGACAACTTGCGCGAAACGATCAACCGGATCAACAAATCGCAACTGAGCACACTGGCGGCTTGCGGCGACGTCAACCGAAACATCATGTGCTGCCCCGCCAAACGCGCTGATGGCGTCCATTCAGAAATGGAAACGTTGACCGACGAACTAACCGAAGCGTTGGCACCGCGAACACCCGCCTATCACGAACTCTGGTTGACCGATCCGGAGACCGGCGAAAAAACCCTCGAGGGCGGCGGTGAAGTGGTCGAACCGTTGTATGGGCCGCGCTACTTGCCACGTAAATTCAAAATTGGCATCGCGTTGCCTGAAGACAACTGCATCGATATCTACACCCAAGACATCGGTCTGTTGGCGGTCGTTCGTGACGGTAAGATCACTGGCTACAACGTTTTGGTTGGCGGCGGCATGGGCACGACCCCGTCGGCAAAGAAAACTTTCCCAGCACTTGGAAAACGAATGGCGTTTGCGACGCCTGATCAAGTCATCGACGTTTGCAAGGCAGTCTTGAAAGTCCAGCGTGACTACGGCAACCGCGAAGACCGCAAGGTCGCGCGGATGAAATACTTGGTTGCCCATTGGGGAATCGAAAAGTTCCGACGCGCCGTCGAAGAGTACTTCGGTTCTCCGTTGGAAGACTGCACCGAAGACGATGTGACCAACGTTGACGATCACATGGGCTGGCAAGATCAAGGCGACGGCAAATGGTCGTACGGCTTGAACATCGAAAACGGCCGGCTTTACGACAGCGAAAACCACCAGGTAAAAGCTGCCCTGCGAGCGGTCTGCAACGAGTTCAAAACGGAACTTCGCATGACCGCCCATCAGAGCATCATTTTTTGCGACATCGAAGAAAAAGACAAAGAGAAGCTGGAATCGCTGATCAAGCAAAACAACACGCCGCTGACCGAAGAAACCAGCACAGTGCGTCGCTGGGCGATGACCTGCGTTGCATTACCAACTTGTGGCCTAGCGATCACCGAAAGCGAGCGTCGCCTACCAAGCATCATCGATGAGCTAGAAGAACCGCTCGCCAAGATGGGTTTGTCGGCAGAGCGATTCACGATTCGCATGACCGGTTGCCCCAACGGCTGTGCCCGGCCTTACAACGCCGATATCGCGTTGGTAGGAAAAGCAAAGAACAAGTACACGTTGTTTGCCGGCGGTGGTTGGTTGGGCAACCGATTGAACTTTGTCTACAAAAATTTGGTGCCAGACGATATCGTGGTCGAAGAAATCATCGGCATCTTCGCGGCTTTCCGAGCCAACCGAACCGAAGGTGAATCGCTTGGCGAATTCTGCACGCGAGTCGGTGCTCAGGATTTGGCAGTGTTGGCAGAAGTCGCGCCGAAACCATCATAAGGGCGAAAGCCTGCTGCAAACCTCGAAAAGCACGTCGCGGACGTCGTCAAGACTTTCGGCAATCCGCTACGGCCTTTCATCATGGCCTTTCAATCAAGGTCAGCTACCATCTGGTGACGCAAATGGAACGTCGCCAATACGAGGCCAACAACGGTGCAGAACATGATCGGGAACATATCGCTAAACCATCGGTAGAAGTAGTGCGATGTTCCAATCGTCGTCACCAAGACGTAGTGATCATTGACCCGTTTGTAGTTTGGCAACGAATGTTCGTAGAAAGCAGGTTGCCGATCCGTAATTGTGCTTCCATCGCTCAGTGAAACCGATTCGAGCGATTTATCGCCCAGCTTGGCGTAGTCTTCTGGTGTAATGACCTGGACTTGATAGGTATGCGGTTCAAGGTTTCGATACTGGGAGGTGTAGTGCAGGAAACGAACCACCACAAAGTTGCTTAACTGCAGGAATGTCAGAAGCACGAATGTTGCCCAGACCCACTTTGGTAGGTTCTTTGAAAAAGGTTGTCTCATTTGCTTTCTCCCTGATTTGAAAATGCGGAATCCAAAGCTGGTTCGATGATTCGATCGCTATACAAAATTCGTCGTTGTCCATCAGGCTGCAGCAAAACTGCAGTGACTTGTCTGTCAGATGGCGGTCGCAAAGCAAAGTACTGAGCGATATTGATCGCGACTACGATCGATGCGGCGACTGCGAGCGATGTTCCCCAGTGTTCGATCCAACTGGCTGGTTGTTTGGGCGATTCATTCAAGTATTGCCCCTCCATCTCGAGTGCCTTGGCGCGACAACGCGCGACAAGATCATCCGATACCGGAGTTTCGCGAATTTGATCGGTCGCGTCGGCCAAGACGCCATCAAGTTTGGGGATGTTTTGTTTGTCTGGGGACATCAGTCAGTCCTGTCTGTTTGGTTGGTATCTTGCAACAAATCTTTCAGCCGCTTGGATGCTTTGTGCAATGCGATGCTGACGGCGTTCTCACTTGTTTGAAGAGTCGCGGCAATTTCACTCCGCGACAGAGAATCAAAGTAGGCAAGAGAAAACACAGCAGCTTCGCGATCGGACAACTTCGTAAGGCTTTGGCGAAGCAAGTTTTGCAAGTCGCTGGCTTCGGAGGTTTCTGAGGGAGCATCTTGATCAGATGGCACCCAATTCATTGATTCGCTGTTGGTTGAACAATTGTTTCGCATCGTCCGCCTGAGCTGATCGATGGCTCTGCGCTGAGCCATTGTGCGTAGAAGCGCGGGCCAATGATCAACCTGTTTCTTTTGAGCCAGCAAATACGCTTCGGCAAACACTTCTTGGACGACGTCCTCGGCATCATGGTCGTTGCCGACAATTCGGCGAACACTAGCCACCAGGGGCTGGATGTTCGATTCAACGATTTGTCGCCAGTTGTCCACCGAGCTATCACTTTCAAAGAGAACGAATCAATCTGCCAACAACCTACAAGTCGTAGCAGTAGGGCATCTGATTTCCATCAATCACGACATTTTCCAAAAATGTCCAAAACAGCCGTGTTTTCAGGTGATAAACGGCCTCGAAACCGGGGGAAAGCGTATATCGCCGGTTGTTTGGGCCTATTTCAAAGCGCAATCTTGGGCGTTGGCGAATTGGCAGGGCATCTTCACGGCGATTAGCGCCCAAATTGGACGAAAAGCGTCCTGGCTGGAATTAACGGCCAAAACCGGTTCAAGCATTCGCTCGATCGTATCCGCATTCGATCGATTCTATGCAAAACTGATCGACGCCAAATGTGTGGATTAGTTGCCCCGTCAACTCAGCCTCCATGCCTGGTGCAAGTTCTGGATCAAAGATTGATGACTCCGATGTCATCAAGACTTTCGGTTCAATGTGGTTTGCCGAAAGCCTTGGCTACTTCCGCTACCGACCTTTCAGTGGTGCTGTGCTTTAACTCACCGAACGCTACGAAATTACAAGATTGGTGACTTGGAAAAGTGACTAATCTGCTGGCAAATACAGCGCGGTCGCGACGTCATCGGTTGTTTGCTAGAGTCATGGGAACTATCGAATCATGTATCGTCGTATTTTGTTTGCTTTTGGGCAATTGGAATGAGCATCGCGAATCGCAGAGAAGGTCTGATTAAACGGCAACGAAAGCAACGTCAAAAACAAAAGGCGCGGCGCGGTCGAAAGCTGACTGATTCATTAAGCCGCATGATTTCCTCATGGTGCGACTCTCAAGTGGCGATCCCCACCACTTTGGCTCGCTCGTCGCGTCGCTTGGCCGCAGAGAACCTGGAGGCGCGTCGATTGCTGGCTGTTTCTGTTGCCGACCTCACGGTCAACGAAGGAATCGGGACCGCTTCGATCGTTGTTACCAACTCGCCACCAAGTCCTGTTCCGGTTTCCTTTGACATTTCAACCAACGGCAACACAGCGACAGGTGGAGTGGACTATCGAATTCGGTTTGCGACGTTAACCATTCCTGCTAATCAATCGACGGTTAATTTCGACGTCGATATTCTGGACGACACGAACGTAGAAAATAGCGAACAGTTTGGCATTTCTGTCACGAATGTCGTTGGCTCGACGCTTGCTGATGGTCAAGCCTTCGTCACGATCTTGGACAACGACTCGGGCGGAGACTCCGCGACACTTTTGGTTCAGGATGTGACTGTCAACGAGGACGCGGCAACTGCTGCGGTTACCGTTTCGCTGTCACAGAGCGTGCCGACACCTGTCACGGTGTTGGCCGCGACTGGCACCGGCACCGCAACGACGAATCAGGATTTTCTCCCGAGCGCCGATTTCTTGACGTTTAATCCGGGTGTGTTAACGCAAACGTTGCTTGTTCCGATTCTGAATGATACGGATGTGGAGCCGACCGAAACCATTTCTGTCTCGCTTTCCAACGCTACGAACGCCGCGATTGACGATGGCACAGGCATTGTGACCATCATCGATGACGATGGTGGCGGTGCGACGCAATCAGAATTGGTGGGAGTGGACTTCAGCCCCTTGGGAACGAATAGTCCAACGAACTGGACGCGAGCCAACGGCAACGTCAACTTTGCTCTCAACAATTTGATCGATGAATCGGGCGCCTCCACGAACATAGATTTGAGCATCGCATTTGATGCTGGAGCCGGCCTGGGAACTTTCGGCAGTAGCGACCCTGCGTTTTTGCCTGCACACAGCAATCCGTTAACGGGGATTGGAGGCGTGGTCGTTGATCAAACCGGTTTTACATTTACATTTGGCGGCTTGAATCCTGGTGCTCCGTACGATGTATTCGTCTTTGGTGGGGATGTTATTAATGATGTCGACAACATCGTTACGATCACGGGGCAGACGACCGTTGGGCCCTTCACGCAAAATTCGAACAACGGTGACATCGTCATCAATCGGCAGGTAACTAGTGCTGCCCCGCTGGATTCATTTGCAGAAGTCGTCTTGGCAAATGCGAGCGGGGAAATCGTGATTACCGCCAACGGCACTACCGGGACAACGGTGATTGACGGTCTTGCGATTCGCGAAAGTGTCTCCGCACCGCCCGTGGCGCAAGACGAACTCATTGGCGTGGACTTTAGTCGTCAAGGAACCACGAGCCCGACAAACTGGACTCGCGCAGAGGGCAACTCGGATTTTTCGCTAACGAATTTGATTGACGAAACAGGTGTCACCACAAACGTCGGCCTGGACATTCGCTTTGATGGGGGGACAGCGACGGGGCAAGGAACGTTTCCCAGTGGTGATCCCGCCGATTTGCCAACGCACAGCAATCCATTGACGGGCATTGGCGGTGTGATTGTCGACCAGTCGGGGATCACGTTTACGTTTAGCAATTTGGATCCTCAGGTCGACTATGAAGTGTTTGTATTTGGCGGCGACGTTGCCAATGGATTCGATAACATGGTCACCATTTCGGGCGAGACATCGGTTGGTCCCTTTAACCAGTTGTCAGAAACCGGTGACATCGTCATCAACCGGCTTGTGACCAGCACAGCTCCGTTGGACTCGTTTGCCGAAACGGTCCTTTCTGATGTGAATGGAAACGTCGTCATCAGAGTAGCTGGATTGACGGGCACAACGGTCGTTGATGGATTGGCGATTCGCAGAGTCAGTGCCGATCAGAATGTTTTGGTTTCGGTCGATAATTTGGTGATCGACGAACAAGACGCAACGGGGTTGATTAACGTCAGACTTGACGCTCCAAGCACCGAGACCATCACCGCGACGATTTTGTCGGTTGATGGTACGGCGCAAGCCGGACTGGACTTTGACCTGATCTTTGACACCGTCACCTTCTTGCCCGGCGAAACTTCCCAAACGATTCCCGTTTCGATTATTGATGACGGCGAAATTGAGCAGACAGAAACGTTTTCTGTAACGATCGCGAGTGTGGTTGGAACGGGAGCCTTGGCTGGTCCAAACGCCACCGTGACCATCACAGATACTGAATTTCGCACGATCGACGGGACAAGGAACCAGCCCGACGACGCGGGGGCTGCCGATACACGCCTGATTCGTTTTGGGTATCCCCATGGTTTTGTCGATTCGATCGGTGATGATATCAGCGAACTAACAACAGAAGGACTGACCGCAAATCCTTCGTTCGCCTTGCCGAATGCCCGCGACATCAGCAACGCGTTGTTTGTGCAAGACGAATCGATTGAAAGCGATCGGAATCTGACGGACTGGATCGTTCAATGGGGACAGTTCGTCACTCACGATCTGAGCCTGACCACCAACGGGGCTCAGTTCAATCAACTGAGCACTGGTGAGATAGGTGATTTCAACATTCCCGTCCAACCCGGTGATCCACTGGGGCCTGGACCGATTCCTTTCAACCGCTCCAACTTCGATCCCACGACCGGCAATTCGACGCTGCGTCCCAATGGCGAGGACAACTCGCGTGAACAGATCAACGATATCACTTCGTTTATCGATGCGTCGAATGTTTATGGATCCGATCCTGTGCGGGCTGCGGCGCTGCGCACTTTCTCTGGCGGGCGGCTGATCATGTCTGCTGGTGATTTACCGGGGTTCAATGATGCCGGGCTACCAAACGACAATGCTACTGGTTTGCCGGAGAACGAATTGTTTCTTACAGGCGATGTCCGCGCGAATGAACAAATCGGTTTAACCGCAGTTCATACGTTGTTCACCCGCGAACACAATCGTTTGGCTGACTTGATCGCGCAACAGAATCCTAGCTTTACCGATGAAGAAATTTATCAATGGGCCCGGCGTATTGTTGGTGCCCAAATGCAGATCATTACCTACGAAGAATTTTTGCCGGCTCTGATAGGCGATCAGGCTCCGGATCCATTCGCCGTGGTGGATCGACAAGTGGATCCGAGTATCACCAACTCTTTTGCCAACGCTTTTTTCCGGTTCGGCCACAGCATGCAATCGCCGGAAATCCAATTGGTCGACAACAACGACCAATCAGTGGGCTCGCTTTCACTTCGCGATGCGTTCTTTCAGCCAAGCCTGCTGGTTGACGATCCAAACTTGATTGATCTGACGCTGAAAGGACTAGCAAGTCAAACAGCACAAGAAAATGATATTCATTTAGTCGACGATATTCGTAACTTTTTGTTTGGCCCTCCAGGTGCGGGTGGCTTGGATCTTGGAGCGCTGGATTTGCAACGTGGTCGCGACCATGGACTCCTGTCATTCAATGAATTTCGATTGAACTATGGCCTGCCGCGAATCAATTCGTTTGCGGAACTGACGTCCGACCCAGAGCTCCAAGCTCAGTTGGAAGCAATTTACGGGGACATTAACCATGTCGAAGCGTTTGTGGGTGGATTGGCAGAAGACCACGTGCCCGGCACAAGCCTCGGTTCTTTGCTGATTGCGTCGTTTACGGACCAGTTCTCGCGACTGCGGGATGGCGACGAGTTCTTTTATAGCGTCGATCCGCTTCTGCAAGATCCGATTGTGACTGGAGTCATTGATCTGGGGGCGTTCCAATTGTCGGATGTGATTCGCGCCAATACCAACGTGACCAATATCCAAGACAATGTGTTTTTTGGAACATCCACCATTAGCGGTACAAGCTGGTTGGATTTGAACGGCGACTCGGTGCGCGACTCTGATGAATCGCCGGTCGCGGGCGCAACCATTTTTGTTGACGACAACCTGAACGGCAGCTTCGATCCGGGAGAACCCAGCGCGGTGACAGACAGCGATGGTTTTTACGAAATCGACGGTTTGCTGGCAGGGCAACACGTGGTTTCGCAAGTCGTGCCACCTGGATTTCAAACAACGTTTCCAGTTCCGCCAGCAACCGGTCACACCGTTACTCTGGACACGGGGATCAATGCGACGGAGATCGATTTTGGAAACCAGCCGTTGGCCGGGACGAGTTTTGACTTTGGCGACGCACCCTTACCGTTTCCGGTTACCAGAGCAGAAAATGGCGCCCAGCACGCTATCGTTTCGTCTGTTGTGGGACCGTCATTTGGATCGGTAAGCGCTGACCCAACGTTGGACGGGGTCCATTCGCCGCTTGCGCAGGGCGATACGTTTGATGATGGAGTTGCCATTGGCAATTTGCATCCGGGCACCAACAACAATCAGGTTGTGTTGACCATTAGTGGTACATCTGGCATTGTGGATGGCTGGATTGATTTTAACCTTGACGGGGACTGGGACGATCCGCTGGAAAAAATCATTGACAGTGTCAGCTTTGAACAAGGGACTCACGAAGTAGTCTTTTCAGTTCCATCGGATGCATTAGTGGGCGATGCCATTTCTCGCTTCCGAATTAGCTCCGTTGGCGGGCTTAGCCCTACGGGTGCGGCATTTGATGGCGAAGTAGAAGACCATCTTGCTGCAATCACTCCGCTGCCCCAATTGTCTATTTCCAATGCATCGGCAAGTGAGAACGAAACGGTTTCTTTTGATGTCAGTTTGTCGGAGCCGACCGATCGCGAGGTTGTTTTCTCGGCAACCACGACCAATGCAACGGCAGAGGCGCCTGATGATTTCGTAGGACTTTCTAACGCGCTCTTTACGATTCCTGCGGGAGAACAAAACGTTTCGGTTGATGTGTCCGTGCTAAGTGATTCGGTATTGGAACCTACTGAGTTCTTTAACGTGCAAATCTCTGGCTTGGTGAATGCAGAACTTGGCAACGCCACTGCGCTCGGTGAGATCATTGACAATTCGCTCGTTCCAGTTGCGACGCTCAGTTTCGACAATTTGTCGATCTCCGAGAATGGCGGATTGACGACTGCGACCGTCTCACTAGGTGCTGTGTCAGCATTGGACACGACGATCGGCTTGACGTTTACGGGAACCGCCTCGGCGGGACAGGACTACAGCGGTGTCCAAACGCAAGTGGTGATCCCGGCGGGTCTATCGCAAGCTCAGTTCAACGTGGCAGCGTTGAACGACGATTTTGACGAACTAAATGAAACGATCGTGGTTGAATTGACGTCATTTACCAACGCATCTCCCGCGGCTCAAACTCAGCAAACGATCACTATCGTTGATGATGACGATCCGCCTGTGGCTACCACCGAAATTGATAACTTGGCAATTTCTGAAAATGGAGAGACGACAACGTTAACGATTACGTTGGCGGCCCCCAATGAATTAGATTCGTCGTTCCAACTATCTCTGGCAGGCACGGCAACCGTCGATGTGGACTACAACATCAGCGCCACGCTGTTATCGATCCCGGCAGGGGAAACAACGGCTTCGGTAACTCTGACATCGATTGACAACGATTTGTTTGAGGACAATAGAACAATCGAAGTGGGTGTCTTAGGGCCGGGTTTGACATCACAAACGTTGAACATCTCCATCGAAGAAGACGATCCCGAGCCGTCCGTATCCCTATCGGTAGACCCCGACACGATCAATGAACTTGATGGCTCCGCAACGATCACAGCAACTTTGGATGCGGTGGCGCCGGTCGACACCATTGTCAACTTGGCTTTCACCGGCGTCGACGAAAGCGATTTCAGTGCAGCAAACACCATCACGATCGCCCAGGGACAACTTTCTGCTTCGGTAGAAATCGCGGCGGTCGACGATGATCAGTATGAACGCGATGAGACGCTGCTGATCGATGTCCAAGATGTTTCCACCGGATTTACGGTCATCACTGAACAATTGTCAGTTGTCATTGCGGATGATGATTTTGGCGCGTTCGCCGTGACAGCAGCATCAGATCCAATTGATGTAAACGAATCGGGCACAACGTCAGAAATCGCTGTCGTGTTGACGGTCCAGCCGTTCGACAATGTCATTGTGCAGGTCACTTCAAGCGACATCGGTGAAGCCACGGTTTCAATCGAATCGCTGACTTTCACTCCGGAAAACTGGAACGAGCCTCAAACGGTCATCGTCAGCGGAGTGGGAGATTTTCCCGAAGACGGCGACGTTGGTTTTGAGGTTAGCTTTTCCGTAGACGAGAATTCGGATGAAGGTTTTGTCGACCTGGAACCTATCGTTGCCGCAGGTGTGAACACCAATGTTCCGCTAACGAATCTAATTGTTCAGAGCGAAGAGGGTCTGATCGTTGTCCGAAATCAGGACACAGGTACGATCATTGAACAAGATGCTTCCCAGGGTTCTACGTCAATCGAAATCGATTTGAGCGATACAGCTCGATTTCTACAAGTCGGTTTGTTTGGAGACTTCGCAGGCATCATCGATATTGAACATCAAGACGATGATACGTTGGAATACGGTGATGGCTGGACGGCCGCACTGCCCGAATTCATTGACGGTAGATTTACTCATATCATTCAACGTGACGACGCGACTTTGCATGTCGTAAACGATGCGCCGCACCAAAATCCCTTCAACGTTTTGGATGCAAATCGAGACGGTAGTGTGACAGCTCTCGATGCGCTAGTTGGAATCAACTTTATCGAATCAAACGGTACCGGCGCGCTACCTGTTCCCGTGCAAGGTGAACCTGTTGCACAGTTTTACTACGATGTCAGTGGCGATCAACAGATCACGGCGCTGGACAGTCTGCAAGTCATCAACGGACTAGAACGACTATCCAGCACGGCCAGCGGCGAGCCTGAATCGGAGTTCGTTTCGACCGCAACCATATTTGGTGCGCAAATAATCGATGC
>CAZZDZ010000182.1:0-11921 GCA_964652675.1 uncultured Pirellulaceae bacterium
GCGATGTTTGACGCATTGGTGCTGCAACGTGTTTCGTTTGACGAAGGCATGGAGCATTTTTCGCTTGTACTTGGTCGATTCTTATTGTTTGGCGTGGGCTGTTTTATCGCATGTCGATTGATCGGCATTCGGTGGCAAACGATTCAATGGCTGGCCGTCGGGCTCACCATTGGCTTAGGTTTTGGATTGCAAGACATGGTGCGAAACCTATTCGGCGGCCTCATTGTTCTGTTTGAAAAACCCGCTCGCCTGGGCGACTTGATCACAGTCGGAAACATCACCGGACGCGTTTCGGCTCAACGTCTCCGCACGACCGTTGTTTCGGACGAGGAAGGCCGCGAGGTCACCATTCCGAACAAGAATTTTGTTAATCAAGATGTTGTCAACTGGATGGGAGCCGGGCGATTGCATGTGATTCCAATGGAAGTCGCCGTGACTCGTGACGAACGCCCAGCCGACGTTTGTCGCATGTTGCAAGAGTTGGTTTTGGAGCAGCCCGATATCTTGTTGGCGCCTGCACCTCAGGCCACGTTGGTATGCATCGCAAAACAATCCCAACGCATTGAAGTCCGCGCTTGGATCGAAGAAGGAAACAGTACGGTTGCGTTCCGAGACCGGCTTCTAAGTGTGGTTCGTGATTTTCTGCGAGACAAAAAGTTGCTCTCCAAGACACAGCCGTCGCAGCCCGCCATCGAAAAATTTAATGATGGATCCCTCTTGAACGATGACTCTCTGCTGGAGGATGACCCTCTGCTGGACAGCGGTCCTCTACTGGACAGCGATCCTCTACTGGACAGTGATCCTCTCTTGGATAGCGACCCACTGTTGGACAGCGATCCTCTTGTGGACAACGACTACCGCCCACGTGGTCGTCGCGGGCGGAAACGACGCGCGTAGAGAACCCAGGACTGGTCACAGTTTTATTACTTTGTCTGCAGCACAGCCAGAACGGGGCGATGGTCCGACGCAATTGGTTCGTCGATTACCTTCACCTTTTGTACCGACCACTTGGATTTTGGTGCAGCGAAAATGAAATCGATTTCAACGGTTGGTTTGTCCGACGAAAAGGTGAAATAGTCGTCGGCCGGTTTCAACGCGTCTACCGAATCTCGACTCAACAACTCCAGCGTACGTGATCCGCGCTGGTCATTGAAATCACCCAACAGGATGTAGGCAATTTCGAGATTGTCCAAATAGCTGCGTAATTTTTGGGCTTGCGCGAAGCGAAACGCATCGTCTTTTACCCAATCAAAGTGAACGTTGACCAGCATAATGGACTCACCCGAGGGCAACGCGACTTCGACCGCCAACGCGACTCGGGGTTCATTACCTTTAGGCAGTTTGACACTGGTCACACTTTTGATCGGGTGCTTTGACAGAATCCCCATCCCGTAACGCCCGCCTTGGAAATCCATAAACGAACCAAAAGCTGGATTCATTCCAAGCCGCTTGGCAAGCTCTGCAACCTGATCCACCTTGTTGCTGCGTTTTGCGTTCTCATCCACTTCTTGCAGCCCAACAAAATCGGGGCGCAGCTTTTCAATCACCGCGGCGGTGCGTGCCAAATCAACTCGGTTGTCATTGCCACGACCGTGCTTGATGTTGTAGCTGACAACACGGAACGTGCTGGGGATCTGTTTGCCTGGCTGAGTTTCTTGGCCCGTCACCGGAGTCGAAAAGACAAAGACAAAAACGCTGGCAACAATCATCCTGATCGACAGCTTGCAGCTTAAACGTCTTCGCCGCTGGAACTCATTTGCAGGTAGACATGGTGCGTATTGGGGATCGTTCAGTCCCATGAAATTTTGCTCGCGTTATTGACTGGACTGGGCGCCAAAAACTTTCAACAAATTTTGAGCGCCGTCTGTCCGGACAGTATACGGCAAAATGAAAATCAACAGCCTGTCTAGGCCTGGAAATTAGTTCCCAGGCGGATAGTCGCTGGCAGGTGGCGCCATGATGCTCCCACCATAGGGCGAGGCTTGTGGTGCATTTTGAGGAACGAATTGTTGCGACGGTTGGGGCGGATAGAAGGCGGCGTTTGGCGCCGGCTGAACCGGTGGCGTTGCGGTCGACGCGGCGTTGGCTTGCATCAGATCGATCAACCCTTCACTAACGCCCTGTTGGTGAAGACGAATGATATCGTTGACGCCCAACGAGTACTGAACGCCACGTCGTTGAATTTGCAAAGCAACCAACTGCTCGCTCAATCCACTTTGTAGCATGGCAACGACGTCGCCATGCGAGATGGGAGCTTGCTGAGAAACGGGTGGGCCTACCGGTGTGACGGGCACGACGGGAGCCACATAGATTTTGTTTTGTTGTGGATACGGGTGAATGTACTGTGCCCGTGACTGGTGAGTTTGTACATGGCTGTAGGGGGATTGATACTGCAAGCTTTGTTCGATGCGATAGTCTTTGTTGGTACCGATCGATCTACCAATGACGGCTCCCGTTGTTGCACCAAGCACGGCACCAATGGCTTCGTTGTCTCTTCTGTCGCCGATCGCAGCGCCAATCGCGGCCCCAGCGACTCCGCCGATGATCGTCCCACGACGACGATGCCGATTGAATTGTGCGCTGGACTCGCTGACGATAAAACCGACCAGCAAGACGGCCAATATGATTCGTTTGCTACCCATCTCGAAAGACCCTCTTGAATGACAAAGAAGCTGTTTTGCAAAAACTCGTGCATTGAAACAGTGGGTGACTTTGGTCTCCTGAGTGGCCGAAAAGACTCGGCGGCGTCCAAAAAGAGCCTGCGGATTCCGGGTTCTGCGCCGAAAGAACGCGTAGCGCTGATTATGCGGGTTCATTCAACACAAAGCGTAAACCGTTGGATTAGACGGCGGTTCACGGTTGGAAATGCGTATCTAATGCTGTGAGGCTGTGCCTACAAGCGGTACTGCATTCGCTTAAGCATCCAAGCAACGCTGCTGCTTGCAAATACCACGAGAAATCCAAGGCCATCACAGTCAATCGAAACGTTTCGACTGATGCTACAATATCGTGCAGTTCTTTATTCTCGTTGAAAGGTCCCTTCGAACATGTCACATTCCAATTTGCGCGTCGCGACGATTTTCTGCGTGCTGTTTTGCGCGTTCGTTTTTTCACCCAGCGAGTCGTCTGCCGATTGGCAGTGGGCAAAACCTCTGAACCAAAAACCCGGTTCATTGCTTTACTCGACTAGCCCCACGTTTCGAAATCGTTCGGTCAGTCCAGGACGCGGTTTTTACCAACGTTCCTACAGTAGCAGGCCAACGGTTTACCGCACCAATTCCTTCAGGGTCACACGACCAACACGCGGCATTTTCTTTCGCCGCTAGCCGAACTGGACAGCGCCACTTTCTGTCCAACAGCATTTGCAAATCATCGCTTGCAAAACGTTTGATGAAATCAATTGGCAACTCGATGCTAGAAACGGCAAATGTCTAATTCTCAGCCTGCTCCACCCTCGGAAACTCATTCGGAGACATCTCCGGCAGGCGGTTTGCCTCGCGTTTGGGTCGTTGCGGGAATCGCTGCGATTTGGGGAGGCTTGTTTTATGGGGCGCTTCAGATATCGAACATGAAGCTGGGGTATTGGAAATTCATGTGCGGCCCTTGGGGCTGCTTGCCGGAAACGGCGCCTCTCGTTTCAGTCCACGCCATGTGGCTGACGTTTCTATTTGGCGCGATTTGGTTGGCAAGGCTCTCGATACCGATACTGCAGTCTGCCAAATTGTGGTTTGTACTTGCAGGCGTAACCTTGCTGGGATTGTCGATTTATCTTGGAGTCGATCTGGCGCGAAACTGGAGCCCACGTTACGGGCCTGCTGAAATCTGTAAGCGTTCGATCTACGCGACCATGATCTTAACGGACTTGCCGTTTTGCCAACTAGTTTTTTGCTTTGTTGCGAACGGGTTGGCTTGCTGGTTTAAGCGGACCGAACCAACGGTGTCGCCCGATTCTCCGGATCCAGAACTCGCGTCGTGACTGCTAAAACCTTACAGCTTTGGAGATCGCGACGACACGCAGAGTGCCGGCGCGTCGGCTTTGGTCAATCCAACCGACTTTGCTCGTGCGGATAGTTCAGCCAGCGCGTTAGCCCCGACTTCCCCCAAATCCCGCGTCCATTCGTTGACATACAAATCCACATGCTTCATCAGCACGTCGTCGTCGAACTCTTGGGCATACTTTCGCATCGACGGTAGAGCGGCAGCTCGGTCGGCCAACGCGAACTCTAACGAGTCGCGAACAACCGCCTGAACGGTGTCGATTTTCTGGTCTCCTAGATTTTTGGACGCGACCAAACCGCCAAGCGGAAGCGGACAATTCGTTTCCGATTCCCAGCGTGTGCCGAGATCTTCGACTAAGCCAAGGCCCTCGTTTTGCCAAGTAAATCGGCCTTCGTGAATGCAAACGCCAAAATCGGCGTCACCGCTCTTCAGCTTTGGCATGATGTCGGAAAAGACAACGTGTTCAACGCGAGTTGTGTCCGCGTAGAACAAACGAAATAGCAAGGCCGCTGTTGTGTGTTGGCCTGGGCACAGTGTGACTTGGTCGTCAGACATCGGTGCCGTTTCTGCTTTGCAAGACAACAAGAGTGGCCCGACTCCGAATCCCAATGCAGATCCGCTTGGCAGTACGACGTAGCGATCCGCCAGCAGCAACGCAGCGTGAAAGCTGGTTTTGGCGACATCAAATCTGTCGGCGAACAATCGATCGTTTAATTCTTGGATATCCAGCAACTCGATTTGAAAGTCCAAGCCGCGCCAGTCCACCAAGCGATTCATCAACGCGTGGAACGTGAACGTGTCGTTGGGGCAAGTTGAAATGCCAAGGTGAATGGTGTCACTCACTGCCGATCCCCTTGAAGAAGCTTGAGTGTTAAGTCGGCGGCTGCGTGCAGGGCGAGATCGATTTGCCAACTGTTGGGATCACGCTGGCCAGCGACGTTTGACATGCCGCGAACGATCGACAATTCAACTCCGGCCAATTTGCAGCTTAGCGCAACCCCGAAACCTTCCATGTCTTCGGCAACCGCACCAGCAAAAATCGTTCGCCGACGTTGTACTTCTTCTTCGTTTGCCGACGCGGCACAGACGGTTACCAACTTGTCAGGCGACGTATCAGACAATTCGATCGTTTCACCAATCTGCGGATTCTCAATCATCGGCCAACCCATGTCCGTCGCGCTGACGTGAGCGTTTCCGCTGCCAGCACCGATTCCGTCGCTGCTGACTTGTGAAAAAACCGACGCGTGCCCAACAGGAACGCGTGGACTGTAGGTGCCAGCGATGCCAACCAAACAGACTCGTTCAGGTTGATGCTGTGCAATCAAGCTTGCTGACCGAGCGGCTGCAGCAATCGGACCAAAACCGGTCAACTCGATTTGCCAATGGCCATCGGCAACAATCGGTTGCAACAACGGCTGCAGAACATGTTGCTCAGCAGATGTTGGAATCAAAATCAGATTCGACATCAAACTCTCCGCAGGTTGGCCCGGTTCCCACCGACAGTTTTCGTTAAAAAAACCGGTGGATGGGCACTATGTCATGACGATGGAAACGCGTTGTTACCGGCAGGCCACTGACTGGGCGTAAATGGCCAATCCAAATCAACGCACAGTTCTTGCCAAAGTTCAGTGACGGCGTCGTTGTACAAGTACGGAACGTAACCGAGATTCAGATACAAACGCAACGCGGGAGAGCGGAAATATTCGGTGTAGAGTTCGATATCGCGGTAGCCAGCCAAAACCAATCGCAACGTTGCTGACGCGACGACCGCACACCCAAGTCCCTGCCCGCGAACATCTGGATGACTGGCTACCCAACCAAGCGTTCCTGACTGGGGCGATTTTCCAGAATAGTTGTGCAGGCTCATGGCGGACGCAACAAGCCGATCGCTGCCGGACGCGTGCACTAAAAACCATCCTTGAGGCAGCACACGAGATTTGCAGTACGCCATTCTTTCTGGTCCCCAATCCGGCCAACCACAGTCGTGCATCAATTGCAAAAAAGCGGGCTCGTCATCGGGCGTGCATTGGCGAATCGAATAGCCTTCGGAGATCTTTGGCCGAGGGGGCGTATCAAGACGCGATTCAGGCCAATTCATTTTCAGTTGTGGTTTTGTCATAGAAGTTGCAATGGCTTGCAAAGATTAGGCCGGAACCGGAAGCGTCAAGGCGGTTGTTCGCCAGACGCAGACTTTCATTAAAAACCGCGTTGCAACCCTGGCGTGATGTCCAACTCTAAGTCTGCGTACTCGCCTCGTTTGATTTTTTCCCATGCGATCGCACCCATCACTGCATTGTCGGTGCACAAGTTCATGGGAGCGATCACCAGCTCGAAGCCGTTCTTTTCGGCCGCAACGGCTAGCTGCTCTCGCAAGAATCCGTTGGCCGCCACGCCACCGCCGACGATCAACCGATTCGACTTGGTGTGCTTGATCGCTTTGCTGCATTTGCCGACCAACACATCCACCACCGCGGCCTCGAACGATGCACACACGTTCGCTTTCTTGTCGTCGTCGATTTCCAGCGAAGCAAAATCGTGTTGCCCCGGGCCAACGATCGAGTATCGCACGGCTGTTTTTAATCCGCTGAAACTGAAGTTGAACGTTTTGTCATGCAGCATCGATCGCGGAAAATCATACGCCTTCCGATCGCCTTTCGCTGCCAACTTCGAAACCGCCGGTCCGCCGGGGAATCCAAGGCTAAGCATCGCCGCGACTTTATCGAACGCTTCGCCAGCTGCGTCGTCGATCGTTCCGCCCAGGTATTCCAAATCCAACGGACTGGTGCAGTGATACAAACTGGTGTGGCCGCCGCTAACGACCATTCCCACGCAGGGGTAAACGGGTTGGTCGGTGGATAATTGGCAGGCATATAAATGGGCGTGCAAGTGATTGACTGCAACGAGCGGTTTTTGCCAAGCGATCGCGAGCGTTTTGGCAGCCACCAATCCAACTAATAGCGATCCCGCCAAACCAGGACGATCGGCAACCGCAATGGCCTGAAAGTCGGCGGGGTCCACGCCCGATTGCTGGATCGCCGTATCGATCACGGGCAAAATTCGCTCAACATGCGCCCGCGCGGCAACTTCTGGGACAACTCCGCGAAATTTTTCGTGCAGTGCTTCTTGGGTCGCCACACAGTTGCCAAGCACACTTCCGTCCGCCGAGATGACTGCGGCCGCCGTTTCGTCGCAAGTTGATTCAATAGTGAGGATGGGCAAGATATTCGTCTCAGTTCTTGGTAAAACGCGGCTTTTGGGAGCGGATCTGCCCCTTTGAAGGCCCCGGAAGCATGGACGCCTTCCTAGCTTCGACATCAATCCGACACCGACGTGCTACCATCGGCGGCGGCGGATTACAGGGCTCGACACTGTTTCTCCCAAATCCGATGGCGATCAGCAAGCATCCTGTGCGGCATCCCGGGTGCCAAAACCGCCGAAAGCTATTGACACCGCTCGCGTTGCCGCGATACTTGCCCCTTTCCAGACCATAGAAAAGACGGCAATTTCCTCGAAATTACTTTCAATGCCAACAATCAATCAGCTCGTCCGCAAACGACGAAAGCTCAAGAAGAGCCAAAGTAAATCACCTGTTCTCGAAAAATGCCCTCAAAAACAGGGTGTGTGTTTGCAGGTACGTACGATGACGCCAAAGAAGCCAAACTCGGCTTTGCGTAAGATCTCGCGTGTTCGATTGAGCAACGGCAAAGAAGTCACCGTCTACATTCCCGGCGAAGGCCACAACTTGCAAGAACACTCGATCGTGCTTGTACGCGGCGGTCGTGTTCGCGACTTGCCAGGTGTTCGCTACCAAGTTGTTCGCGGATCGCGTGACGCATTGGGCGTCGAAGGACGTAAGCAATCGCGAAGCCGTTACGGTGCCAAGAAGTAAGCACCACCCACCATACAAAATCAAGAATAGATTAAAAGCGAAACATGGGACGTATCACTTCCAGCCGGACTCAACTGAAACCGGATCCAAAATTCAACTCGATCGTTGCTGGCAAGTTCATCAACTGCCTGATGTGGGACGGAAAGAAAACTGTTGCACAAAAGGTGTTCTACGATGCACTTGAAGAGATCGCGAAGCGCGGCGAGACGGGCGAAGACGCTCCGATCGAAGTCTTCGAGACCGCGCTTGAGAACATCAAGCCGTACATCGAAGTTCGCTCCAAGCGAGTTGGTGGTGCCAGCTATCAAGTTCCAATGCAAGTCAACCGAACTCGCCAGCAAAGTCTTGCGATTCGTTGGTTGCTGGAAGCAGTCCGTGCCAAGAAAGGTCGCCCGATGCACCTGAAATTGGCCGACGAACTTTTGGCGGCATACAAGAAAGAAGGCGTTGCGTACACCAAACGCGAAAACACACACCGTATGGCAGACGCCAACAAAGCGTTCGCACACTTCGCTTGGTAGTCGAGTTTTTCTCGATTCAAATCAAACAACTTTAACCGCGACCGGATCAATCCGTGTCGCGGTTTTTTGTTGCCTGCGATACCCTTTTAGTACCAGTGGTGGAACAGGCTTTTCCGGCTGTCATTCCCAATGACAGTCCGAAACCTTTCCTACGAAAACAAAACCAAACGCTACTTGTAGTTTCCCATGGCCATCGACATATCCAAACTCCGCAACATCGGCATCATTGCCCACATCGATGCAGGAAAAACGACCGTCACCGAACGAATGCTGTTCCTTAGCGGAGCCAAGCACCGGGTCGGTCGTGTCGATCATGGAACCACCGACACCGACGATGACCCCGAAGAACAAGAACGCGGCATCACGATTTTCAGTGCCTGTGTGAAATTCAATTGGGGCGACTACAACATCAACTTGCTCGATACGCCCGGCCACGTGGACTTCACTGCCGAAGTCGAACGTTGCCTGCGAGTTCTTGACGGAGCTGTTTGCGTGTTCAGCGCCCGCGAAGGCGTCGAAGCACAAAGCGAAACGGTTTGGCGACAAGCCGATCGATACGGCGTGCCGCGAATCGTATTCATCAACAAAATGGATCGCGAAGGCGCGAATTTCGAAACCGTATTCAACGACATCGAACCCAGGTTGGGTGGAAAACCTGTCGCGGTCGAACTGCCTGTCGGCGCCGGCCCCGCTCACATGAACGATCCGTTCCGTGGCGTCATCGACTTGGTCGAAATGAAAATGTTGCAGTTCGATCCTGAAACCGAAGGCAAAGAGGTCACCGAAACTGATGTGCCAGAAGAACTGCTGGACGAGGCCCAGATCTGGCGCGAGCAACTGTTGGAAGTCGTTTACGACTTGAGCGAAGAAGCCGGCATGTTGGCGATGGAAGAAAAAGAAGTTCCCAACAAACTGATCATCGACACACTGCGCGCTGCATGTATCGAACGCACGATCCAACCAGTGTTATGCGGATCCGCGCTTCATGGCATCGGCGTTCAGCCACTGATGACCGCCGTTGGCAACTATTTGCCCAGCCCGCTAGATCGACCGCCAGTCGAAGGCGTTGACCCAAAGAAGGAAGGCAAGACTTTGTCGCGCAAGCCTGATCCGAAGGAACCGTTTTGCGGCTTGGTTTTCAAAATCTTGCCAGCCAAAACGGGTGACAACTATTGGATCCGAGTTTACAGCGGCGAAATCAAACAGAACTCGCGCGTTCAATGTCCCAACCGAGACAAAAAAGAAAACATCGCCCAGCTATGGCAAATTCACGCAAGCAAGAAAGATCGCGATGGTCAGATCGACAAGATCACCGCAGGTGATATCTGCTGCGTGATCGGGCCCCGGTTTGCGATCACCGGCGACACGGTCTGCGATACCAAGAGCTTGATTGAACTGCCAAGTATCACGTTTGCCGAAACCGTGATTTCGATGGCGATTGAACCAGAGAACACCGGCGATCGCAAAAAGCTTGAAGAAACGCTGGAGATGCTTCGCCGCCAAGACCCAACGTTCCGCGCGGTCGAAAACGAAGAGATCGGTCAAACGATCATCAGCGGAATGGGCGAATTGCACCTGGAAGTGATCCAACACCGACTGACACGCGACTTTGGCCTGAACGTCAAGTTCTACAAGCCACGTGTCAATTATCGCGAGACAATCGGCGGCAGTTCGGATGTCGTCGGAATTTGTAATCGTCAACAAGGCGCGACGCAGATGTTCGCTAGATTAAGCGTGCGGGCGATGCCGTTGGAAGATCCATCGGCGCCGGTTTTGGTGTTCGATCGAATCCCTCCAGAAACCGTTATCCTGCCAGCACTGCGACAAGTTGCGATGGAAGAGTTGCGGGAACGAGCCGAAGGGGGTGGGCTGATCGCAGGTTTCCCGCTTTCGGGTGTGAAGCTCGAAGTTTACGACGCGGAGATGCAAGAAGAAGGCAGTGATGAAGTGGCGTTTCGAATCGCTGCCGGTGACGCGTTTGACAAAGCGATGACCGAAGCCGGCCCGACTTTGTTAGAGCCGGTGATGAAAGTCGAAGTCACCACGCCAGAAGATTTCATGGGCGAGATCGTCGGCGATTTGCAACAACGTCGCGCCATTGTTGCGGCAACGGAAACACGCGGAGCGATGACAGTGATCACGGCTCACGCACCTTTGAAAGAAATGTTCGGCTACGAAAGTTCCGTTCGCAGCTTAAGCCAAGGCCGAGCGGGCAGCTCCATGGAACCGCTCGGCTATCAACCGGCCCCCAAAGAAGACGCCGAGAGTTTTCAGTTTTAAGAAAGTGGCCGAACGCTCCGCGGTCGGTAAGACCACAACATTAAAATCACAACGAAGCACCGACTGCGGAGCGTTCGGCCACCGCCTTTCCATCGAATCATCATGTCCACACCTGAAACCATTTCGTTCGCCGATGGCGTTCTGACGTTAATCGACCAGACCAAGTTGCCGGGCGAACTGGTGACATTGGATTGCACAACGATCGAGCAAACTCACGACGCGATCAAACGCTTGGTTGTCCGCGGCGCACCCGCCATCGGTATCTCGGCCGCCTATGGCGTTTGCTTGGCCAAAGGCGACGATGGAAAACCAAATCGCGATGCGTACTTACACGCGATCGACTACCTAGCGACCAGTCGCCCCACCGCAGTGAACCTGTTCTGGGCGCTGGATCGGATGAAAGCGGTCGTCGATGCGACAAATGACGGCGAACTGCACAAACGGCTTGTCAGTGAAGCGATCGCGATCCACGACGAAGATCGCGAGATGTGTCACAGCATCGGACGCAACGGAGCTCCATTGCTGCAAGGCAAAGGAAAGGTATTAACACACTGCAATGCTGGCGGATTGGCCACGTCGACTTGGGGAACCGCGCTGGCGCCGATTTATCATTTGCACGAAGCGGGCGAGTCGATCAAGGTCTACGCCGATGAAACACGTCCTCTACTGCAAGGAGGCCGATTGACGGCATGGGAATTGTCACAGGCGGGCGTGGACGTCACCGTTTGCACTGATTCGATGAGCGGTAGTTTGATGCAAGCGGGCGAAGTGGGCGCGGTGATCGTCGGTGCCGACAGGATCGCAGCCAACGGCGACGTCGCCAACAAGATCGGCACCTATCCCTTGGCCGTTTTGGCCAATTACCACAACATTCCGTTTTACGTCGCGGCGCCATCCAGCACATTTGACTTGGAACTTGAAAGCGGCGACTTGATCCCGATCGAGCAGCGAGGTCGAGACGAAGTGGCCAGCCCCTACGGCACAACCGTCGTCCCCGACGCAGCCAACGTAATCAACCCCGCCTTTGACTCAACACCGGCGAAGCTAGTAACCGCCATCATCACCGAACGAGGCGTTGTGCTTTCACCCGACAAAGAAAAGCTGGCGAAGCATTTAGCAAAGTAGCCGTCGATCTCCGAGCGACGAAGCCCGACCGAACCGTTTTCCAGGTTGATTGGATTCGGATCGTAGATTGAGGCTGGCGAGTGGAACGCGTCAGGCACGATCCGAAC
>CAZZDZ010000183.1:0-9614 GCA_964652675.1 uncultured Pirellulaceae bacterium
TTTGCGGAAACTTTCACCGATGTGCCCAGTGGTTGAGCAAACAAGCTGACTCTTAGTTCTTCGACCATCCAGCGAAACTCGCTTGCAGATTGCGTCTTGGGCGTTTGATCGTTTTCGGCGATGGTTGCAAACCAAGCGGCGTTCAAATCGCGAATCGTATGCATTGAATCGTTGTCGCGGGCCGCCGACCCACTTTTTAGTTTGTCCAACCGATACGCGATCGCTTTCAGATAGCGGGGATAATGTTTCAACCATTGCCACGGCGTAAACGACAAGAATCCAGCGGCCATCAACCATTTTAACTGGGCACGAATGTCGCCAATCGCAACGCCGTGATTGTTCTTGTTGGCTGATTCCAGTTGGCGTCGCGTGTCAAAGTATCCGTCTGCCAAAGTCGTCAACCAAGTGGCTACCTCCTGAGTCGCCTTGGCGATTCGGGCTGCCCGTTCCTTCCGGCGTGATTCGAATTCGTCTTTGGTGCGCACCAAAGGTTGTTTTTCAACAAACGCGATCCGGGCCAACAGATCGATCAAGCTACTCTCGAATTCTGCGGCCGAGATGACGCCGGTCAGTTTGATTTTGGCTTGCTCCAATGTCGGTAGCCAACGAACTTGACTGCGAAGTTCTTTGTGTTCAGCGATCGCATACAGTCGCATTAATCCCAGGCGCGTCGCGGATTCCGCCGCAGTTTCATCGGCAAACAACCGCGTGGCAACCGCTTCGCCCAAGTCCAGCAGGCCTGGATACTGAGCCACTCGGACTCCGCCGCGGTCGCGAACGACTTCGCGTGGCAGCGAATCGATCTGGAATGTTGTCATCGAATCACACGACCATGACTCATCGCTGGGGTTAACGGTCGTGTCGGCTTCGCCAGATTCGGGGGAACCCAATTTTTGTCGCAACGGTTCGACGCTACGTCCGGTCGCAACGGTTTCACCCGCGTCATCAACGACTTGGATCAAGAATTGCAAGTGATTGTCTAGCTTTTCGGCTTGGAAATCGTGTTGCGTCACGGGCATGTCGGCGTGCCGTGTCATGGCGTCACATACGGATTGCATGAACGGCGCCGTGCCATAGGCGGATTCCAATTCGTTGGCGATCTTTGCCGCTACATCGGCGGCTGGAATCAAATTGCGCCGAATACGTTTGGGCAACGCTTTGATCATCGACACCAGTTTCTTTTGCAGCAATCCAGGGACGAGCCAGCCGAGTCGTTCGTCGCTGATTTGTGACAACGCCGCTTCGTGAATCCGTAAACTGATACCATCTTGATCACTGCCCGGTTCGAATTTGTACTCCAAAGGCAAACGCGAACTGCCGATCGAAAGTTCATCTGGAAACGCTTCGTCAGTGATCTCATCGGTTGCGACATCGATCAAGTCGCCTGGATGCATATACAAAGATTGCTCAGGCTTGAAATCCGCTGGAGGTGATTGCAGCCAAGCCGACACATCGGCGGCGCTACGCAGTTGCTTTGTCCACGCCGGTTCGTCGATCTTTTTGGCGTAGCTCTCCAAGCGTCCGCGGTCACAGATTTCTTCGGGCAAATTCGCTTGATAAAAACGATCCAGAACATACGAGTCGATCACGAGGTCTCGGCTGCGAGTTTTGGCGGCCAATGCTTCGATCGACTCGACAAGTTGTCGGTTGTGACGTACGAACTTTGCGTTGGTCTTTAACCCTGGCTGGACCAATCCGTGTTCAATCAACAGGTCTCTTGAGGTTGCCGGATCCAACGGTGGCAGGGGAACTCGCCGCCGCGCGACGATGGGCAATCCGTACAAAGTCACTCGCTCGTAACAAAACGCCCCACCCGCTTTGCCACCCCAGTGCGGATCCGAGTGCGATCGTTTGCAAATGTGTTGAGCAATCTTTTCGATCCACTGTGGCTGAATTCGGGCAACAGTGCGCGCGAATTGTCGAGTCGTTTCGATCAACTCGGCCGCTACAACCCATTTGGGTTTTGCCTCGAATACTCCGCTGCCCGGCCATAGGTGTAGCTTTAGCCCGCCCGCGCCTTGGTATTCGTTTTTGTCGCCTATCAATGCGACTCCCGACAACAAACCGGTTAGCAGTGATTGATGGATGGCGGCGTATTTGTCATCGTCGACCAACTTTTCGTCGTCGTCGATGAATCGTAACTTGCCAATCTTCTGTCGTTTGGATTTGCGATCACCAAGCGACGTCGACGCCATTTCTTTTAGTTGCCGATAGATGTCTGACCATTCGCGCATGCGGTTGGGCGACAAAAACTGTTTTCGTAAAACGCGGGTGAGTTTGTTGCGACTATGCTCCGCTCGGGCTTGTTCGTAGTATCGCCACAGCCTTAACCATGACAGAAAATCGCTGCGTGGATCCGCAAACGGCGCGTGGGCTTCATCGGCTGCTTGCTGTTTCTCTGGCGGTCGATCACGTGGATCGGGAATCTCCAATGCGGCAGCGATCGGCAGGATTTCGGGCAAGACGCCATATTCATGGGCGGCCAAAATGATCCGCCCGACCCGCGGATCGACCGGCAAGTAACCTAGTTTCCAACCGATGTCGGTCAGTTCACGACGATCGTCCATCGCTCCCAGTTCCACCAGCGTGCGGACGCCTTCGCGAATCGCTTCGGGGCGCGGCGGGTCCAACAAGGGGAACTCTTCGATGCGACCGATTCGCAACGTTTTGGTTTTCAGAATCACCGACGCAAGGTTCGTGCGCCGAATCTCCGGCGTAGTGAAATCGTCGCGAGAATCGTAGTCGTCGGCCGAATACAGCCGCACACAAATGCCGGGCCCCACACGGCCACAGCGGCCAGCGCGTTGATCGGCACTGGCGCGGCTGACCGGTTCGATCGGTAATCGTTGGACTTTGCTACGAGCGCTGTAGCGGCTGATTCGCGCGGTGCCGGCGTCAACGACACAGCGAATTCCCGGAACGGTCAGTGAACTTTCAGCCACGTTGGTGGCAAAGATCACGCGGCGTTTGTTGCCAGAGGGTTGAAAGATTTTTTGCTGTTCTTTCTGTGGCAACCGCGCGTACAGCGGCAACAGATCGATGCGGCCTTCCATGCCTTTGCGCGTGAAATGCTGGGAGACGCGATGTGACACAAAACGAATGTCGCGTTCGGTTGGCAAAAACACCAGCGTGTCACCGCCACCTGCAACCGATTCAAGCCCCGCAATGACGTGACGCGAAAGGTCGTAGCTGTGCGTCGTCTCACTAACGGCGTCTTCCCACGGCAGGTAACGCATTTCGACTGGGTACCCGCGACCTTGGACATTGATGATCGGTGCGGGGCCTTGTTCGTCGCTAAAATGTTCGGCAAAACGTTCGGCGTCGATCGTCGCCGATGTGATGATGATTTTCAGATCGGGTCGTTTGCCTTGCAGTTGTCGCAAGTAACCCATCAAGAAATCGATATTCAACGACCGCTCGTGGGCTTCGTCGATAATGATCGCATCGTAAGCATCCAGGAACCGATCCGACTGCGTCTCGGCAAGTAGAATGCCGTCGGTCATCAGCTTGATCAGTGTATCGGGACTGGTATGGTCACCGAATCGGACTTGGTAGCCGACCAGTTTGCCAAGCTGTGTGTCCAATTCGTCGGCCAATCGTGCAGCAATACTTCGTGCCGCCAGTCGCCGCGGTTGTGTGTGACCGATCATCGCTTCGCGGCCCAAGCCGGCTTCCAGGCAGAACTTTGGCAGCTGCGTACTTTTTCCGCTTCCCGTTTCGCCGCAAACCACAATGACTTGTCGATCACGGATCAATTGAACGAGTTCGTCACGATACGAACTGATGGGCAGTTCGTCGGGATATTCCAGCTTTGGTTGCGCTGCTTTGCGTTTGTCGCACTGGGCGATCGATTCGGCCAGTTTGGTTTTGAATTCTTCCGCCGACAGTTTCTTTTTCAGCCGTCGTAGCAAAAAACGATCGACGCGAAGCGCATCGGCAAGGTTTTGTTGTTCGCCCGAATCGTTAGTCGCCGGTTTGGGATCTTTGATCAGTTTGGGATCTTTGATCAGGGCATCGGCGCGCGGAACCTTGGCCGATTTGGATAGACGGGGACTGTTGGGTTTGAAGTTCATAGCACGCGAAAACACATAGGCGACAAATGTCGGCTACGCGACTTAGAATCCCCAAACATTCGGAATCACGATCATCGCCACGACAAACACGATCAGGCTAAGTGGCAAACCAAATTTCAGGTAATCCCCGGCTCGATAACCGCCCACACCGTAGACCATCGTATTGGTTTGGTAACCAAATGGGGTCAAGAAACTGGCCGACGCGGCAATCATGATCGCCATCACAAACGGCGTCGCACTGACACCGATGCCACCGTTGCCATCGGGAAGCAACGCGGCGGTATCGATCGCAATATGAAACATCAACACGGCAGCAGCATTGTTCGTGATCAATTCGGTGCACAGCATGGTTGCCAAATAAACAGCCGCAAGCGCCATCACGGGATTGTCGCCTGCCAGTGTCAATAGACCGTTGGCGATCGCTTTGGCGGCTCCGCTTTTCTCCATCGCCGCGCCGATACCGATCGCAGCTCCGATCACGATCAGCACGGACCAGTCAACACTTCTGCGTGCTTCTACGGTTGTGCAACAACGAAATCCGATCATGGCAATCGCGGCGATCAACGCAGCCGTCAAAATTTCCAGATACCCAAGTGCGGCCAGCACAACCATCACCAACATGATCGTGATGCTAACCCAGGCTTTCTCGTGTCGACGAATGGTGTCTTTCTCGACCGCGCTGACCAGATAAAAATCACGCAGCTCGCGTTGGCGGTGTTGAAATGACGGAGAAGTCTCCAAGAGCAACACATCGCCGACTTGCAGGCGTACGTCACCGATTTTGCCCGATAGTTTTTCGTCACCACGGGCGACCGCGACAACCGCGGCGTTGTAGTGTGAGCGAAACCGTCCTTCACGAACCGTTTTGCCCAGCAACGAACAACGCGAACTCACGACGGCTTCGACAAGCGTCCGTCGCCACGCGGGAACTTGCAGCTTGCGGGCTTGGTCGTCCGGTGCGCTCAGGCCACGGATCTTTCGTAGGTCAACAACACTGTCCAAAGCCCCAACCAAAATCAATGCGTCACCAGCGCGTAGTTTTTCTTTTGGTTTGGCTGCCGTGATCACGTCGTCTTCGCGTTGGATCTCGGCGATGTACAAACCCGGCAAATTTCGCAGGCCGGCTCGCTCGATCGTCATGCCGACAAGCGGTCCGTCGGGGTCGACTTGCATTTCGACGGTGTACTGTTGCGGGTCGTCGGACTTGCTAACGGCAGGTTTTCTTTCGGGTATCAGCTTGGGAGACGCGTAAATGATGTAGACCAAGCCAATGATGGCGGCCGGAAGGCCCACCCAGGCTGGTTCAAAAAATCCGAGCGATTGCCCAACTTCATCGTCAAACATCTCGCGCACGATCAAGTTTGTGCTGGTACCAATGATCGTACACATGCCGCCCAAAATCGCGGCGTAAGACATCGGCAGCAGCAATCGACTTGTGCTTTGCGAAATCCGTTTTCCCAAGTCATCGACGACTGGCAGCAATGCCGCAACGACGGGCGTGTTATTTAGAAAACCACTGATCGATGCAACCGGCAACAGCAACCGAACTTGGGCAGTACGCAGTGACTTGGCGCGACTGAGTAATCGGCCGGTGGCCAGTTGGGTGCCTCCGGTAAATTCCAAGCCAGCAACGACGGCAAACAAGAATCCGATTGTGATCAATCCATGATTACCAAATCCGGCGACCGCTTGATCGGGCGTGGGCAGCAACGCAGACCCGGTCACATTCTGTGCAAAGACCAGGATTCCCAGACACGACAAAGCCAACAAATCAGTCGCCGCAACGCGCAGCGCCAAACTGCCCAGCAATAAACCAGCAACAGCCAGCGTCAGCCATGCTTCCCAACTATTCACAGAACTCCAAGGATTTGGTGACAAGCGAATCAAACTCTGATTCGCTGGTTGCAACAAAATACTCGTCTTTGGACCGATATCGAATGTCAGATTGGCCCACGTGAGCCGAAATTGCTGACTTAGTCACGGAATTCGGGTTCAAGGACGCGAATTCGCGCAGTCGGGTTCATTCTGTCCGCATCACAAGAGCAGGCGAGAGGAAGTAAACCTTTTGTGGGGCGGCAACATCGGTCGACTTTATTTGCTCAAGGACTGCTTCTGCGGACGGCCCCACTGTGGACTTGCGCAATGCATCGACGGATACGCCGTTTCACGTGACTCGAATTGCTTTGCAGTTACAATGTGTCCGGAAACAAATGCCCGAGGATCTGACATCCTGGGCAACTAGTTCTTAGAAAACTGCCGTGTTATCATCGTTTGTCGACGAAATGGATCGTTGGCATCGTCCACAAAAGATACAGTCCCGTCCGGTTGATCGACCAGGAATTCAAATATGCTTACTAGGCGTTGGAATCTATTTTATGCGTGTCTCGGGCTTGGGATCGTTGCCGTTTTCGGTTGCTCGCGTGGTGATAATGATGGTTCAGGAAAATCCGGCGGCGAGCGACAGTATGTGACCCTTGGAACGGCGCCGGTTGGTGGAGTGTTTGCACCGGTTGGCAACGCGATATCATCCGTGGTCAACGAGTTCAAAGGCGACAATAACTGGAAAGTTCAATCGCAGGGCACCAAAGGTTCTCAGCAGAACATTCGCATGTTGGACAAAGGCGAAATCCAATTGGGCATGTCGAATTCAGCGATCAGCTATCACGCTGCGAAAGGGATCGGAACCTGGGATAAGAAATATGACATCCGAGCTGTCGTGACGTTGGCACCCAATATCGGATTGTTCATCACCAAAAAAAGTTCCGGAATCAAGACGTTGTCTGATTTGAAAGACAAGCGTGTCACGGTTGGGCCTGCCGGCGCTGGTTTTGAAATGTTCTTGGGACCATTGTTGACCGCACACGGTGTGTCGTATGGAACAGAAGACAAACCCGCTTTCACACCGATGAACGAAACCTACAGCGCCGCCGTTCAGTTGCTTGGTGACGACAACGCGGATGCTGCATTCATGGGAGGCGCGGTTCCGACGCCTGCCGTTACCCAGGCTTGTACGTCTTACGACATCACATTCATTCCCTACGATGAATCCACTCGTCAGAAACTGATCAACGACTACGAGTTTTATCAACCGGCCAGCATCCCTGCAAAAAACAAGGATGGCAAAGCGACCTACAAAGGCCAAGAAGCAGACTTCCCAGCACTCAATGTGGGTTCGATGCAGTTAATTACGCATGGAGATGTTGATGAAGATTTGGTTTATCAACTGACTAAAACGATCTGGGAAAATCGCAAAGAGATTGCCAAGCAACACAAAGCGGCTAACGCGATCAACGAAAAGAACGCAGCACGATTTACGGGTACGGAGTTTCACCCTGGAGCCATCCGCTTTTACAAAGAAATTGGCATTTGGCCGGAAGAATCCGGTGATGCCGCAGCGAACTCTGAGCCAGAAGCCCAACCTGCCACTGCGGCGGAGTAAACGTTAGTGGATTCAATCCGAAAGCCTCTGGTAACGTTTCTCGGGATCGTGTTGTGTTTTTACACGGTCCTGTTCGTCAACTACAGCGTTCTCCAACCCCAGTCTGCGCTCGCATTGTTCATCATGCTTGGCATGATGCTGTGCTTTTTGATGCAGCCTGCGTTTAAATCGATAACGCAACCCGATGCTCAGCTCGCAACGTCGGATCCGGCCGCGTTCAAAAAGCAATCGCTTTGGTGGAAAGTCGATACTGCGGGACGTTGGATCTTGGCCATCCTTTCCGCTATTTGCTTTCTGTACATCTTTGTACAAACCGAGCCATGGTTTGCCAGTTGGTGGCCGGACAGTGACCCTTTCACGCGACCGACTTCTTTGGGAAATCGATCGGGCGATGAAACGACTCTCGATTTTTGGATCGGTGTCATCGGGATCGGATTGGTGCTGGAAGCAACGCGGCGGAGCATTGGATGGATTGTTCCTGCGTTGGCGTTGCTGTTTATTTTGCACGCGTATTTTGCACCCGATCTACCCGATGCGTTGCTCGCCCACCGCGGCTTAAAGCCCAAACAGATTGTCAGTTCAACGTTCCTTCAGTCGCTTGGCGTATTGGGGCCAGCAGCCAGCGTGATGTTTCGGTTTGTGTTTTTGTTTGTCATCTTTGGCGCGTTTCTGGAGATGTCTGGCGCGACACAATTCATCATCGATTTTTCTGAACGCATTTTCGGTCGTGGTGCGGGCGGCCCAGCGAAAGTCTCGGTGATCGGCAGCGGATTGATGGGTTCGCTCTCGGGCAGTGCGGTTGCCAACGCGGTGACCACCGGAAGCTTTACGATCCCAATGATGCGAAACGCGGGATTTACACCGCAGGTTGCCGGAGGCATTACGGCTGCGGCGGCGACGGGCGGCGCGCTGGTGCCGCCAGTCATGGGCGCGGGCGCCTACATGATGCTTGAGTTTGTTGAACGGGCGCCGGGCCAACCGCAGGTGACGTTCTTGGAAATTGCGAAAGCAGCATTGATACCGGCGTTCTTGTACTACTTTTCGTTATGGATGATCGTCCATTTCTTTGCAAAGAAAATCGGCGCTGGCGATTCAACCAGCACCGTTGCAGCAATAGATGACGCGGAAAAGAAAGCGATTTCGCTATTCGAAGCGATCGTGTTTTTTGGCGCGTTGGGCTTTCTGATTCTGTTGCTGCTGCTTGGGTTTTCGCCATTCAAAGCTGTGACCGGTTCGTTGGTTGTGATTCTTGTGTTGGCGATTTTTCGCAAACAACTGCAGCTTGGTTTTGGGCCGCGCGTGCTCGCCCTGATTGCGTTCTTTGGTGCGTTGATTGCGCATCAATTTACATCCAGGCTGGCGGAATTGCCGTTCTTTGAGAACAACGTTTGGAGTTCGTTTCTTTCCTCGTCATGGGAAAATCCTGACACGGGTGCACTTTCTGGGCGGAAGTTGTTTGATTCGCTGCTCGGTTCTTCGTTCATTGGAATGATCGTTCTAAAGATTTTCGGTTTGTGTCATCCGGTATGGCGTCCGCAAATCGTAAAAGCGCTCACGGGCGCAGCCAAAAATGGAATCGCGCTGGTGGCGGCAAGTGCTTGCGTGGGAATCATCATTGGGATCGTTCAAACAACCCCGATCGCAAATGATTTCGGCGAGATGATCAAATCGGTTGTCGAAACGAATCTGCTGCTGGCGTTGATAGGCATCATGGCCTGTTCGCTTGTTCTGGGAATGGGCGTGCCGTCGGTTGTTTGTTATCTGTTGATGGCGACGCTGATGGGTTCCCTGCTGGGCGAATTAGGTGTTGATCCACTTGCAGCTCACATGTTCATTTTTTACTTCGGAATGATGTCGATGGTCACGCCGCCGGTGGCACTAGCGGCTTACGCGAGCGCATCGATTGCCGGGGCGCCAATCATGAAGACAGCTTTGTCGTCGTTTCAGTTTTCATTAGTCGGTTTTACGTTGCCGTTCATGTTCATCTATCGTCCCGCACTGTTGTTGATGGGGAACGCAGGCGAAGCGTTGCAGTGGTCAGATGCGGTGATCGCAGTGGTTGCTTCGACGCTGGGAGTGATCGCGCTTGCTGCTGGAGTGAC
>CAZZDZ010000183.1:9714-11893 GCA_964652675.1 uncultured Pirellulaceae bacterium
GGCGAACCGTTGCAAAAACGGATTCGTCGACTGAAACGATTGGATTGGAAATCGACGATCGATATTTCGATTCAGGTCTGCGCTGCGCTAAAGCACGCGCATGATATCGGTGTTATTCATCGTGATCTAAAGCCAGCCAATTTGTTGTTGACGCAAGACGATACGGTCAAGCTGGTCGACTTTGGGATCGCGAAAATTTTTGGATATGGTGAGCAAACTGTCGCCGGTTCGATCCTCGGCACAGTCGACTACATGGCGCCCGAACAAGCATTCGGTGATGGGATCACGTTGCGAACCGATCTGTATGCGCTCGGCAGCGTGATGTATGCGATGCAAGCCGGTCGCGCTCCGTTTAAAGGCAAGCGTATCACCGAAGTCATCGATTCGCTCAAACGTGAGAAACCTATCCCTTTGGAGATGGTCAATCCAGAAACACCCGAAGCATTGGTTGAATTGATCCACGAGCTGCTGGAGAAAAAACCGAATGATCGCCCCCCGACGGCACTGGCGGTGATGAATCGTTTGAAAGCCATGAAGGCTGGGTTGACGCGCCAGCAAACTACCCTTGGCGCTAGCGACGCAACGTCGGTCAAAGAAGCGTCCGATTCGACACCCAAAGTGCCCGATGCAGACAGCACTCAAAACAATGCAGTGACTCCCACAATCAATCACGGAACCGTGCATCGTGAGATCCCTAAAGACATTTTGGGTGCCCAAGCCCTTGATACCCAAAATCCTGATACCCAAAACCCTGATACCGAAGACCCTGGTGACCAAAACAAAACGAAGCAGAATACTAGCGGTTACGACCAGACAATCGTTTCAAATGATCTAAAAACTTACAAATCCCAATCCGACGAATCAGCGTCCGAGCGCAAAGAGCGTTCAACCCACTTTCAAACGGTCGGAAAATCACCGAGCGAAAGTGGAATTTTTAAGCACAATCAACCAGTTGCAAACAACCGTTTTGTACAAGTGCTTTCCATCAGCGTAATGGGCGCGGTTTTGCTGTTGGCCATTCTCCTGATTTTCTACTCAGCGAAAAAGCCGAGCGCTCCTGAGCTCTTTAGCGAGATTCAGGAAACGGTGGCTGCAGGCGAGCTGTCCGATGCCAGTCTGCTGATCGACAAGTTCCTAAAGCTTTTTCCGGATGACGAACACTATGAAGATGTCCGTGGGATGGACCTCACGCTTGACATCGATGCGGCACAGAAACGTTTGCAATTAAAAACGAAACTACCAGGCCGCACCTTGGACGCATACGAGCAAGCGTTCTTGGATGCGATGCAGATGCGTAAAACCGACGTCAATGAGGCAAGCAAAAAGTTGCAGCAGTGGTTAGACGTTTTCATCGATCCGAACACCCAAGCAGATGAATCCCAAAAGAAGCTGGGTGAGTTGGTTCGATTCGAAATCAAACGCCTTGCAAACGGCGACCACGTTGTTGACCGCGACGAGCGAATCAGCGAATTGATGGGACGTATCCGAGCGGGCGAAGAACTCGATGAATCAAAGCGCCACAAACTACTCAGCGGCATCATCGATCTCTACCAAGACGAGTCGTGGGCCAAAACAGCCGTGGCGATCGCACGCGAACAAATCGCAGAGATCGACAGCGGTAAATAGTCCGATTGCTACATTCGTTGATTCGACCGGCTCAACGCGGTGGGTTGTATCGGTGCAAGAATGGCCTTGGAATCAAGGATTTGTTTTGGTTTTCTTCGGGGCGAAGGGTTTTTAGATAGCCCATCCACTCCTCCGGTACTGCGAAAGGCTGCGGCCTTTCGGAGGCCAGCACAATGTCCAGCGTTCGGTTTTTGTCCATCGCTTTCATCACAAGGGACGATTGGAAAGCGATCTTCTCCTGCATTAGCGGCGCGTATTGCCTTTTCATTTCGGGAGTCATCGCGCCGGAGAACATGAATTGGATTTGCTCCGTCATGTCTTCGTGACTCACGTTTCGCGCCAGTTCAAAAAAGGCAACGTTCATACGATTCAGCTTGTAGGTCTCACTAGAATTCCTACCTTCGCTGGTGAGGATGGGACGTACCGTTTGCTTTCCATCAGGAGAAGTTGAAGCGTAAACCGGCGGAATGGGTGAATTGGGTGTAATCGATCGATCGTCCGTGACGCGCAGCGTCAATCTAGTCCCGTCCTTCCAAACAAGACTATAGATCGC
>CAZZDZ010000184.1:0-11811 GCA_964652675.1 uncultured Pirellulaceae bacterium
CGAGTGAAAGAAGCCCCAAACTCAAGACAGAAATAGACACCGCTCGTTGTGCACGCGATGTCAAAGTCTTATTGGTTCTTCGGTTTTTGGTCTAACGTACGGGACATGCACAGCGTGTTTGTTGACTAAGTTGTCGAGCATCTCGTTCTTGCCAGTAACAAGTAGTGCAGAGCCGCTAGCTTCGTTCGTTAACCAATTGTGGCACCAAACATCGAAGGGAGTCCGGATTCCGAACTCACCTGGGGATCGCTGGAGTTTCTAGGGCGGGTCAACGTCCGGCACCGTTATAACATCAATGGAAGTATACCAAAGTCCGCGCACAAGAATCCGGTCGACCTCAACCAGTAGCGAACCACCGTGTTCGACATACTGATCTACTGCGTCAGCAGCAGTAATCGTTCGGCCACATCGTCGCATTCGGCGTCGCAAAGAACCGGCCTTGCAACCCTCGAGCGCAAACGCAATCAACCAAAACGGCAATGTGGTCACGCAATCGATAAGAGCACGCATTACGCCTTGTCCAACGAACGACCAAGTTGACCGAGAGACGGCATTGTGGCTTCCATTTGCAAACGCCCCGTTCGTCGCTTCGTGTCCAACGCATGGTTCGTTGGCGTTTTGGTAGCAGAGAGGAGCAACCATTGCCCCTCACTGTTGATCAATCATACCGAGCATGCTGTCACGCGCCAAATTCTTGCGTCCATTGTTCAGTCTGGATCGTTTTGCTGGTTTCGCAAATTTTGCGGTTGCGGCTCCTTCTGCAACCCAATGTTCTGCCTTCTCTTTCGGCTTGCCTCAAGTAACGGCAAGCAAATGTTTTCTTCAAGCCAGAAGCAATCGCGTCGTGCGCGGTCATGCTTCCACCCGTGATCAATCGCGGCATCGATGAACGCCATCACCAGATCCTCGGTGCAGTCGTCGCGTAGTAGGGTGCAGTATGTGGCCAGAAGCTGGCCTTTGGGGTGCCCCACATTCTTAATCTTCAAGTGGAGCCCACCCTTTGGGTCTGGGTACCATGAGAACCGGTTGTCCCTGAAATCAAGTACGCGAGGGAACCCGTGAAAGCAATCAAAAATGCGCTCATCCGTGAGACCTGTATCTTGACCATCGGTCCCGTGCGGATTCCATCCGTGTTCCAGTGCCACATCGATCAAGCGCCGAACGATTGCTGGTGTTACGTCACCGTCGTAGTCGCAGCGCGCAAGGAGTGATGGACCATTCGGATTGTCATCCGCAAGAATAGTGACGGTCCGCGTCCAGGGAAAGTCTATGTCGTAGTGGAAACGCCAGCGGAACACTTGGTCGCTGACAGTAATGCGATTCGAGTTACGTTTTGGAGCAGCCATCACTCAATACCAGAGCGTCAGCGATCATCGAAGATCGCCATTGTGGTTTCGATTAGTAAACGTCTCATGCCATCGTTCGCGCGAATCGCATGGTTATCGGCCGTCGCAAATTCACACCCTCACAATCTACGGCGTTTTCCGGGGGCCCTTCCTGGTTCCCGATATTGCGATCAATCATGTCTCGTTAGTGATCTGAAAAATGTTTCCCTCAGGATCACGGCCCTTGCAGTAGTGGTAGTGTCGCCAGCTAAGCACCTTGTCGTGCATTTCAATGCCGTTGGCAATGAGGCGTTGCCGAGTTGTTTCTACATCGCTGACAACAAACGCAATTTCGGCGGTTGATGACTGCGGATTATCAACCGCATGGAAAGCCAACGTGCAAGACCCACCCGCGTCGAGTTCGATCCAGCCTTCGTCTAACCCGTCGTATTTTGTCGCAAGACCGAAAGTGTCTCGATACCATTGGGCCAACGCAGCTGCGTCTCTTACGTAGTAGACAATGCGACCTAAGGGAGATGTCATACAAGCACACTTGGTGTTGGATTTGTCGGATTACGCCGGCGCTCACCGAGCACCGCCAATGTGGTTTCCATTTGTAAACGCCTCATACCGTGCTTATGGTCACTCCGCAGTCGGTGCCTCGGGTGGTTCGTCTCAACTCAATCCGTCATGCGACGCTTGTACGTCTCGTGTTCGCCGGTTCCAACATTAAGCACCTGGGCTTCGTTTTTGCTGATCGATACGAGAGCTAGTGTCGTATGTACGTCGCCGTCAGCATCGTCTGAAATCAATACACACCCTCGGTTGTCAAGTTTCCAGTGAAGGTAGGGATACGTTACTGAGTCTGGATCGTCCTTCGATCCAAACGCGCTCATGATTGTACTAAAGCGTGTAAAGTAGTAAACGCAGAGTCGATCTGTCGAATGAAGAGCGTATTCATGCATCACCAAGTCTTGGACGTCCCATGCAATCGTCCCAGGTATCGAGTCGGTCACAACTGGTGTGTCAGGATAAACGTAGTCATCCTGCGTAGGCGTTCGACGCGGTGACTCCGTACCGCAGCCAAGTTGACAAACCGCCAAGCTGACAAAGGCAATGATCAGCAGGACTGAGTGGGGAGGTTTCATTCTGTCGACGAAAGTCAAGGTTCACCGGGCCGCTGACTTGAGCTTGCTCGGAGCCAGCATTCGTTGCAGTGAGTTCTAGTACGGCGGAGTCAAATGAAGCGACTGGTGCCTTCACAAGCTTCAACTCAAGCAGCAGCCTCCCGTCTTCGCTCCAAGCTTTGCCACGCTTGTATTTTGCGCTAACTATTGGTTCTTCGGTGTGTGCCATTGCAGGCACGATGAACAGAATCAATAGAAAACGCGAAGCAAGTCGAAACATCGATGGCCCAAGTTTAGATTGTCTCATTCACGGAACGACCAAGTTGACCGAGCGACGGCATTGTGCCATCCATTTGCAAACGCCGTATGCGTCGCTTCGTGTCCAACGCATGATTCGTTGGAGTTTTGTGACAGAGAGGAGCAACCATTGCCCCTCACTGTTGATCAATCATACCGAGCATGCTGTCACGCGCCAAATTCGACGTGCATCCGACATAACCTTTTCGCTTGTTTCGTATATTTCGCGGTTGCTCAATCGACCGCGCATCTCACACGGCGTAAAAGACAACCGCGAGAAACACAAAAGACGCGAAAGCGGATTTTGTTTTACGAAGTTGTTCGCTCAATGCGTTTGTATCTGTTTAAACGAGAATCAAAAGTCAATCAGCCAAATAGCGTGCTTTGCTAAGGTTGGCTTGACTTTTCGCTTTGGATCACTTCCACGTATCGTTTGAGTGATTCGTTCAGGCTGGTGAAGTGATCTCCGGGAATACGATGTGCGCTAAGTCGCGACCCTGATGTTGGGGCCAACGTTGCTTGTTTTATCACTTGCTCCAACGAGTCATCGACTCCCACGTACGCGTGGTGGTCACGCAGCATGTGCGATTCGTTGCCGATCAACAATCTTGCCTTGCGTTCCGCCATCGTATTGCGAAATGGAATGGTGTCCGACCAATCGTCGAATACTTCGGCTGGATACAATCCTCCGCAGCTGGCCGAGTGGCGAATGGGGACATCTCCCAGCAACGATAGCATGGCTGAAACTCCGCCGCCGGCACTGTGCCCAAACGCGTAAATCCGTTTTGGGTCGACGCCAGTGTGTTTTGCCAAAAACCTGGCGGCGTCGCGCGCGTCTTCGGCTTCGCCCAAGAACAGTTCATGGTTCCCTGGCATTCCATTCTCTCCTCGTAACATCGGAGTCATTACGACAAAGTTATCACCGGTGATCGAGATGGTGTTGGTCAGGTCGTCCGGCCCAAGCGAATGACCGCCGGGTAAGTAAATGATGGCCGGAAGTGGTCCTTGGGCGCTCGGTGGCTGATAGACCCAAGCTTCCAAATTGCCTTGCTGAGTTTTGAAGCGAACTGTTTCTACGCCATCGATCGTAGGTGCTCTTGAACGCCTGCCGGTAGACCGAGGCGGACCGGAAATCGGAAGGTCCGATTCAAACTGCTCTCGCCACTGAGCAAAACTTTGAGTCGTTGGGATTACTTTGCCTGGCTCCGTATAAAGTGCTGGCCGATCGGGCGACCGCTTCCATTCCCGTTGTCGCTGCTGCTCTGATTCGGTTGGCTGGAATACATACAAATTACCCGATCCACCTCGCACCGCGATCGTTCCTGTTTGGTCAGTATGTATTTCGCTCACCCGTTCTCCAATGCAGAACAAAGGTGTTTCTTGTTCGTCACTTAAGTCCAACAAGTAGACCGTGCCATCGCCGGATCCGGTTAGCAGTTTGTCTTGTGCGTTGTCGAAAAAGCGGCACGCTGTTCGTGACATTCGTTCTCCGAACATTTTCCCCGTCGCGACATTCCAAATCCAAGTACGATCGCCGATGGACGCCGCAACCTGCGCAGCATCACAGGAGAGTGACAGTGATTTATCGGGCGCGAGCCCAATTGGGGACTTGATACGTCTGACGATTTCGCCGGTCGACACACGTCGCATGGTCAAATACTTGGTTGTAATGGAAGCCACGATTGAACCATCACCATTGGTGTCAACGTCGCGAAACATACTGACGCGTTCATTGCCATTCATCCAGTTTCGCTTACGACTGTCAAACCAAGCAAGCTCTTTTGTGTCCCGATCAAAGCTTCGGATGTACTTTGGCTCTGCCAGTGCTAACCGTTTTCCATCGCGGCTGAATCTGATGGCAGAAAAAGTGTTGGTTAAAAAAGTAACGCGTCTGGTTGCGTCCATTCGGCTTAAGTGATCGTTCAATCGGACTCGATCCAGCTTTTGTCCAGTCGTCGCATCCCAAATGTTGATCGATTCACCGACACTGGAGGCTACTAGACGACGACCGTCGGGTGAAAAAGCAATCGCGGTAACGGGCAATTTCGAGTTGCTCGGTTGATTCAGATCAAAGATTCCCTCGCCAGTTCGCGCGTTCCAAATGCTGATGGGGCCGTTTTCAAAACACACTGCCATTTTGTGGCCGTCGGGCGAAATCGCGAAGATATCTTGTGGTTTCAACTTGATTGTCGGCTTGGGTACATCGCTTGAAAAGTCATCGGACGTAAAAGCGTCAAAGATTCGAAACGTATTGTCCTTAGCGCTCGAGATGATTTGTTTGCCATCGGCGGTAAAAGTTACGGCTCGACCTAGCGTGCCATGCGTTCCCAAATGGCGGCTTGTCTTAGTAGACAAGTCCCATTGCCAAACGTCTCCATTTTGGTCGATGGCTGCCAGCTGATTCCCGTCAGCGGACATGCTTAGACCAGCTGTGGTCTTTGCCTTTGTTGGCAGATCGGCGATTGGTTCCATCGATTCGCCGCGCCAAAGCTGAATCATGCTTTTTCCAAACGGAGTCGTTGCGAAAACAGATGCATCGCTCGCAAACGTCATCGAGGATGTTCCGCTACCGAAGGTATCAAGCCGTTTCACGACCTTGCCCGTATGGCTGTTGGCGACAACGAGATGGGCTGATGACTCGCGTTGGCTGACGTCCAGCAGCGCCACTAAAACGTGAACGTTATCTGGAAAGAAACGCGCCATGTTGACGTCGCAGTTGGACATCGAAAGACGCTTGACTTCCCCACTCTCGAAGTCAAAGATGACCGGTTGCCGCATCTGGTATCCACGGCGATGTTCTTGGTAGTGGAGAAGCAACAGCCGTTTGGAATCGCTGCTGAAATCTAACGGTGCTCCGCGGGCTAGTTCTTCGTCACCTTTTGCAACCAAACTCTCAAGCGCGAAAGATTTGTCTTCTGCGCGGTCCCATAGAATCATCGGTTCCCGTTCGGTGCCTCCCGCGAACCACTTCTGGTCGGGCGACGCTGAAACATATTTTGTGTAGCGCTTCTTTGTTTTGAAACGCTTCTTGATCGAAGCCGTATCGAGATCCCAAACTGCAAACCCGTACGTATCGCTGGTGACAAACAATCGGGAGTCGCTGAGTTCGTCGCTGTTTTCGTCACTATTATCGTTGCTCAGCACTACCATCGAATAGCGACCGCCATACTTGGGGATCACGTGCTGCAAACGACTATTGGATATTGGTGGACGAAACCGCGGCAAATACCTTGTTGACTCTGGCGGTGCCCCCAATAGACTGCGCAATTCGTCGTCGGGAACGTCCAACTGGTTCAGCGCGACTTGCCAGGCAATCTGCGGCGCCGATTCAATTACAAATTTTGATTGCTGAACTGCTCTTCGCAAACGTTCTCCGGCAATATCGTCCGGCCAATCTAAAAGCGTCTGCTGGACGCCGCGCTGGGCGAGTACTTGATCCCACCGTTGACCAGAAAGTCGAAAGCCATCCGCAGTATTTGCTTCTTTATCTGACTTTTCTGCCCATTGATACGAATGCAAAGGCCAATTCAATTCCGGCTTGGGCAGCGGTGGTTTGGCCGCCGCGGGAGAGTCAACTCGTTTGGCTATTTGTGACTTAGATTCGGGGACACGAGTTGTCTTTAAGAATCGGACGCCAGCAACCAAAATGGCGATCAACGAAACCGCAAGCAACACTCCGATTAAGCGTTTCAGTCTCATCTGTTTTCTCAACGACAATGCCTAATGAACTACGCTTCTTTCCAAACCAGCAACTCGCCTTTGCCGGGCACGCCCATGTCGCCACAATAGCGCTGGTAGCTGCCTTCGGATGGTTTGTACGGTAATTGGATGCCATGCTGAGCCAAATGCTTGGCGTAGATGTTCATGAACGTTGGGTTGTATGTCCCACTGCACGTAAATGTCGGCATCACTTGGAGTGGTTTGAGTGAAATGATGGTGCCACGATTCATCCACGCACCTGTGCGGATTTCGGCGCCGCTTAGCATGACAATCGTTCCGCCTTTCATTTGAAGGCCCGCGAAATCTCGGACGACACCGCCAACGACGATCGTTCCTCGCCGCATCCGCATACCGACTTCTAATCCGGCGGTTCCGTCCACCATGATCAAACCGGCACGCATTCCCATCAAACTGCCGCGATAAGCTGCTCCGATTTGTCCACCCGCATCACCGTGAATCCGTATCAACCCATCCTTCATCTCCGCGCCAATCCAATCTCCCGCGTTGCCGTGAACCGTGATGCTGCCCCCGGACATGTGCGAACCCAAATGCATTCCGACGTCCCCGTGAATCGTCATCGATCCGCTGGACATATTTCGTCCAAGCATTCGGACACGATGCATATTCCCGTGCATCACCAATTCGTCCGACTTTTCGCCGTCGACGTCAAAGTAATCATCCAGCCGACGTTTTCGTTTACCATGAAAAACTTCCAGCGAACAGATTTCGCTGTGCGAAAGTTCAGCGAAGGCGCACGGACGAATCAGCTCGGCTTCCAATACGACGGTGGGTTGCTCTTTCAGTCGCAATGTGATCATCGAACTACCCTTTCTCCGTCGGCAAGCATTCTTGCACATCGGGGTTTTCGATCCGCTCCATTTCGACGGGATAATTCTCGAACGACATCGTGTACAGATCCTCGAACAGCGGCTGCAAGAAATCTTCGGTGTCGTTTTCGTAGTGAGGCTGGATCATGAATTCGCGACCGAGAACTGTCTCGCGAATCTCGCCTTCTTCGATCACAATTTGGCCGCCTTTGATGACGTATCGCGGGTGACCAAACATTTCTTCTGGATCATCGCCATCGTGATAGATCACCAAATCAGCGTCTTTGCCGATGCCCAAATTGCCTTTTTGTTTCAATCCAAGCGCTCGAGCCGGACCGGCTGACATGATCGTCGCGATTTCGTACAGCGTGTATTCGCGGGTGACCTCCGGCAGCGTGATCCGGCTCATGATATTGGCTGGACAACGACTCATTTGTTCATTGCGAAAGTCCGCGCACATCAGCAGCTTGATGATTTCTGGATAGCGCCAAAAACACGCACCGTTTGGATGATCCGTCGACAAGAAAACTCGCCACGGGTCATCGATCAACAGCAACAGTTCCAAACCGACTGCCCATTGGACCGCGTTTACCAGATTGCTGGGTTTGTAGGTGTACGGAACGATGCCGCAACCGGTTTCATTTTCGACATCCAAATTGCCCCACTTGCGACCGGTCAACTTGTACAACAAATGTTGCCACGGGCCGTCGGCGGTAATCGTGACGGTATCACCGAACAAAACGGCGCCGGCGTCGGTCGTCATATTCGGATGCGCATTGAAATACTCGGCCAACTGCGCGGCTTCTGATTTCATCGTGGTCCAATCGTCCCCACCGTAGGCGTGATACTGCAAGTGAGCGATGTGTGCCCGATGCCCTTCTAGGTGTTTCATCGTTTCGATGGTCGTCGTGACATTGCCTGGTGCGCCCAAATTATTGCAGTGCAAATGAATGGGGTGCGGCAAACCAAGTTCATCAATCATCCGTGCCAAATTGGTGACGACTTTGCCAGGGGTTAGCTTTTTAAATCCAGATATCGGCTCGGTCAACGTCTTTGCGTCTTTGCCGTATTTCCATGCTGCCACACCACCGGGGTTTACCGCTTTGACGCCATACGCTTTGGCCGCCGTGATGTACCAAGCCAAGATCTGTTTGGCCCGTTCGTGTTCGCCGTTTTCAACTAGTTCCAACAGAATCTCGTTGTTGGCCATCAACACCAAACAACTTTTGTCGACAATCGGAATGTCGGCCAATTCTTCGTGCGTGTGTCGAGCTGACAAAACCGGCACCGCGGCCTCGTTGACCGTCGTGAATCCCATTCCGGCGTATAGATATCCGGTCGCAAACGTGGTCGGCGCCATTCCGCCCAATCCGCTTCGCAAAATCCCGTTGGCAGCCGTTTTGCCGTGGATAAACGCTTGCGTGCGCCGGTGGTCTTCGGGGGTCATCGCACGCGCGAAGTTGACCGATCCGCCGGCAACATGAGTGTGTACATCGACACCACCGGGGAAAATAATCAAACCCGTTGCATCAATCGTACGACCACCATCAACGCTTTCAACGAAGCGTCCACCGTCGATACAAAGATCGCGGACTTCGCCGTTGATTCCGTTTGCAGGATCAAAAACTTTTCCGCCACTGATGCGGAGCATGCTAGGCCTACCGAATTGTTAAGGTTGTGTTTGCAGCATCTGCGGTCGTTTCCCAGCCCAGTCCGCTTTCTTGGCGACCGCTTCGTTGATACGCCGAACGACTTCTTCGTCGCTTGGGTACGGAGAATCGATACCGGGTTTTAAAGGCATCGGAATTTCGTCCATCCGATACGCGGTCCCTGGCGAAGCGATCCCCGCCGGCGCGGTCGTGATGTGTACTTTGGACAGCTTGCTGGTGTGGGTGACATGCGGGTCCAACACGATGGTATTGATTTTGGCCAAGTGGTCGATCGCCGGTTGTGGCATCGTCGCACCGGGATCGGCGCCAATGATGAACGCTGCATCCGTATCGCCGCGCACCAAAACGTCCACTGTGGAAAATTCGCCGGGGTTGTAGCGAGGATAGCCGCGATTGAACGTGATCCCGAATGGATAACCGGTTTGCCAACGCATGATCACGTCGGCCCCCGTCACGTTTCCGTGTCCACGCATCGGCATGGCAACAAATTTGGTAAACGCATTCATTTCGGCGGCCAGCGTCAGCAGTGCTGCCGAATTCATGTGTTTGCCGCGTGTCATCGACAAACCCATGCCGAAGAAGAAACAGCCGAACTTGGCACTTTTGGCTTGTGTTAAAAACTCATCCAGCAACTCGCGTGTTAAACCCGTTTCGGCGATCTGCTGGTCGGTGACCGTCTGGTCTTTGATCATTGCCCGCATGATCGTAATCAATTCAAAATCCTTGCCCGGTTTGACTTGCAAGAAAACGTTGGCGGCTTTTGCGCTTTTGGTTTCACGAATGTCCACCAAGTACACCATGCGATCTTTGCGACCGTTTGGCAGATGCTTACTCTTTTGCATCAACGAGTACTTTGTGAAATGTCGCGGATGACATTCTGCAGGATTGCCGCCCCAGTAGACGATAAAATCGGCTCGGTTTTTGACTTCGCCCAACGTGCAAGTGACTTTGCCACCCAACTGGGCAGCGATTTCGGTCGGACCGTGTCACAACGATGTGTGGCTATCCAGCAGACCGCCCAATTGGTCAGCCAGCGCCACACATTCTTTCTGGGCTTCGCACGTCGTGTTGCTCATGCCGTAGACCAGCGGCATGTCCGCATCGTAAAGGTAATTTGCGGCCGCTTCGATCGCGTCGTCCAACGAGGCTTCTTTGCCGTCGATCAATGCGTCGGGGTATTTTTTGTCTGCGGTGTGATTCAAAAACCAAGCCTTGCCCAGCACGCAAGCTTTGACGGCTTTGTGAATCCGATTTCCATCGGTATGCAATTGAATATCATCGCATACGCAACCACAAAAAGTACACGTGGCGTTGTCGATTATTTTTAAATCAGTCATGGAGTGATTCCAGCAGGGCGCGTTACCGAAAAACTGCGGACAAGCATCGACTTTGATGCAAGGTTCCGCTGCCAGCAACTACTTCGATTCGTTTTCGTTTGCATCCGAACCGGATGCAGCAACGGTAAACGTTCAGCCCAGTGCTCGGCCGTGGCAACTGCCTCGGGTGCGTTTGGGCATGAAGCGGCCTTCGGCGACTTCTTCCCAGCCGTTGGCATCCGCCTTGGCCTGAGAATCGGGGATCACAAAATGAGGTGAATCGGGACTACTCAAGTCCGGATCAGAATCAGGTTTTTTTAGCATGGTCGTTCAACGATCAAACGACGAAACGGGAATTCAGCGTGAAGGCTAAAATCGATTTGGAATCAAACAGGTTCCACGTCGACTTCCCAGCCTTTGCTGGTCGGCATCCCAGTCCCATCGGTGTTTCCGCCCATCAACTTACAAGTCGGTGGGCCGTACGGAACAAAAACCATCCCTTCGGGCACCTTGCCTTGGACGCACTTAAATTCGGCTTCGCCAAATTCGGTGCGAACGCGAACGGAATCGCCATCGGTAACTCCAATCGTTGCCATATCATCCGAGTGGAATGTCAACGTCGTCGTCATCTCGATGTATTCGTCACTAAACTTACCAATGTTCACCTGCACGCCTTGCTTCGCGGTTCGTGTTGGATTGAGCAACAATCGGATCGAAGGCATTGCGAGGTGAGCAGTTAAGGTTTAGCAACGTCGGTTGTGACGTCATTGTAGACAAAATTCGTCTTTTGCGTCAACGAAGATGAAAACGTTGGCAGGGCGAATCGCTTTTTCAAATTGCGATGCCTGAAAAGAGGTAGACCAAATCGCGCCGAGTGCCCTCTTCTCGTTTAGGTTCAACTCTATTGGAAAGCCAGCGATTTTAGGCCGTAGGCCGACACAGCCCTAGCCCATGGCTTCAGCCATGGGGGCGTATAAACAACAAATGCAAAAGGGCGGAGCCCGACACAATTGTGTCGGGCTCCGCCCTTTTGTTCTGAATTCAGGTTCAATCTGGTGGCTGACGCCACCAGCTAGGATTATGTCGGCCTCCGGCCTAAAAGTGTTTGGCCCGAGACTACTTCTTAAGTTCCGACGCATGCATTGTTCGCCCGATACGTGCCTTCTGAGGCGACTTGCGCGCGTATCGATTTGCGTAGGCTTGCACTTGAGCGTCATAAAGCTGGGTTGCCAATGCTTCGTAGCCTGCAACCATTGACTGCAACGAACCGGTTTTCAGAACCAGCTCGCGACCGGCTTTACCGTATTTGCGACGACGATCTGGGTCAGCCAGCAGGCCGCAGACGCTCTTCGCCATCGCATCGGTGTCTTCGGATTCGATCATGTGCCCGGTGACTCCTTCGACGATTGATTCACCAATGGACCCAACGTTCGTGGCCATCACAGGCACTTCGCAGGACAACGCTTCCAAGATTGAAACCGGTGACGCTTCGTTCAGCGAGCACAATGTGAACACATCCAGTGCCGCAA
>CAZZDZ010000185.1:0-11765 GCA_964652675.1 uncultured Pirellulaceae bacterium
CTGGAACGGTGTTCGCAAAGGCTCGTCCAATTCAGGACGCTCGTCGTTCAAAAAACGCGGAGAGATTGTCAAAGAAATGGAAAAGACCGGACACCAGTTTGCAAACAAAGCTTCTTGGCAAAAGATCAAGGAAAAGCTGCAGATAGGTCGTATTGGGCTTGGAACCGTCATCATGATCAAGGACGAAGATCCGTTTCCGGGTTCGTTTCAGTTTTGGCAAACCGTCGCGGACCTTTCTGGTGACCGATTGACCTGGGGGAATCGTTTTGGAGTGGAATTACCTTCCGGAAACGATACGTACTGGAATTGGCTGATTCCGTCGGTTGGAAAACCGCCCGTCAAATCGTTTGTCGTATTGAACTTGGCTTTCGCAATCCTGATCGGTCCACTTTGCTACTTCTTTTTGCGCCGTCATCGTCGGTTGTATTTGCTTTATTTCGTTGCCCCACTTTTTGCGTTTTTGGTTTCGGGCAGTCTGTTTCTTTACGCGATCGGGACAGATGGATTGACGACCAAAATCCGCTCTAGACAGTTGACGTGGGTTGATCCGAGCAGCGGGTTTTCGATCGATCAATCACGGCAGACTTACTACGCCGTGATGGGCCAGAGCGACGGGATAGTCCAATCGCTTGACACTGCCATTTTCCCGGTTCACGGCACTCCGTTGGTCTACAATCACTACAGGCAGCAATCTAAACGCGACGGCGAAATCACGGTCGAGGAAAACGGGCGCCGTATGACCGGAATCTTCTTACCGCCTCGAGACCAAGTTCAATATCTATCGACACGGCCATATCCTTCACAGCAAAACGTGTCGTTTCTTCCAAACAGCGACGGCCCTCCCACGATAGAGAACAACTTAGATCATCCGATCTTGCAAATTGTATCGCGAGACAATGACGGCACTTTTTGGCACGCAGGCGAGATCGCGATGGGCAAATCATCCAGCATGGAACGCGCGACGCAAACGTCCGCAAAAGACCTCTTGGTCCCCGCTGTTATCTCTCCAGACCAGGCCGTTCCTATTTTGCAGCGAAACACCAGCTATTACGGCAATCAATATGGAAGCGTCGCGCAAAGCTGTTTGCTGGAGCAGCGGATGAGGTACTGGACCACGAATATGCCACTTGGCACCTTCATTGCCATCGCGCCCCTGGAAAACAAACGAATCGGAGTCGTCGATCCCGAAGTGAAAGACAGCGTGCATCTGATCATGGGAAAACTGCGAACTACAAACCAAGTCAAAGCGGGAGACACAAATTGATCTCATCCGCAAAAAGTGATTCGCAAAACATCGCGGTCCACAACCAGTGGACTGGGCCTGCCATCGAACTTCGGAACCTGACCAGAGTGTTTGGCGAAACGATCGCCGTAGACAACGTCTCGTTCGAAGTACCACCAGGGAGTGTTTTCGGCTACATCGGACCCAATGGTGCAGGCAAGACGACCAGCATGCGAATCCTTTCGACTTTGGGACTGCCAACATCGGGCGAGGCTTTTATCGAAGGGCTCTCGTCGGTGAACGATCCTGACAAAGTTCGTTCTCGCTTAGGTTTTATGCCGGACAGCTTTGGAACCTATAAAGACACAGACTGTGCGGAGTACTTAGATTTCTTTGCGCGATCACATGGATTGATTGGCCGCGAGCGAACGCGGCGGTTGCGCTGGGTGATGGACTTTACCGGGCTCAAATCGCTGGCCGATAAACCGATTCGCGGATTAAGCAAAGGCATGCGGCAACGTTTGTGCCTGGGACGTGCGTTGATTCACGATCCACCCGTTTTGATTTTGGATGAACCTGCTGCCGGTTTGGACCCACGAGCCAGAATCGAATTGCGGCACATCATTCGAGCGTTGGCTAGCGAAAACAAAACGATTTTGATCAGTAGCCATATTCTGACCGAACTAGCCGAAATGTGTGATCGGGTTGGCATCCTTGAACAAGGCCGATTGTTGGCGACCGGTTCGGTGGACGAAATTCGCCAGAGCCTCAAACCAACTCGGCGAATGCTGGTGCGTATTTCCGGGGATGTTCAGCACGCATTGCAATTGCTGTCCGATCACGATTCGGTTCAAGACGCCGATGCTGACGATCAACTGCTGAGGTTCGTGATCAGCGGTGGAGATGATCAGCAGTCGGCCGTATTAAAGAAGTTGATTCATGCAGACGTCGACGTGATCGAGTATCGCGCACAAGACGAATCGCTCGAAGACGTATTCTTGCAAATCACAGAGGGGCGCGTGCAATGAGTCATTCAAGCGACGAGACGTCCGGCGAAAACGAAAGAGCCGCTGATCTGGCATCCGAAGCGGCATCGGTCGTGGATCACGGTGACGACTCCATCGAAAATAGTGACATCGGATCGCTTGGCGGGAGCAATCTCGAATCGCAATACCATCCTCTGGCGATCGATGCTGTCGATCACGGCATCTGGGGTTGGATCGACCGAACCAGCGAACGTGTTTCGGGTTGGATGAACCCGATTTTGATCAAGGAAGCGAGACAGTCGCTAAAGAGTCGTCAGTTTTTGGTTACGTTCTTTCTCTTGCTGACGTTGTCTTGCATCTGGACGATCATGGGCGTCGTCTCCAATGCGCCTGACGTTTACTTTTTGCCAACCGGCACGTCGTTGTTGTATGGCTATCTGTTGATTTTGACGGTCCCGTTGATTGGAATCGTGCCGCTGGCGGCGCACCGTTCGCTTGGGGCGGAGATCGACGACGATACGTTTGAAATGCTTGTGATCACGCGTCTGGATTCGATGCGGATTGTGATGGGCAAACTGAACAGTGCCGTGTTACAAATGCTGATCTACTTTGCAGCGATCGTGCCGTGTTTGGCATTTTCGTATCTACTGCGCGGTGTGAATTTGCCGTCGATTGCGCTCGTTATCGCCACCACGTTTTTTACAGCGCTATTGGTGACTTCGTTTTCACTGATGATGGCAACCCTGGCCTTTAATCGCGCTGGTCAAACGATCGCAATCTTGTGTGTGTTGGCGACGGCGTTTTTTGCTGTGATCACTTGCTACTCGTTTTGTTCCCAAGGACTATTGGGAGGATTCGCTGGCGACGAAGAAGATGTTTACGTGGGGGTTGGTAGCTTCATTGCGGTTGGAATTACGTGCATTTTCATGTTTATCAAAGCGGCGGCGGCGCGTATCGCACCGGTTACCGAAAACCGTTCGACCGGTTTACGCCGGACGATGATGGTTCAACAACTGGTTTGGATCGCAACCATATGTTTGATCGCAATTTGGGCGAACGATTATGATGTGCTGAATTTTGGCAGCATGATTCTGGCGGGATATTGGTTGATCATGGGCGCGTTGATGTTGGTCGAATCACCTGAACTAAGCCCACGCGTTCAGCGAACACTACCGAGCACGTTTGCTGGCAGAGCTCTGTTGACGTGGTTCAATCCCGGGCCAGCAACGGGATATGTTTTCGCGATCACAACGGGCTGCGCTGGTATCTTTGCATTTGGTAGTTTCGGCATGGATTTCCAGCGATCACCACGCACGCCAACTCTCACGTTTTCGCTGATGGCCAGTGGCTACTTGCTGGCCTATCTGGGACTCACACGACTGATTGCGATGCCAATCATTCGCCGACTCGGTAGGAATTTGGCCATTCCGACCAGCACGTTGGCGGGAGTCATGTTTTTGGCAATGATCACACCGATGGTCATCATTGTCGTAACCACGGGCATGCCTGCGTCAAGCTACACAGAAATCGAAGCAATCAATTGGTCATGGACACTCATCGAAGCCTTTGACAACGGATACGACTGGCCACTGGCGATTTTGATCTTTGGCTGTGGAGGCATCATCACGCTGGTCAACCTGTTTTTTGTACTGCGAGTTTTTCAATACCGTCGCATCTCAGTACCTGATCGTGTCAAACAAGAGTTGAACGAAGCGTAGCCCGCGCACCCGTGTGTAACGAACGGCGAAGCTGTTCAACAACATAGCAGCGCACCCGGGTGCGCTGCGCGACCCTGGGTTTTGTTGTTGAAGCCCGTTGGGCTTGAGCGTGCTGGCCGCTTCACGAGCGATCTTTTTTACAGGGTTGTGCTGCTCTTTAGTACCGGCACTAACAGTGCCAGAACGACTGCGAGTACCAGGATCGCCATGACTAGCAACATGATTGGTTCTAACAATCTGACGAACAAATCTAGACGGCGGAACGTTCGTTTTTCCAAAGAATCAGCGATGTCGGGTAACACCTGATCCAACGAATTGCTTTCTTCACCGACACTGATCATTTCGACGACCGAGATCGGAAAGTGACCGGACGATCGCAATGGTGATGCTAACGAATCGCCAGAGCGAATGTTCTCGCTTGCGTCCGCGATGGACTTGCTGAGCAATCGGTTGCCCGCTGCCGTTCGACTGATCTCGAGCGATTTTAGGATCGGTACACCGTTGCCAAGCAACGTTCCAAGCACTCGACAAAAACGGGCTACCGATAGATTCATCAGAATGTTGCCAAGCACCGGTATCTTGAGTTTCATGCGATCGCCCCATTCTTTGCCGGCATCGCTTTGAAGCTGCACCCTTAAAAGAACAATCCCAATCAAAATCAAAACCAAGATGATCCAACCGTAACTTTGCAGCGCGGCACTGAATCCCAGCAGGGCTTCTGTCATCCATGGCATTTGATCTTTTGCTCTTAGACGATCAAACATCGTGTCGAACTTGGGAACAAAGAAAACCAACAGGGCGGTGATGACTACGGTACCGACCGAGAACAAAAACACCGGGTACGCCATCGCGCTGATGGTACGTCCCTTTAAATCTTCTTGCAGTTCGGTGAAATCACCTACACGCTCCAATGCGTCTTCCAAGAAACCGCCTTCGGTTCCAGCGCGGACCATGTTGACACCCATCTCGCTAAAAACGCGTGGGTATCTGGCCATCGAATCGCCGATCGGTTCACCGTCTTCGACACGGCCTTTGATGTCCGATATGACTTCGCCTAACGTCGGGTTGGCTGATTGTTGCGACAACACCGTCAAGGCGCGGATCATGGGGACCCCGCTACGTAACAGCGACGCCAACTGGCTGTAGAACACAGCCATGGTTTGGCCGTTGACCTTTTTCTTGCGGCCTACCAAGCCTGTGATGCCATTGGACTTGGAAGCATCCGTCACATCGACTGGGAACAATGAACGTTCGGCCAGAATCGTAGTGACTTCGCGTTCGTTCGCCGCGTCGACTGTTCCAGAAACTTGTTTGCCCGTCATATCGCGGGCGGTGTACGCAAACGTTGCCATCGTTTAAAGAGCCTCGCCCTTGGTCACGCGCAATACTTCGTCGACGCTGGTCGTCCCCGCTATGACTTTGTCCCACGCGTCCATCCGTAGCGTTCGCATGCCAGCTTTGACGGCTGCTTTGCGAAGGATCCAACTGCTGGCGCGGTCTTGTGCCAGTTGGCGGATTTCGTCGTTGGTGGTCAACAGTTCGTAAATACCCATTCGTCCACTGTAACCAACTTGTCGGCATTCGCGACATCCAACGGGGCGATACAGTTGTGCGTTTGCCGCCAAATCCCATGGGAAATCGCTTGGCATTTCGTCTTTGGACGGTGTGTACGGCTCGCGGCAATGAGAACACAGTCGTCTCAGCAGCCGTTGTGCCATCACCGCTTCGACCGTTCCAGCGACCAAGAACGGTTCGACGCCCATGTCACCCATTCGAGTAAACGCGCCGGCGGCATCGTTGGTGTGTAGCGTGCTAAACACAAGGTGACCGGTTAGCGAAGCTTGAATCGCATTTTCGGCCGTCTCCAAGTCACGAATCTCACCCACTAGAACGATGTCAGGGTCATGTCGCAAGATGCTGCGTAGTGAATTTGCAAACGTCAAACCAATCTTTGAATGCACTTGGATTTGATTGATGCCGTCTAACTGATATTCGACGGGATCTTCGGTCGTGATGATCTTTGTCTCGGGCGATTTGATTTGTAGCAAGCTGCTGTAGAGCGTCGTGGTTTTACCACTACCGGTCGGGCCGGTAACCAACACGATCCCGTGTGGCAGTCCAATGATCTCGCTGAATTTGTCGTAGTTGGGTTTCGACATTCCCAATCCGGACAAGTCAAAGACCATCGATGATTTGTCCAAGACACGCATGACCAAGCCTTCGCCGTGGATCATGGGAATCACACTGACACGAATGTCAACTTCGCGGCCGCGAACGCGCAGTTTGATACGACCGTCCTGGGGCAACCGTTTTTCGGCGATGTTCAAGTGTGCCATGATTTTCAAGCGGCTGATGATGGCGGCTTGAAAACGATTGATCTCTGGCGGAACCGGTTGGGGGTGAAGGATGCCGTCGATGCGATATCGAATGACCAATCCGTCACTTTGTGATTCGATGTGAATGTCACTCGTTCGCGTATTGATCGCTTCGAGCAAAATTTCGTTGACCAGCCGGACAACAGAAGCTTCTTGGACCATCTGGCCCATTTCGCTGCTGTCGATTTCCAGATCGTCCAGCAACTCCAGTTCGTCGTCATCTTCGTCTTTGGCTGCCATCAGGCCTTCGACGGTCTCGCTACCAACACCCAAGTGTTGTTTCATCAGCCGCGAGATTTCGGAACGTTCCGCCACGACGGGGATGATGTGTTTACCCGTCGCCGCACTGGCTTCGTCCAATGGGTATTGGTCCAAAGGATCGGCGGTCGCAACGACGATGGATCCGTTTTCAGCGCGAATCGGAAACAGCGATTGGCGGTAGATCAGTTTCTGCGGAAATCCATCCAGTGCAGAGATATCGACATCGATTTCACGAAGGTCGACATAGTCCAAGCCGATTTCTTCGGCCAGGGCTCGCAGCGCGTCACTTTCTTCCACAAAACCCAGCGTCACTGCGGCTTGGATCACATTGGGCGCATCGCTTGATTGGCTTTGCTCTAATTGCTCGTCAGACAAAAGGCCTCGACGTCGTAGAATCTCGCCGGCATGCATTATCATTGTGGTTTCCTAACTCTCTGGCCGCGAATTCTGCGGCGTTTTATGTTGCGGCTTGATGCCGTCAACTTTCTGCTCAATCTACTTTAGTCTGGTCGCCCTACTTTAGTCCGCCCTGCTTTAGTCCGGTCGCCATTGAGCTTGGCGACTTGGAAACCCGTCCATGGAGAATTGGCAACATGGCATCAGGGTTACTTAGCGTCCTCCGCCACCGCGGCCTCCGCCGCCACGTCCACCTGGACCACCACCGCCGCCCCCGCGACCACCGATTCCGCCGCCACCACGTCCACCTCCGAATCCTCCTGCGCCTGCTGCACCTGCTCGGGCTCGGAACGCATCGATTCGTGATTGGATGTCACCCTGTGATGGGGTCGTGTTGGTTCCTGGTCCATTGGCACGTCCAGACGCATTGTTTGACCCAGATGATTCGACTGTTTGGTTTACTTTTCGTCCCAAGACGGCTTCAAGTGCCTCGACCACGGATTCGGCATTCATGTTTCCGGGGATCGCAACGGTCTCGACCGTATCCGCTGTGGTTCTTCCGCCATCGTCTAATGCAATCGCTAGAACTCGGACTTCTTCAAAATCCTGCTCGCTGGCGGTCACGATCAGCGAATTGCTTCGTTCATCCACAGAAACATTGATTTTGGTTGGTTCACTTTGGATGCCGCCGCTTGCGCCACCACCACGTCCGCCGCGTCCACCGCCACCACGCAACGCTGCCACGAACTCTGCCGCTTGTTGCTGTTGTCCACCGCCACCGCGGCTATTGCTGCTTTGTGCTCCGGCAATTCGATCCCCAAAGACAGACTTGACAACTTCTGAGACGTCTTTTGCATTTTGATAGACCAATGGAATCAGCCTTGGCTTTGAGACCAATTCGACGTCTTCGGGGCTCTCCATTCGGTCCACTTTCTCTAACACCATTTCGACCGTTGCCAAATCAATTGGGTTGGCTTGGACAAACAAAGCGTTCAACCGATTGTCGGATGTAATCAGAACACTCCCGGTCGATGTCAGAACAGACTTGGATGCTGATTGGTCGCCACCTCCGCCACCACCGCCGATTCCCATCAGTCCGCCAAGCATTCCACCGACCCCGCCACCGATCAACGAATCCGTCATCGACGCGGCACTGGATTCGGCACCACCTAAGATTGCGGCGACTAATTCTGCGGTCGCATCAGCCTTGGCATACTTGAGCCAAAAAATCGTTGGCAAATCGGATGCGGACGCCGACGGCGCCGCTAATTGACCAAGCAATCGCTCGAACACATCCAGGGCTTCGAGGTCCTCCGAAGCGATCATCAATCCGCCCGGGGTCATGCGAACGATGATGTCGTTTTTGCTGATGTTGGCTAAAACCTCGCCCTGGTTTTGACCTTGTTGGGGTGCCGTCGCGGTGTTTTGATTGACCAAATGATAATTCGGCGTGGATCTTATGCTTGTTTCCATGTTCTTGGGTGTCGCCGGAACCATCTTGGGTTCTTCCTGGTCGACGTCGCGACGAATACGACCTTCACGCATTCCGCTTTTGCCCCGATTTGCGGACGGCGAGATCGTGCGAATGGTGTTTGATCGCCCCATCAATGGCCACACCGATTCAATCTGTTTAATCGCATCTTCGGCGGCCGAACCGGTGTAGGGAAGCATTCGGACTTTGCCGCCCAACGCATCAAACTCATCCTCGCCTTCGATCTCGGCAATCAGTTTTTCGACTTGCGCGATTTCTTCTTCGGTGCCTCGGATCCAAAGCTTACCGGTCACCGGATCACCATCGACGGTTGGCCCATCTCCGCCTTCTTCGGTAACACCAAAGTACTTGTTGATCGTCAGAAGCGCCTGGGATGGATCCAATCGACGCAGTGGAATCACTTTCAGCTGTTCGCCTTTGCCTTCCAGCATCTCAATCGTTTCCGACGCTAGTTTCTGAGTCTCAGGTCTCGCGTGCAAGATAATCGACTTGTTGCTCGGTTCGATTGCGACTCGAGCATCCGGGTAGCCTTGCAAGATCGTTTGCAGGACATCGAAAACCGTCGTCAGATCGGCGTTGCGAATGGGATACCTTTGAAACAAAGGAACCTGTGTGTCACTGGTGTCGGCGGCGTCGACTTCCAAAGGTGTGTCAGCCTTTGCGACCATGTTTTGCAAGATGGCTAACTTGGCGGGCAAGCCAGTTGCGTAGATGCGATCACCGAAAAGGTTCACGGATATTTTGATGTCTTCGGAAATGTTGCTGCCTGGCTCCAACTCCAAAAGCGGACGAGCCAACTCGAGTACTTCGTCGGCACCGCGGTGTTCCAGTTTGATTTCAACGACTTCTTGAATAGACGCTTCGACGACTTTTCGAACAGCCAAAAGACGCGCGACCGTGTCGGTCACCTTGGCTTGCCGACCAACGATCACCACGTAGCCCGACGGACCTTTAAGTAATGGCAACTGCTCGCGAGCTTCATCAGGAGTCATGCTGCCCAGAGGAAAGACGCAACTGACAATGTCGCTTCGTCCACGCTCGTCCAGTGCATCTGGCTCGACGACTTCGGCGATTTCGCTGATCAGTTTTTCGGCATTGTCTCGCTCCAAATCAAACAGAAACAACAACCGACCTCGACGCACCAACGCGTATCCACGGTCCAGCAACAAACGGTTCAGCAGATCCAGGCCTTCGGCCACCGAGTAAGTGCGTGTGGGGTCAACAAAATTGACGGTTCCCGCTGGCGGCTTGTCCAGCTGCAATGCCAAGTCGGCTTCTTTGGAGAACCAGTTCAGCACGTCGCTCCAGTCCGCACCCGTAAAATTGAACGAAAGACGAGTCCCCATCTGATCGCGTTTCGTATTGCCATCTAACTGTTCCAGCAGAATCTTGGCAGCCTGCTGGGCGTTCACATCTTTGGGGTCAGGGACGGGAGCCTGTGCAGCAGCCGGTTGAGCAGATTCCTGCTGGGCAGATTCTTGCTGGGCAGCAGCCGGTTGGGGGGCTGCTCCCGATTCGGGCGAATCTTGGCCATAGACATGGCTGCCAAGGGGAGCGTCGACAATGGCGACAAGCGCTACGATTGCGAAAAGTTTTGTCAACTTCATTGTTCTTTTGAATCACTTCGTGTGTGTAGCGACTGGAATGGACGCCTGAAATCGTATGTCTGATGTGAAGAAACCTGCTGAGCGTTTGATCACATGATTCGTCTGCGAACGGCCAATCGAGCGGCAAAAGCCTGAATTCTGAAGCTTCGGGCCACCCGACATCTTATCGTACTTTGCAAATCCACCGGCTTTTAGCGTGGATTTCGGATCCTTTGGGGTGTTTCACCGTATGGGTTCGCATACTTGCTTTAACCCCTCCAGGCGTCCAAAGTTCTGCCCCGTTTCCGCGACTTGACGCCAAAGAACTGACCGTCTTTTACCGAAAAAACCGCACAATTCACATAAACCTCGTAAAACGGGTATCGGAAGCCGCCAAGACCTGCGACAACCGCATCAAACCGAAAGTCTTCGCGACTTCCGCTACGGCCCTTCAACGGAGGCCAATTCTCTTTGCTGCGGTCACCGCTGAGTGAACCGCTGGATTGATCGCCGGCCCATGGTTTTACTTGGTGAATGTTGTGTCGGTTTTGATTTCTTTTACTTGGGGCAACAGGTCAGGCCTGCTAACATTTGTGAAAATACTTACGCACAAATACTGAATTGCACACTGAATCATTGTGACGATGCTGCAAAAGCAAAAGAAATTAATACTGACCGAGGCTCAGCGTGATGCGATGCGCCGCGCAGGGCGTGTCAACGCGCGGTTGATGGACTACTTGCGACCGCATGTTCAACCAGGGATGACGACCGGCCAATTGGATGAAATGGCTCATCAGTGGACGATCGATCAAGGTCATGTGCCCGCCACGCTGGGCTATCAGAACTTTCCCAAGAGTTGTTGCACAAGTGTCAACGAAGTGATTTGCCACGGGATACCTGATGCTTACGAATTGAAAGCCGGCGATATTGTCAACGTCGACATCACCACGATCGTGGACGGATGGCATGGCGACCAGAGTGAGACATTTTTGATCGGCGAAGTCTCCAGCGAAAAACGCAAAGTCACCCAGTGTGCTTTTGATTGTCTGTTCTTGGCGATCAACGCGATCGAACCTGGTTGTAAAGTGTCCAAGATCGGCGAGACGATTGTTCCAGAAGCAGAAGGTCGCGGATTCTCGGTGGTTCGTGAATACGTTGGACATGGACTGGGAAAACAATTTCACCTGGACCCATCATCCCGCACTTTCCAAATCGTCAAAGCCGCATCGATCGACTTTATCCAGGAATGTGTTTTACGATCGAACCAATGATCAATGCGGGCACACGCTACACGCGAACTGACAAATCAGACGGTTGGACAGTCCGCACAAAAGACTTGCGCCCCTCCGCCCAGTTCGAGCATTCCATCCTGATGACCGAAGACGGTCCGGAGATTCTCACCATGACCGAACACGGACCAAAACAAGGCCACACGTTCTAGATTTGGTCGCAAACCGCGCAGGACAAATCACTTATTTGAAACTGGCGTGTGCGCGTTAGAGGCCTGAGCTCTTAGATTTTTCGACTACCTGCGGCGACGAGCCAACAAGTCCCAAGCCGAGCAGGGCTAGTGAAGAAGGCTCTGGCACAGTTGCTGCGGTTGCTTCAAGATTGACTGTGAAATTAATTTGCTGAAGACCGAGTTAACTCGGTCATGTTGACACGGATTCGATCCCTGGGCGTGGAGGTCATGTTGAAATGGGCTGCAGTTGGACGTCAGGAAGCAGCA
>CAZZDZ010000186.1:0-8044 GCA_964652675.1 uncultured Pirellulaceae bacterium
TTGCTGTACTACATAGGTTATCGAAGGAAACCGCGTAGACAAGGGAGACCGCGTTGTTTGGGAGGAACTTTGGGATGGGTAAACCATTTTGGCCGCAACGCTTCAGACGGATATTCCAGCGAAGGACGGTTCAGAGCCCCGCTGAAGCCCCGTTCAGTGACCCGTTCAGTGACCCGTTCAGTGACCCGTTCAGTGCCCCCATTCAGTGACCCGCTAAAGTCCAGTTCAGGGTCCTGTTTAGTACCAGCCGGGTGCCACAACAGGACATGAGCAGCGGCTTGGATCACATCTCTTTTCTCTCCGCTGCCTGAAACCCCAGGCTTTCGTAGTTTTAGGCGTTTTTGGTTTCCTTGATCAAAACCGGGCAAATGAGTCCATATCTGGCTCAGGTTGGTGGTGAACCGTGCCGATGTTAACGATTAGACAAAGTATGCGTACGAGACTGACGGGCATTGCGCCTGGATCTTGTTCCGCACGACTTCCTCACCACAAACTTCCATTCGATGTTTGGTCAAGCGATGCAATCTTCCCAATCAAGTTTCACAGTTCCGCCTTTTCCTCCTTTTCCAGCAGCTTCTCGCTACATCGCCTTGGGCACGGTCGAAGACGCGATCAACCGGGTCTCCAACAGTGTCATCGGGCGTGATGGCATCGCTTTGGTCATGGGACCACCGGGCACAGGCAAGTCCATCGTTCGCAATCTTCTGGCGGAAAAGTTTGCCACAAGCCACAAGATCGTCACCCTAAATGATGTTGCGATCACGAGCCCCGATTCTTTCTACCGGCGACTGTTGAATCAATTGGATGTGGATGTCGCGAAAATCGCAAACGATGATCTTCAGCTTGCCCTCGTGCAATGCGCGACCAGTGACGAGATTCCCAGCGATGGCATTTTGCTGTTGATTGACGAAGCTCAGTCATTGCCGGTCGAGGTGCTGGAGTCGATTCGCGCGACAACCAACATCATGAAAGACGACCAACCGCGATTTACGGCAGTCATTTGCGGAGGACCTAAGCTGGACGAAACACTGGCTGCGCCGTCGATGGAGCCTTTTAACCAACGTGTGGCAACACGTTGCTATTTGCATCCATTCAATGCGCACGAAACACGCCACTACATCACCGAAGTCATCCGTGGCTGCGGAAGCAACCCTGATGCAACGATCACGGACGAAGCGATCGGGGCGATTCATCACGCGTCTAGTGGCATTCCACGCTTGATCAATCAGATGATGACCGAAGCGATTGATTGTGCTGCAGGACATGAACAAACGATGATTTGTGAACGAATTGTTGATCAAGCTTGGGCTCAGCTACAACAATTACCAAGTCCGATTGTCGAAGAAACAGAGGTCGTAAGCGATTCGGCACCCGTCGAATTTGGATCTTTGGACGATTCGGTCGAGTTCGGTGAAATGTCTGTTGAAGCAGTAAGCGAACCAGTGGTCGAGCCAAAGAGACAGCCCCCAATCGAGACACAAGAGGTTGAGGCGCCAGTTGCTGAATGCCAAGCGACGGACACCGTCGAATTTGGCGAACTTGCATCCAACCAGCCTGAGATCAAACAACCGGTCGCATCGGACGAAATGGGATTTGCAGAAGAGCCCGAGACTCCGCCCATCAAAGAAATCAGCGAAGAAGTGATTCGGAGTGAGTCCATTGTCGTTCGCAGTGAGATGCAAAGTCCTGTCGTGGAGAGTGAGCCGATACAGAGCGACTGCAGCATCGTTGCTGCGGATAGCTTTGTGCAAATCCGTTCTTCCGCACCACTTTTTGCTTCCACGCAATCGAACGTTTCAGCACAGCAGACCACTTCTATCTTTGGCGACTTTGAACAGGAAGAACCCGTTTCTGTTGACCAACCGAACGAGCATGAGGTCATGAATGCGTCGCCCGAAGTCGAAATGCGACTTCAAGAGGACGTTATCCAATTGCGAGAAATGGCCACGCAAGCACGCTATGGCGGTGTGGACAAGAACAACATTGCTGGCGATCTGTTCGAATTGCCAACTGAATCAGAGACTTGTGATGCTCCCATTTGGATGGACGAAAAAGAAGACGGCGACGATTTGCAGCTGAGGATTGGGGGAAACGATGACAGTGATCTGTTGATCATCGAGGACGAAGTTGACGTTGTTCCAAAGTCTCTTCAGCAACCGTCAGGTGCCAAAGGTAGGTCGCTGAAAATCGATTACCAAGAAATGTTGTCCAATATGCGAACGGGTAGTTAGAAAACACGGCCTGAATCGCCTTCCTTGGCGGGTTGTGATTTCATGGAAACCGCTAAAGCGAACGTCTCAATCGGCCAGTTTGTCCTATCCCAGAATCGTGGATTGTGAACCGGATGTCACTCGTTAACTTCGCTCGTCATCTGGTCGATCTGTCTTCGATGAATTGCTCGCCGACGGTGGTAATGCCCGATGGCGTCGAGCCCAAGACGCCGTTTCTGATCAGTCTCGCGACCGAGATCACAAAACTTGATCCGCGGCCCGTTCGGTTTGATTGGCTGTTTGTCGCCAACGGCGCTGCAGGGCTTTTGGCAATGCGGATGATTCTTTGGCGGGCAAAACGAATGGGCACGCAATTGAGCCGTGCCTCTCGTTCGACGTCGCTGCAGGTTACCGCGGCACTGGCCAGGCCTGACTATCCCCAATCGTTGGTGATCGGTTTGGCCAACGACCAAGTCCAATTGCCCGCTTGGTCCAAAGCTGTACGCCTTGAAATGGCTTGAACGTATTAGAAATCATCGTTGGGCGTTGACGAAACCGACGGCAACGATCAACGTGATCAAACCAAACCAACTGTTCTTCCTGGTTATTTCGCTGCCGATCTCTTGTCCCATTCTGCTCGCGTTCTGATTGGTGTCTGCACCTACAACGAATCGACAAACGTTCGTGAAATGACGCGTCGCTTGCGGGGGGCGTTGCCCGATGCAGATGTGTTGTACATCGATGACAATTCTCCAGATGGCACGGCCGATTTGGTTCGTGAGATTTCAGAAAGTGACTCAAAGGTGCGATTGATTGTTCGCACGCAAGAGCGTGGTTTGGGCGGGGCGATTTTGCGAGCCGCTGTCCAATCGGTCACCGATAACTATGACTTTTTTATCAACTTGGACGGCGACCTCAGTCACGACCCAGCGGAACTTCCGTTGCTGCTGAACAAGGCGATAGAGAACCCGCAAGTCGATGTGGTTGTCGGTTCTCGATACACCGCCGGCGGAAAGATCGTCGGGTGGCCTTTGCGAAGACGAATGATGAGCCGTTTCGTGAATCGTTTCGCGACACTCTGCTTGCGGCTGCCCGTCAGTGACTGCAGCGGATCGATGCGATGCTATCGAGTTGCGGCGTTGAAGCGGTTGGATTTGGAATCGTTAAAATGTCGAGGCTACGCTCTGCTGGAAGAACTACTCGTTAAGTTAAAACATCAGGGTAGCGAGATGGCGGAGGTGCCGATCACGTTCACTGAACGACAACACGGTGAGAGTAAGCTGACAATTTCGGAGGCCGTGCGCTCAATGACCTTCATGATGAAATTGGCCGTGACCTCAAAACGCGGGTAAAACCGGCCCTTGCGTTTGCTTGCAATGCAGAAAGTGTGAATTCGATCTGGCAGGATGGTGGGGGAGTCCGCTAGACCAGAATGACCGTTGAACCGATTTGGTAACAATTGGTGTGCGTCTTTTCTACCTGCTCACACACGGATGGTTTCATGTTTCGATCTTTTCTGCGTTTAGTCACATCCACGTCCGATCAGTCAACCGCTCAAGTTGCGGGCAAAGCGGGAGCACTCCCCAAAAGGCCTGCGCCGGTTGTCGTCGCGGAATCTCATGGAACTCATCGTGAGCGATTGTTCAGCATGAGGCTGCAGCACATTAAGTTATGCGGCGCTCGACGATGCGAAAAGTTTGCAAAAGCGAAGATTATTTCCGTCGGCGATCTGGCTTCGTGTGACCCCATCAAAGTCGCTCAAAAGATAGGCGCACCGCAAAAAGCAGTGGCAACCATCAAACGCTACCGGCGTTGCATCCATTTGGCGGCCTCGGTCGCAGGTCTGATGCCTCGAGATGCCGATCTACTGATACAAGTGCATCGCGGGTCGGTTCGCTCGATCGCGCAAGAATCGCCAGCGGTCTTGCATCGCGACTTGCTACGCTATGCCGAAAGCACGGTGGGACGAAGATTTGTGGGTAGCCGCCGATTACCCAGTCTACGGAAAGTGAAGTCGTGGGTCGCGACATGCCAAAATCAGGTGGCGAAAAACGCGGTAGCTGCCGGGGAAACAACCCAAAGCTCCCCTGAGAATCCACAAATCCAGGTAGCGTAAATGCACTAAGGGATTACTTACGACCTGCGGCTTAAGTGCGCGGAGCTCCCCGTCGTTCACGCGGTAAACCACTTAAACGCAACGAACTGGCGAATTATGCCTGGGCGAGTTCTTTTTGCGCATTTGATCGAATCACTCAATGGGTGATTGAATGACACCCAAGTTGTAGACAAACTGGCGTGAGTTCATCTTTTCGCTCTCCAACGCCATTTTCGTTGAATGTCCGTCGCACTTTTTGTTCCCTGCTATATCGATCAGTTTTATCCTGATGTTGCGATCGCGACATTGGAGCTACTGGAAAAACTTGGTGTGGATGTCGCATTCCCCTCCGGGCAGACTTGTTGTGGTCAGCCGATGGCCAACACGGGCTGTGATGCGGAAACGGCACCCGTCGCCAAACGCTTTGTCGATTTGTTTGCCGACTACGACGCAATCGTATGCCCATCGGGCTCTTGCACTGCGATGGTCCGACACCACTACGCAGATTATTTCGCAGCCGACGATGCAAAATTCCAGCACGTTCGCGACAACACGTTTGAACTGTGCGAATATTTGCACGACGAACTGAACGTCGACAAAATTGATGCTTCGTTTCCACACAAAGTGTCGTTGCACCAAAGTTGTCATGGCTTGCGTGAACTACGTCTGGGAAAATCTAGCGAGACGCGTGTGCCGCGTGACAACAAAGTCCGCGACGTCGTGGAACTTGTTGACGACATACAATGGGTAGAACCAGAACGCTGCGATGAGTGCTGCGGTTTTGGCGGCACGTTCTCGGTGAACGAAGCAGAAGTGTCAACATCGATGGGCCGCGATCGTATTGCTGACCACATGCGGGCAGGCAGTCAGATCCTGGCGTCGGCCGACATGAGTTGCCTGATGCATTTGCAGGGTTTGATTCGCCGCGAGAACAACCCAATCAAAGTCATGCATGTTGCCCAGATCATGGTTGGGCGTGATCCCGAAACCGTTTAACCAGCATTCGCCAACGAAACTTGCCTTCGTATTCAGATCAATCCAATATGCTTCCAATCGTCGATCATCCAACGGCCGCCAAAGATTTTGTTACTAATCGTGATCGATCTCAGTGGCATGATCGCGCGTTGTGGTTTGTCCGCAGCAAACGTGACAAACAAGCCGACGCGATTCCGGAATGGGAATACATGCGATCGTTGGCATCGGCGATCAAGACCCACACGATCGCAAACTTGCCAGTTTACCTGCAGGAGTTCGAGCGGAATGCAACCGCTTTGGGAGCGACCGTTCACTGGGCTGCGGACGCGGCTGAACACAATCAGATCGTTCTGAAAATTCTCCAGCAACAACAGACGTTGCGGATCGTCAAAAGCAAGTCGATGTTGACCGAAGAGTGTGGGCTGAACCCTTTCCTGGAAGCCAACGGCATCGAAGTTGTCGATACGGATTTGGGCGAACGCATTGTGCAGTTGCGAGGCGAAACCCCCAGCCATATCGTGCTGCCGGCGATCCACATCAAAAAGGAAGAAGTCGGAGAGACTTTCCACGAACACTTGGGGACTCGTGAAGGTGCGTCAGACCCCAAGTACTTGACCGAAGCCGCACGCGGGCATTTACGCGGTAAGTTTCTTGCGGGTGAAGTAGGAGTGACGGGAGTCAATTTTGCGATCGCCGAAACCGGTGGTCTCGTTGTTTGTACCAACGAAGGCAACGCTGACTTGGGCGTATCGTTGCCCCGAGTCCACATTGCGTGCATGGGAATCGAAAAGATGGTCCCGCGATTCAAGGATTTGGCCGTCTTTACCCGCTTACTTGCTCGATCGGCAACCGGTCAGCCGATCACTTCGTACACATCGCATTTTCACGGTCCGCGTGACCCCGACAGCGAACTTCACATCATTTTGGTGGACAACGGTCGCACGGGACTGCGAGACAGCAAAGAATTTCGCCACGCACTGCATTGCATTCGGTGCGGTGCTTGCATGAATACGTGTCCGGTCTATCGACGCAGTGGCGGTCACAGCTATCGAGCGACGGTTCCCGGGCCGATCGGTTCCGTGCTTTCGCCGCAACGCGATCCGTCCAGCTACAAAAGTTTGCCGTACGCGTGCAGTTTGTGTGGTTCGTGCACAGATGTTTGCCCCGTAAAGATACCGTTACATCATCAACTTTTGGCTTGGCGAAAAGAGTTGGTCGGCAAAGGCTTGCTGCCGCTGAGCAAACGCGTGAGCATGAAAGCGGCTTCGTTCTTGTTTCAGCATCCCAAGTTGTTTGCGATGGCGGGCAGCATGGGCCGAGCGTCTTTGCGATTCCTGCCGCACTTTGTGACACACAATCCGTTTAATACGTGGGCAAAGACGCGTGAATTGCCCAAGCCGCCAGAGTCATCGTTTAGTCAGTGGTACGAAAAGAACCGGTCGTCAAAATGAAACCCGTATCCGCAACGACGAAAAGTCGCCGAGCGATGATGGATCGCTTGAATTCGCAATCAGTCGAAGTCCCGATGTTGCCCGATGTTGATACCGAGCAGTTGGTTGTGTTCGACGATCCATTGGCTCAATTCCAGGATTCATTGTCATTCGTCGGTGGCGAGGCGCACCTGATTGACCGGCCAGAGCAAGCGAAAGAGATTCTGGATGGCATTGAAGCGTTTGCCGAAGCAAAACGGATCGCTTCGGTGGTACCGGAAGTAACCGAGGGAAACGTCGACTTGAGCATGGTGGACGACCCGCACTCGTTGTCGTCACTTGATTGGACGATCGCGAAAGGCGAGTTTGCGATTGCCGAAAACGGAGCGATCTGGATTGATGGTTCGACGTTACCACATCGTGTGATGCTATTCATCGCGCAATATTTGGCAATTGTTGTTTCGCGAAAACAGATCGTCGATCACATGCATCAGGCTTACGAGCGGATCGGCAAACCGAAACCAGGATTTGGTGTTTTCGTGTCTGGCCCAAGCAAAACGGCAGACATTGAACAGTCGCTAGTTCTGGGCGCCCACGGATGCCGAAAACTCCAAGTGTTTTTGTTGCCCTAAATCGATTTACAGCAAGCGACTGTAGCTGACCACAAACAGCGCCATATGCACCACCAAGCAGCCGATGGCGGGGGTCCGCATGTGCGAAAACATCCCAAATGCCGCCAGGGCGCACCCAAGTCCGGCGATCAGTGCGCCGCCTCCGGGAAACCACCAGCAAGCGATCGACGCGAATACGATCACCATCGCCGATGCGGCAACGGCACCCATCGCTGTGTATCTCAGCGGACCAACGTCATAGAACTTCTCTAACTTGCGCGTTTGCGCTGCAACTTGCGATGGTGTCATCTCTGGGTCCGACGCGAAGGGGGATCCGGTGCGAATTTCCCTAGGTTTTGCGTCTGATTCTTCGGTAGCCACGTCGTTCGGTTCGCCGTCACCAACGACTTTTGCGATGATCGGAACCTCAGCCGAATCTACATCACGCTGGTTCGCATCTGGGTTATTCGCGTGCGAATCATCTTGTGATGGGTGCGGTGCGTCCTGGTCTTGATCGCTCATCAACTGTCTCAGTGGGTTCGTAACGTTTTGCAAGCGGCAGCTATTCTGGTCATTCGGTGAGAATGCCAATCCTAAAATCTTGCCAATTTAGGTGCTGTTTGGGTAAGCTAGATGTGTCGGACGTTTCACTTACTTTAACGATTTTCATCGCTCGCCGCATCATTGGGCTGGCTGCACTGCATCATATCACTGCATCATATC
>CAZZDZ010000186.1:8144-10187 GCA_964652675.1 uncultured Pirellulaceae bacterium
CACTGCATCATATCACTGCATCATATCGACGTGCAATTTCGCCGTCTGATATTTCTGTGTGATATTGATGTGCCCGCGAATAGCTAACGCGTACTTACGCCGTCTATTTCATGGGGTGTCACAGTCCAATCCGACGCGTCGATCCCGCCATGGCAATTTGCGTATCGCTCCCGCCCAAACAGCGAAATCCTGCCAGCGAATGCGTTGCGGTTGTTCCGAAGTCATGATGACGTTGCGGCGACACGCAATTCCCAGTGGGCAGAGCATGATCCAAAAATGTGCAGATTTCGCGCGGCGGATCTTCTGGCCTCAACTGAATTTCTGGGTTTGCGGCCAGCTATTGGTGGTTTGGTTAACGCAGGCCATTTCGTAGTAGCTGACAGAATAAGAGATTAGAAATTTTTGAGTCAGGATTGTTTTTATGTCCAATCGGTTATCAACGTCTTTCGTTGCTTCACTCTGTTTTTTATCGACGTTCATTTTTGCTGTTGTCAATTCTATCGGCGGTCTGTCATTCGCCACCGCCGCAGATTTAGAATCAGCCAAGCCTTTAGAGCCGATCATCGCCGAGGCATCCAGTGAGGCGCAAGAGTCTTTGGGGGTAATCAAGATTCCTGATGGTTGGGAAATCAACATTTTTGCAGCGGAGCCTGATGTCGCCAACATCGTCACCTTTGATGTCGACCGCCGTGGCCGAATATTCGTCTGTGAGAGCTTTCGACAAAATCGCGGTGTCACTGACAATCGTGCCCACGATGAAAAATGGTTGCTGGCCGACCTTGCTGCGAAAACAGTCCAAGACCGTATCGATTACCACAAACGTCTGCTGGGTGAAGCTGCGATTACCTATTCGCAGCAAGACGACCGGATCCGCCGCCTGACTGATTCCAACGGCGATGGAGTTTCAGATGAAAGTCAGTTGCTGGCAAACGGATTCAATCACATCGAAGAAGGCACCGGCGCTGGGATTTTGGTTCGCGGCGAAAACATCTACTACACCTGCATCCCGAAGCTCTGGAAGCTCGTTGACAAAGACGACGATGGTAAAGCAGATGATCGTGTCGTGCTTTCAAACGGTTATGGAGTCCGTGTGGCGTTTCGCGGACACGACATGCATGGATTGTTGATTGGTCCAGACGGTAGGTTGTACTTCAGCATTGGAGATCGTGGTTACCACATCACCACCAAAGACGGCAAACGGTTTTCTGATCCTGCATCGGGCGCTGTCTTTCGCTGCGAAATGGACGGCAGCAATTTAGAAATATTCGCGACCGGTCTGCGCAACCCGCAAGAATTAGCGTTCAACGATGTGGGAGATCTCTTTTCGGTAGACAACAACAGCGACAGCGGAGACCAAGCACGAGTGGTAAGCATCTTGCGTGGTGGCGACACCGGCTGGCGAATGTTCTATCAGTACCTACCGGATCGGGGACCGTTCAACCAGGAAAAGATTTGGGAGCCGTTTCACGAAGAGCAGCCATCGTACATAGTGCCACCGATCGCAAACTTCACCGACGGCCCCAGTGGGCTCGTTTATTATCCTGGTACGGGATTCGGTGACCAGCTAAAGAACAAGTTTCTGATTTGTGATTTCAGAGGTGGTCCCAGCAATAGTGGAATCCGTTCGTTCGAGCTGGAGCCAGATGGCGCGTTCTATCAACTTGGCAAAAATGACCAGCCGATCTGGACTTGCTTGGCGACCGACGTCGCCTTTGGCCCCGCTGGCGGGATGTACGTCAGCGATTGGGTCGATGGTTGGGACGGGCTGGGCAAAGGGCGGATTTATCGTCTGATCGACCCCAAACATCACGACAGCCCGCTGGTAAATGAAGTCAAGCAGCTGCTCCAGGGTGACTGGACCAAACGCGAAGCAGCGAAGTTGGTGGTCGATCTGAAGCACGTCGATCGCCGGGTACGATTGGAGGCGCAGTGGGAATTGGCCAAGCGAGGAGAGATTCAGTTGCTTGCCGATTTCGCAGCCGACACCGACCAAGGGCGTGTGTCGCGGTTGCACGCCATTTGGGGACTAGACCAATTCGCACG
>CAZZDZ010000186.1:10287-11735 GCA_964652675.1 uncultured Pirellulaceae bacterium
CCGAAGTCGCGAGCCTCAAAACACACAAAAACAAATCGGTTCGCCGTAGTGCCGTCGTAGCACTCAGGCGACTTGAGAGCGCGTTGGTCAGCGATTTTCTATCGGACAAAGAACCGTTGGTGGTAGCCGAAGCCGCACGCGCGATCCACGATTTGCCGATCCCAGTCAGCATGCCAGCGCTGGCCGCCCTAATTGATTCCACGCCAACCGATTTGGTTGTCATACGACGAGCACTCAATGCGAACTATCGGATCGGTGATGAAGCGTCCGCGGTGCGAATCGCAAACTATGCCGCGAATAATGCTGCTCCGACTGAGATGCGGATCGAAGCGTTGGAGATGCTCAACAAATGGTCAAAGCCCGATCCTCGTGACCGCGTGATCAACGATTTTCGCCCGATTGAACCACGCGATGCGAAAGTGGCCATGGTCGCGCTTGATGCGCAAGTTGATTCGTTGATGATCACAGACAGTTCGGTTCGTGAAAAGATGATCGATGTGGCATCAGGCTTAGGGATCAAGCGGATCGCTTCGGAACTGGCGAAAAGGATCGCCGATGACACGAAAACCGCTCAGCAGCGTGCAAATTCGCTCACCGCGCTTGCCCGGTTGGACGCGAAAACGGCGGTCACGCTTTCAAAGAAATTGGCTTCAGATGTAAATGCTGACCTGGCGTTGGCGGCGATCAGTGTGCTGAGCCGTCATGATGTCGAAGGATCACTACCGACCTTGATCAAGGCGACCGACCATCGGGAATCACGGATTCGCCAAGCTGGGTGGGACATTTTAGCCAAACGCAAAGAGGAAGACGTCTCGAAACGAATCAGTCAAGGCGTTCAAGACTACATCGACGGCAAGCTGCCCGGTGAAGATCACTTGAATCTGATCGAAGCCGTATCGGGACATTTGGACGACGCGACGACCGAAAAGCTTGACACATTCATAGCTCAGCGAGATGCCGCAACACCGCTCGGCAAATGGTTACCGGCTTTGGACGGCGGAGACGTAGACCAGGGGGCGAGGTTGTTTTTTGGTAAAACAGAATTGTCGTGTGTGCGATGTCACAAAGTGGATCGAGCGGGCGGCGAAGTCGGACCAAATCTGACAGTGATCGGTAAAGAGAAGCAACGCAAGTACCTGCTGGAAGCGATTTGCTTGCCAAACGCTCAGATCGCCAAGGGGTTTGAAACGATTGCGATTGTTACCGACGAAGGAGACGTGGTGACGGGAATCGTCAAAACCGAAACCGATGATTACGTTGACGTGCTGCAATCGGACGGTTCGTTGCGTCGAGTCGAAACGGACATCATCGAAGGTCGTCGCAAAGGAAAGTCTTCTATGCCAGAAGATTTGATCAAGCAGATGTCGATGCGGGAGCTACGTGACTTAGTCGCCTATCTGGCAAGCCTGAAAGTCGACCCAAGAGCACAAAACGACGTCGAGTAGTTG
>CAZZDZ010000187.1:0-11731 GCA_964652675.1 uncultured Pirellulaceae bacterium
CTGGTATCCTGCGTGCTGGTATTTCGAGCGCATGCCCCGTTTCAAAAAACGCTTTGCCCCGCGTTAGGGGCTTTCTGCGTTTGACAAAACGTTTCATTGTTTTGCGCAGACGTTCCCCGCGAACACCCAGGCGTCTACAATAACGGGTGCGGTCTTTTCCGCCATCACTCCTCTTCACAACTCTGCCAAGAGAGGCCTCCCGTGAGTCAAGCTGTCGTCGACCCAGAACATCTTCGCCAATTCGCTGGTCAGCTTCATCGGTTCGCCGAAGAAATGCGTCAGCAAAGTACCGCCCTGGCCGCGCGAATGAACCAGCTGGAACAAACTTGGCGAGACGAGCAACAACGAAAATTTTCGGGAGAGTTCTCAGACCAAATGCGGCAGATGTCACGGCTGATCAAAACAACCGAAGCTCATGTGCCGTACTTGATGCGCAAGGCTGAGCAAATCGATGCATACCTTGGTCACTGAGAAAGAATCCGAACATGTCCACCAGCAACGTTCGAAGTATCGAATCGCTCGCAGCTTTTCGCAGTGGGATGTTGAAACTAAGTGGCAATTGGGACAAAACTCTTCAGGAATTGAGAGTTTCTATTGAACGTGTCGACCAGTATTTTTCGGATGAACGCCCAAGGTACTGGCGACGGCAAGTTCAATTGGCCGAACGTGAGTTGACCGAATCGAAAGATAACTTGTCGCAAAAACAAGCCTCCGTCAGATCAAGCGACAAAGTGTCAGCCACCGAAGCCGTCCAGCGAGTCAACAAAGCCAAACGCAGACTGGACGACTGCCGCAACAAACAACGAAAAGCAAAGGCGATCGCGCTGGAAATGTCTCAGCAGTGTGATTCATTGCTGGGACCACTAGCAGATGTCGCCGAGCATTGTGAAGTCGTGTTGCCCAAGGCGGCCCATGAACTTCAAAAACTGGTGGACCACCTTCGTTCCTACGCCGAGCAAGCCGATTCTGGCCTGACCGATGATCCGTAGCACGTACACCTGATCTATTCCCCCGCCAACTGTGCGAATTAGGTTTCGCACCCCACCGTTTTCCCGAAGCAATTTGATATGTCCACGACCGGTACCGATATTTTTGAAACCCTCGCTGCGAACCGCAAAGACCCTGGCGTGATGATCCAGCAGATGATCGAACATTTTCGCGAGTCGCGTCAGCCGATGGAATTGTTCGAAGCACTGAAAATGCAAATTCGGCACGACTTGCAACTGCCTTTGGTCGCCAGTGAAGACGAGCCGGAACGAACAGAAGAAGTCGAACGGCAACTGGAATTGGGCCTGCTGAAAGCATGCCGAGAGGCAGGCACCATGTTGATCGATCAAGGACGCATTGGCGAAGGTTGGATGTACCTGCGACCAACCGGCGAAACCAAACTGGCAAGCGAACTGCTAAGCAAAATCGAAATCAACGATGACAATTATGACGAAATGATCCAAGTCTTGCTGCACGAAGGTGTTGATGTGGGGCGTGGCTATCAAGCGGTTTTGGATCATCAAGGAACTTGCAATAGCATCACGCTGTATGAACAGTCGATGGCGCAGCGAAGCAAGCCGGACCAACAAGCAGCCGCGTCGCGTCTGTTGGACCATTTGTATAATGAACTAGTAGCCATGGTTCGCGATGACATTGCTCAACGCGGCACGTCGGTCGGCAAAGAAGTCAGTTTGGTGCAGATGATTGAAGACCACCCCGAAGTTTTGGCCGAAGGAGGCTATCACCTAGACACGACGCACTTGTCGTCAACAGTTCGCATCGCAGAGTGCTTGGAAGACAAAGCCCAAATGCGTCGCGTGTGGGAGTTAACTCAATATGGTCGGCGGCTAAATCATCAATTTCAATATCCGGGCGACGAACCGTTCGTTGATTTTTATCCAGCCCATCAAACATTCTTCGCAACACTGCTTGGCGAAGACGTCGAAGCTGGGCTGAAGTACTTTGAACGCAAAGCAAAATCGGTAGACGTCGCGCAACACGGCACGGGAGCCATCGAAACTTATGTCGACCTGCTAGATCGCGTCGGCCGTCACCAGCAAGCCATCAAGGCCGCAGTGGACATGGTTCCCAGTGACGTTCCTGCCCAAAGAATCATTCCACTGCTGATTGGGATCGCATCCAAAGGCAAAGCGGCTGGCGACGATACCGTGTTTGAACCGGTGCTGAATTACTGCCAAGACCACAGCGATGTGCTGGGATACGCCGCGGTACTCCACGCCGCCAACGACAACTGACACCTTTCAAAGCGTTCGATCACCTTGAGCAATCCAATAGGGGTTTCCTCGGTGCATTGATCGTGTGCAGTACGTGTGCATTACAATGTGCGGATGAATAGAAATAAATCTCCACTGCGACGCACTTTATCAATCACCGCTTTGTCGATCCTGTGCATGGCTGTTGTCATGTCAAGCCAGGAGAACATGCTGCGAGCTGACGATCTGCCTGATGGTGTTTCCAATAGCCAAGATTCGGGCGATGTTTCTTTGACACCGCTGCAATCGCTTGGGCTGATGAAAGTACCAGCGGGATTCAATGTTACGTTGTTTGCAGGCGAACCAGATATCCGTCGACCCATCGCGTTTGACTTTGATGATCGGGGTCGATTGTGGGTCGTAGAAAACTACTCCCATCCCAAAGCATCCAAAAAGCAAAACCCTGACCGCATTGTCATCCTGGAAGACACTGACAACGACGGCGAATTCGACAAACGCAAAGTGTTTTGGAGCGGCGGGCGGTACTTGAGCGCGATTGCCTATGGTCATGGCGGTGTATGGATTGGAAATTCGCCTGAGCTTTGGTTTATCCCAGATCGCGATCGTGATGATGTACCGGATTCTGAACCGGTCGTCATTTTGGATGGATTTGTAGAGTCATCCAATAACGTGCTGAACAATTTCCATTGGGGACCAGATGGTTGGCTTTATGGGGCGATCGGGCTTCGACAGATGTCTCATGTGGGAAAACCCGGCACACCCAAAAAAGAGCGTGTCGCCATTCCACGCGGCATCTGGCGAATGCATCCGGTGTCGCACCAGTTTGAAACGCATGCGGTTGGCATGGTGAATCCATGGGGTGCAGATTTCAATCAGTTTGGTGATTTGATTACGACCAACACGGTCATTTCGCACCTTTGGCATATCGTGCCCGGGATGTACTTGCAGCGGCGCGGCACTGAAGAAGACTACCATTTTGCCTACGGCCGAATTCAGTCGATCAACGATCATTTGCATTGGGGCGGTGGCAAATGGACTGAGTCGCGGCAAACCAAAGACGGTGTTTCGCATCAACATTCGGTCGCCGGCGGCGGACATGCTCATTGCGGTGCAATGGTTTACTTGGCAGACAACTGGCCCGACGAATACCGTGGCAAGTTCTTTACCTGCAACCTGCATGGCAATCGTGTCAATTCTGACAACTTGGTACCGAACAAGTCGACGTATATCGGTACGCATGCCGACGATTTTCTTTTTGCCAACGATCCTTGGTTTCGCGGACTGACGATCAAATACGGACCCGATGGAGGAGTCTATGTTTCCGACTGGCATGACTTTGGCGAGTGCCACGACAGTGACGGCAGCCATCGAACCAGTGGTCGCATCTACAAAGTGGTCTATGGCGATGCAAAGAAACAGTCGTCGATCGATTTGGCAAAGAAATCAACCGCCGAATTAGTGCAACTTCAAACACATACAAATGCATGGCATGCCCGGCATGCACGTCGACTGCTGCACGAACGATTTGCTACCGGTGAAAAAACACAACAAGAAACCGAAACGCTGCGTGCCACTGACAACTTGATCACCGGAGGCGATGTTGAAAAACAGCTTCGAGGATTGTGGACGCGATTCGTAACGGGTGGTGCTGACGAGGGTTTTCTGCATCGCTGGTTGAATACGTCTGACGAAAAGAATCGTGACTTCCAGCACCTGCGACGTTGGTCGGTACGACTATTGGTCGATCAATCTTTGCCGTCGCAGAAAACGTTGGAGGAGTTTGAACGGCTCGCTCGTACAGAATCGTCTGCCAAAGTCCGCCTTGCTCTGGCAGCATCTTTGCAGCGAATTCCCGAGCAATCGCGATGGCCAATTGCCCAGTCCTTGCTAGGCCGATCAGAAGACGCGGACGATCCATGCATTCCGTTGATGATCTGGTACGGCATGGAACCGGTGATTTTGACCGACGTCGAGCGTGCGTTGCAGTTGGCAACCAACAGCAAGATCCCTCTCGTTCGGGAGTTCATTGCTCGTCGTATACTGGATACTACAAGACCTCCGATCGGCGATGTCGTGACAGCCGCCATGCGTGCCGACGACGAACTGGTTCGCCTTGGTTTTCTGAAGGGAATGCGGGCCGCGTTGTCTGGCAAATCAGCGTCCGCGCCCAGCAACTGGCAACAGCTTTACGGACAGATTTTGAATGATGAGAGGTCCGATGGAACTAATGCAGAGCTAAAATCCGTTGCTCTTGATTTGGCCAGGATTTTTGGGGACCCGCAAGCGATCGCCGATCTGCGAAACATCGTCACCAATAAAGACGCGAATCTGGCGAAACGTCAGGTCGCACTGCAAACGTTGCTGAAACTTGACGGTGCCGTTTCCGCAGGTACTCTGCATAAACTTCTCGGAGAATCGAACGCTTTGCGCACTGGGGCGTTGCAGGCACTGGTGTTTACAAACGATCGTGAAACCCCCAGAGCCCTTCTTGATCACGTCCCGCAATTCTCTTCCGTCCAGCGGCAATCGGTTGCGAGTGTTTTGGTTTCTCGAGTGAACTTTGTGCCGCGGTTGTTCACTGCGATATCCAACGGCGCGATGTCAACGCGCGACGTGTCGGCCTACTCGCTCCAACAACTGCGGTCTTACCAGAGTGAAACGATCCAGAAACAAGTTGGAAAACTTTGGCCAGAAAACTCGACCGCGGCAACGAAGGCAGACGAGATCGCTCGCTACAAAAACCTACTAACGTCAGCGGTATTGTCGGCGGGCGATGCGTCGACGGGACGCAAAGTGTTTGCGGAAAACTGCGGCAAGTGTCATTCGCTATTCGGCACCGGCGGAAAGGTTGGCCCCGATCTGACCGGATCTGGACGCGCGAATATCGACTATGTGCTCAGCAACCTAGTCGACCCCAACGCCTTGGTCGATGAAGCGTATCGTTTGACGATGATCGAAATGGATGACGGACGGTTGATAAGTGGTTTCTTGGAGAAGCACGGCGAAAGCCATCTTGTGCTGCGTACCCAAGACGAAGCCGTGGCTCTGCCGCTGGCGGAAATCGAACAGATCCGAACATCAAGATTGTCGATGATGCCCGAAGGACTCCTCAAGTCGTTTACGGATGAGCAAGTGCGCGACTTGGTGGTGTACTTGAGAAGCCCAGACCAAGTGCCGCTTCCGTTGGTGGAATAAAGCCGGAAGCGGGCTCTGTCGCCTGCCAGTGCTTTCAGCCTGCCTTGGCTTCTTAGAGGTACATCCCAACGAATCCGTCGGATTCGTCGCTTTGTTTGTTGATTTTTCGCAATCGCTCTTCGGTCTTTTCCAGGTCGCCGGCTTGAATGTAGCGGTCAAATTCAACCATCACGGCATGCTGCACGCTTTCGCCTAGAAAACCGACGATCGGTTCGGTCAACCAGTTACATGTTTCGCGATCGAGATCAATTTCCAACGCGACCGATTTCGTTTTTCGGTCCGTCGTGTCTGTCATCACCACGCCTTCGAATTTGAAACTCACTTCGCCGCGCATCGGGTCGTTGGTCAAGTGATAGACACAGACTCCTTGGTGCAGATAGTAAGTATTGTGGGATCCGTGTTGCGCGATCGCCTTTTTGACTCGCAACACAAACTGTTCGTAGACGGGCGACGCATCGACGGGAACATCTAAACGGGTGACGCTTCGCAACGGAAGACAATCAAATTGAACTTCTACCCATTGTCCGATCTTGTCACTCGGTCCGGTCATGTCACTCGTTTCCTGATTTCGTGAAAGATCAGAGAGCTGTGAAAAGAATCACAACTAATTCATTGAACGTCATTTGGAGGGAGCATTGCGGAACACTTGATTGAAAAAACGGTTCTGCAACACAGTGATTTCAGCGTCAAGGGTAACGATGTACACGATTCTTGGCGAGTCTGATTGAAGTGCTGGCGCGGCTTTGGCGACCAGAATGCGCGAATTATTTTCTTGACTTAGCGTAGTGGCTGGCGAGACGATGAAGGGTGGCGTTTCGAACCGCTCGGTTTGATCAATGTGTTCGTTCAATCAGTTCTTTTCAGTTGACCCACAATCAAAAGGCTTGAGTCATGATTCCCAATCTCGTTGCCCGCGACATGATGGTATCGAACTTAATCACGTTACTACCTGACATGGACGCGTTTGACGCAATTGACGTTCTTTTGCGGCACAAGATTTCTGGTGCGCCAGTTGTCGATGACAAAAATCACTTCATTGGGATTTTCTCAGAGAAATCCTGCATGCGATTTGTCGTCAACGCGGCTTACGAACAGTTGCCTTCCAACGCGCTGATGGCATTCGTCGATACGGAGCCACCGGTCATTCACACGGAAACCGATTTTTTGACGGTCGCCCAGACATTCGTGGACGCGTCGTGTCGTCGCCTGCCAGTCTTGGATGATCGCGGACGTCTGTGCGGACAGATTTCGCGTCGCGATATCATGCGAGCAGTGCGTCAACACATTTCAAGCACCAAACCAATGCCCGTCGAAACGGGGTTGTATTTGAGTGCGATTTTTGAAGATGGCGAGCGACCTATTTAGATCGTCCTGCACCATTTATCGGATCTACGCCTAATTGACCTGCGCGAAATCCTGAGGTTTCTGCGCGGGTGGGGCTGGAGCAGGAATGGTTCGTTGCAAGCCGTGAAGCTGTCGCAATTCTTGTTCCAACATTTGATTTTGTCGGTACAGACGTCGCAACTCGTCACGTGTTTCTTTCACACCAGATTCAACCGACGAAAGGTAGTCTTTGATCGCCTTGCCTTCCAGTTCCAGCTGACCGAAATCTTGTTCCAGGTTCAGTTTGATCTTTTGGTTGGTCGTCAACATTGACTTGGTTGCCTTGAGCGAATCGTCCAAGACACCTTTTTCGAATTCCAGCTCTTTGGTTCGCGTTAAACTTTGGTTGAACCGCAGTCGCATACGCTTCATTTCAAAACGATAATCGTTTAGCGGTCGCACGTAGTAGGTATCAACCAACCTTGCGATTTCTTGGTCGATCAGTTTTTTGGCTTCCGCTTCGATGATTGTGATTTCATCATCTTTGCGGAACGTCACCAAGCCTTTTTCGTTATCGGTTTGCAAGCGACTGTCTTGGGCTCGACCGCTACTATCAAAAAAGCTGCCATCAACAGCACCTTGAGGAAGCGTTGAGTCGACATCAAACGGATGAGTTTTTAGGAATTGGATTTTCACCCATCGAGTGTTTGGAGGATCGCCTTCGACTGACCGGCCCCCATCTCGCAGATACTTTTGCAACGTCTCGTCGTCGATATCATTTCCAAGGACTGATTTAACCAACGCGTCATCAACACGTCCAAAAATATTGTCGTTATCTGGTTCACTTTCTTCGGCGATAAAAGGCGCGTGACCATCCAAAGGCAGCAACTCGTATAGTGACCAGCTAGGGTCTCGGTCGTTGATGCGTTGAATCTGGTCAGGCTCCAGATCGTAGATAGGCCTTAGTGTGACTTGGGTTGGGCTGGTCTGTTCAACACTGAATTCGCCCACGTAGAAAACAGGCAACAGATTAGTAGAACCTGGTCGGGTCGATTCGGCGAATCCAAATACAACCAACCCTTCGGGAACCAACGGAACAGCTGGTGCAGGAGCCGCAGCCTCTGCGTCTGGGTCAACCAAGCCAGGATCGACGGCGGCCTTGGCGGGAGGTCCCAAAGTGATAACTTGATTTTGAACGTTCAGCACTCTCAGGTTTCGCCAAAGACGGCCCGTTTCAACTCCAATTTTGGAGACTTTGGCAGAAAGCTCTCGCACTCCAATGGGTGCTTCTGGGTCGCTTCGATCACCGTACTTCAGCGCGAAGTTCTCTCGTTCGGCCTCGGTAGCTCTGTCTTCTAATTCTTCTTTTATCTCGTGCCACGCTTGGCGGCTTTTTAATGCGCGTGCGGTGGGAAACAAGAAAGTGATCGTCAAGCACAAGATGACGAAAGTTGGTAGCAACTGATACCAACGCCACATCGGGATAGATTTCCACATGAACACCAAAAAGGCGATCGCGAGGATAATCAGAAATCCCATTATTGCGTACATCATGACGGCGAATCACTCAGATCGATTATGTAACGGCGCCCAACGTGCGGTCGCAGAAACAGTGGTTTGGGTTAAGTCATTGGCGACAGCAGCGACGACCAGCGGACAGGTTGCCAAAATTGCTGCTGTTGAAGGGAAAAGTACTCTGTTGGATAGTAAGTTGGGCTAATTGGACCGTCAAGCTTTTCTCGGGTTTCCTGGGCTCAAACTCGCCTTATTCAACAAAGTTAAGTGCCCCACTGATGCGGTCGGTGAAGTCAGATTAGCCGTTCTGAGCGGTCCTGGTGTCATTAGCACCCGAAAAACCGGTACGAGCGAGCGCGGTTCATACCAAAGAACCCCTAGGACCGTTGATACCAATGGAGAACGGGCACCGACACGTCCGAAATCGATTCCGGTGGCTCTTTATGAGCCGGTTTTCCCTTTCGCAACGAATCCCACTTTCCGGCGGATCGACGTGATGATGTCAAATGTCAAGCCAACTCGGATTCTAGCCATTTTAGGCTTGATCCTAGGACCCCTTTTGACTGGCTGCCATCGACAATACTACCGCAAACAGGCTGATCAGGAAGCGCATGCGCTGATCCTGGAAAAGTCTCGCCACTTGGCCCGACCGACGCAGAATCCAGTTCGGATCGATATCGATCGCCGAAGTCGGATGTTCAATCCATTCGACCCGGACTTTGAACCCATGCCGTTGGACGATCCAGCGTCCAATCGATACATGCAATGCGTGGATGGTCGCCGTGGATACCCAATGTGGGAAGCCGCCGGAATCACCAACACTTCCGAGAGCAAAGATTGGTGGGAGTTCTTGCCTCTGGACGAAGACGGCGTGCTGGTACTCAACGCGGAAACCGCTGTGCGGCTCGCGCTGTTGCATTCGCCCGACTACCAAGAACAAGTAGAAGAGCTTTACTTGTCGGCGTTGGATGTTAGCACCGAAAGATTTCAGTTTGACACACAAGTGTTTGGTGGCGCCGATGCATTCTTTACTGGCGAAGGAACCCGCCGAAGCGGCACGGGGCGACTTGGCAGAACATTTGAACTTGGAGCAGACAGCTTGGGGCAACGTGACCTGTCCGTGGAACGCGCATTCACGACCGGAGCCAGCTTGGTTGCTGGCCTTGCCAACAACATCGTTTGGGACTTAACCACCGGTACACAGGAAGCCACAACCGTACTGGACTTTGCGCTTGTACAACCCCTATTGCGCGGCGCTGGCCGCGACCTGATCCTGGAGCGACTCACCCGTGCCGAGCGGGCTCTGCTGGCAAACGTTCGTGGTTTCGAGCGATTCCGTCGCAGCTTTTACTTGAACATCACGCTGGGAAGAAACATTGAAAGCACGGTTTCGCGATCAGGTGGTGTCTTTGGCGTCGGGCTGGGCGGATTTAACGGACTCGGTGGAGGATTTGCAGGACTCGCTGGCGGTGGAGGCGGAGGTGGTGCTGGTGGTGCAATCGCACAAGCAGGCGGTTTCTTAGGCCTGCTGCAAGACCAGCTTCAGATTCTGAATTTGCAAGAAAACATCGCTCGACTTAGCGAGAATTTGCTAATCCTGGAAAACACGCTGATCGAACTGTTGACCACCATTCCGGATGACCCCGAAGCAATCATTCGCGAACGACTGCAGATCGCGCAAGCCAAATCGGCCCTGCTAAACGCACAAAGCCAATTGGTTAGTCGCCAAGCCGGTTTCCAAGCCAGCCTGGACGAATTCAAATCCGACCTTGGGCTGCCACCGTACATCTGCGTACAGATCGAAGACCCCATTTTGGAACAATTTGAACTGATTGACCGCAAACTGCGCGGTCGGCGAGAGCAATTGATCGAAGTGCGAAACATGGTCGGCGATCTGAACGTCGCGATATTGGAAGAGGCCGAGTCGGACATCGATCCCGCTACAGGATTGCCTGAGTCCAAAGTGAACTGGACACCGAAGGTACGAGACAAGATTGCACAACTGAAAGAGAGCCTTTCACCTTTGGATGGATTCAACGACACGTTGATCAACGAAGACTTGCCGCGAATTCGCAAGGACATCGAATCGTTGGTCCAAGCGGTTCCGACACGAAAAAGCCAAAACGAAAAGCTAGCCAACCTCTACCGTCAAGAACAAGAAAACATCTGCACGTTGCTGAATGTTCAGGAAGTCGATGATTCGGTCTTCGAGATCAGCGAGCTGGACGATTTGCGTGATCGATTGGCCGGCGACTACGAAAAATTGCTTTTGAGACTGAATTCATACACGCAACGCATCGAAAAACTAGATGCGTCGCTGAGCAAATTCATTAATCGCGAAGGTGGCGACGGAACCCCATACGATCGCGCAAGACGATTGCGTGACGAGATCATCCTGGCTTCGCAAGACTTGCTGGCCGAGATGGGCGACGACGTGCTGGCACTACAGTTGATCCAGGCTCGTGCGAGAACCGAAAGCGTCGTTCTGATGGATGTCGATATCGATCCATCCACGGCATTCGAGATCGCCAGAAAAAACCGTCGTGACTGGGCAAACGCGAGGGCGTCATTGGTCGACGCATGGCGGCTGATCGAATTCAACGCCAACGACCTGGAAAGTTCGCTGGATGTGATTTTCACCGGCGATGTACAAAACAACGGCAACAGCCCGCTTTCTTTCCGAGGCAGCACGCACCAACTGCGAGTCGGATTGCAGTGGGACGCACCGATCACGCGTTTGCAAGAACGAAACACGTATCGCCAATCATTGATCGAATACGCACAAGCGAAACGTAACTACTACGGATTCGAGGACGGAATTTGGCAACTGCTACGCGGACAAATCCGTCAACTACAAAGCAATCGAATCAACTTTGAACTCGGTCGTCAAAGTGTCCGTATCGCGGCAGCTCAGATCGAACTGAACGAAGACATTCGCTCTTTCCGTGATGCTCGCGGCTTGAGCAGTGGCCCAACAGCAGCTCGAGACACCATTTCAGCGTTGACGGATCTGTTGAATTCTCAAAATGCACTGCTAAACATCTTTGTCAACTACGAAGTCGTTCGTCGTGGACTGGACTTTGACCTTGGCACGATGGAATTGACCCCAGAAGGTTTGTGGTTGGATCCCGGCCAAATTTCAACAGACCAAATGCTGTCGCTAACCGGTACGACTACCGAAGGCATGCTGGATTGTGGTTGCACGAATTGCGGAATCAAACTGCGAAAGGTCCTGCCTGAACCACGATTCGGTGAACATGGTTTGCCAATGCATCATGAAGTAATTCACGACGGCATGATGATTGGCCAAGAGCAATCGTTCATCCAAAACGACGCCATGTCGATCGAAAGCTCAGGTGTTCCGGTCGAATCGCAAATCGACATGCCAGTGCAAATGCCAATTCGGCTCAACGAGTAGTTTCCGCCGTAAAACGCGTAGCGGAAGTCGTCAAGACTTTCGGCAGCCCTGGTTCGGC
>CAZZDZ010000188.1:0-11714 GCA_964652675.1 uncultured Pirellulaceae bacterium
TACAGGAGATTCACTTGCTGGCGCTGCGTGCTGGTAAAACCTGGATTGGGGCCTTGATTCATTGACATTCGAGCTGGTTTAAAAAGAGAGTAGAATGTCGGCTATATCGTTGCCCGACATTTGTGCGAGACCAGCCGGTTGAATCGACCTCACCTTCCTACCACGAATCTATTCCGCAGAACCGTTGTTCTGTTGGTATGTTTTTCGTTCGGCGAATGTGTGATCGATGCCCCCGCGCTGGCCGAAGAACCACAACCGACGTTGCAACAATTGCGAAATCAGGGCATCGCGAAATCCGCGCTAAAGAACCCAGCGTCAGTTGCCAAAGTCGATTCGATCAAACCAGACTTGGCGACGTTTCGCGAAACGATCTGGCCGATCCTTTTCGATGCCTGCGTCGACTGTCATGGTCCAGATGCAACCGAAGGCAACATTCGGATCGATACTCTCGACCCGAACCTCTTTCATGGAGACGATGTCGATTGGTGGTTGGAAGTTCTGGCGGTGGTCACTAAAGGTGAAATGCCACCTCCAGATGATGGCGAACTAAATGACAAAAACCGCGAGCGAATCATTCAGTGGTTGTCCTCGCAGTTGCATGGCGCGTCGATCGCTCGAAGAGCCCAAGGCGATCATTCGTCGTTTCGCCGCCTGACGCGTAACGAATACAACTACGCGTTGCAAGATTTACTGGGACTGCCGTACAACTTCGCGAGCGACTTGCCTCCCGACGCGATTTCCGAAGATGGATTTTTAAACAGCAGCGAAACGCTGCACATGTCTTCGATGCAGTTCGCGACTTATCGACAACTGGCCCTAACAGCGCTTCGCAAAGCGACCGTCACTGGCGAACAACCCAAGCCGATCTATTGGGGCATCCCAATGAGCGGTGCTGCGAAAGATTCTTGGAAACGCCAAGACAAACAGAAAAGCGAACTTCAGGAGAAACACAAAGACAACCCTGGCGAGCTGTCCAAGGCGTTGGCCGGACACGAAAAGAAGATTCATCAACGGCAATCCCGCGCCCACTACAAAAACCTGCAAACCGGTCGAACAGGTGTGGCCGAGTGGAACTATCGAAAAGCCCAATATGCTTGGCAACCGGCCAGTGAAAAACCAGCGGTCCCCAACGTCTCCAACGAAATCGCCGTAATCCCGCGGCGCCAAAGTTTGATCGTAGAATTGGGCGACCAAATTCCAGAGCAAGGCACCCTACGCGTTCGCTTTCGCGCCTCTCAGTTGGAGTTCCCCGATCCGCGAGCGGCAAATTTACAATTGGAATTTGGATGGAAGGCCAGCAATGACTCGCGAGCATCCGTTCGAATAAGCCAGCGTGATATCAACATCACCGCAACGTCCGAGCGACCCGAGTTTTATCAGTGGGACATTCCGCTCTCGGAAATCCAACCGCGAAACACGATGCGGGGTCGATGGAAAATGGGAGACCTGCCCAACCCTTCGGAGTTTCTGACGTTCGTCAATTGTTCCGATTCGGACGGCAATATCCAAATCGACTACGTCGAAGTCACCGGGGGAGTTTTCGACGAATGGCCTCCGCTTTCACACACGAAATTGTTCTTTGACCACGCGAGTCAAGCAGACGAAAAGCAGTACGCCAAAGTGATCCTGCAGCAATTTATGGCGCGTGCTTGGCGTCGTTCAATCGAGCCGGATGAACTGCAGCAAAAACTGACGATGTTCAAGAAACTTCGTCCGCAAATGGAAGATTTCAACAACACCATGATTGAAGTCTTGGCGACCATTTTGGCTTCGCCGAACTTTCTGTACATCAACTACTATCAGTCGCCCGATGATTCGGACCGATTAAGTTCGTCAGAGTTGGCCACCCGATTGTCGATGTTTCTGTGGAGCAGCATCCCCGACGCACAGCTAACGGCAGCCGCAAACGAGGATCGCTTAACCGGCGAAGCGCTTCGCGGCCAGATCAAACGCATGCTGTCGGATCAAAAGGCTCAGCGATTCGCAAAACACTTTGTTCGTCAGTGGTTGGGCATGCAGCTGTTGGACTATTTGCAAAGCGACAAGACTGTGCACCCGCATTTTGACGACTTGTTGAAAGAGTCCATGCAGGGCGAACCGATCGCATTATTTCAACACGTTTTAGATAACGATCTTAGTGTGTTGGATTTCGTTCACACCGATTACGGAATCGTTAATCAAAGATTGGCGCGTCACTACGGTTTGCCAAACGTATACGGCACTGATTTTCAACGCGTGACTTTTTCGCCGGAACATCAACGCGGGGGCTTACTGACGCAAGCCGGGTTGTTGGCGATGAATTCGGACGGCAAGGATTCGCATCCACTTAAGCGTGGCGTTTGGTTGCTAGAAAGAATATTGAACGATCCACCGCCCCCGCCGCCAGCCGATGTGCCCGAGATTGATCTGGCGGACCCCAAGATCGCCCAAATGACCTTGAAGCAGCGGATCGAAGACCATCGCAACCACGCCGCTTGCATGTCATGCCACATTAAGATCGACCCGTGGGGGATCGCGTTTGAAAACTTTGATGCGCTCGGTGGTTGGCGATCCGAAGCGAACGGCAAACCGGTAGAGGCGACCAGTACGCTGTCCAATAAACAAAAAATCAACGGCGTTGATGGCCTGAAACGATATTTGCTGGCCAATCGACAAGACCAGTTTGTGGGAGCTGTCGTTCACAAGATGACAACTTATGCCCTTGGTCGACCGCTAACTTTCGCGGATCATTCAAGCGTTCAGCAGATTGCTGCCGATCTACGTCAACGTGGCGATGGTTTAGCTACACTGGTGGAGCTGATTGTGATGAGCGATTTGTTTCAAAAGAGATAACAAATGAGCAACAAACTTACCCATCTCGATCGACGGCGATTCATTCGCGGGACCGGTATTGCGCTGACCCTACCTTTGCTGGAATCGTTGGGCGGTTCGGCCTTGGCGGCCAATGGAATCGACGCACCGATCAAACGCATGGCTTGTTTTTACTTGCCAGACGGCGTGCCGATGCCGTTGGTTGATGATCCCGCTCATAAAGATTGGGCTTGGTTTCCCAAAGGTAACGGCAAAGAGTTTACGTTCACAAAATGTTTGGAGCCGCTGGAACCACTGCGAAAAGAAGTCACGATCTTGTCGGGTCTTTCGCACCCACACGCTAGAACGATTCACGGCCATCGCAATGCCGATCAGTTTTTGACAGGCGGTCACACCGGTCGACACGGTGACTATGTCAATTCCGTATCGCTCGACCAAGTCTTTGCAGCCCAGGTTGGTGACCAGACACGATTTTCGTCCTTGGTCATGTCCACTGATGGAGGAACCGGCACGCCGCGCGGTGCGCACACGATGTCATTCACCAACAGCGGTCGCGCGATTCCCGCAGAACATCGACCCAAGCGAATCTTTGACATGCTGTTTGTCAAAAGCAACGAAGATGCTGCGAAACGATTGGCACTGGATGAAAGTGCGTTGGATGAATTGTTGATCGACACGCAAAGGTTGCGAAGGAAACTGTCGCAACACGATCGCAAAATATTGGACGAATATTTGCAGAGCGTGCGTGACACGGAGATCAAAGTTGCCAAGGCAAAACGTTGGATCAATATCCCGTTGCCAACCGTCGATTCGGATCACTTGAAACTGGATATCACTCCCGAAGACCCGCGAACGTATTTGCAGACGATGTTTGAACTGATTTACCTCGCGTTCAAAACAGACTCGACCCGCGTTGCGACTTACCAGATCGGCCGCGAAAACGGTGTCGGACAGAGCGACTATCTAGCTCGCGCGGTCGGATTCAATCTCACACACCATCTTTCACACGAGACCAAATCGCCGGGTGGCTGGAAGAATTTTGGGACCTACTGCCGATTCATCAGCGAAGAGTACGGGCGGTTCCTTGCCAAGTTAAAGTCGACCGACGAACCGGCCGGCCAAGGCAGTATGCTGGACAACACCGTCGCGTTTTTCGGTTCCGCTTCGAGCGGTTTTCACTTGTCCCGCAACTATCCAATTATTCTGGCAGGCGGCAAGAATATGGGATTCAAGCACGGCCAGTATATGAACTTCGTCGGTGACGAAGCCGAAGGCGGTGCCTGGGACGGCGGCCGCGAACCTTGGCAAAAAGAAATGAAGCACCAAGACATTCCGCTGGGGAATCTGTTCGTCACGATGCTAAATCGACTGGGAGTCCAAACAGAAAGTTTCGCTGACAGCGATGGCAGGCTGGATGAAGTTTAGATCGGCGACGTGTCGTGTCCACAGCGCAAACAGCCTGCCAAAGTCGATCACTCTTCTTTCATCGAAACGCCCAGCTCTTTCAACTTTGCAGCGATATCGGCGCCATGGTTGCCGGCTTTGACTTTTTTGTCCACGTGCAAAATCTTGCCATCCTTGCCGATATAGTACGTCCAACGACTGGACATGCCACGTGGATTTAGACAACCAAGTTCTTTTGCGAATTTCTTGTCTGGGTCGCTTAAAATGGGGTAATCCAATTCCATGCTTTTGGCAAACTTGGTGTTGGTTTCAATCGTGTCGCAGCTTGCGGTGAAGTACGCGACGTCGAACTTGCGGATCATTTTGCCACTCTCACGGAGCGACTTGCATTCCTTCGTTCAGCCACCGGTGAACGCTTTGGGATACCAAGCGATCACGACTACCTTTTTGTCTTTGAATTGTTCGTTGGTGTACTGTTTGCCGTCGCTACCGGTCAGTTTGAACGCGGGTGCTGCGTCGCCCACCGCGACTTCGGCATTTACTGAATCCGTCATCATGACTGCTCCAAGTAAAAGGAAACTGAATGCAAGAATTGTTTTCATCGGTAAAGAGCTTTCTCGGAAACGAGGTTGAATTTGCTTCGTCGACACATTGTAGCCACGTTTCAATCTGGCCGCTCAAGATTCGTCTTGCCGATGATTCGCATGCGATAAAGCGGATAAAACAACATCCCAAAACCAATCGTGATCAACCCGGCAATGGCTTGTTTGGGCGTGTTTATCGCAGCCAATGTCGCGGTTAACAAAGTACCACCCACAAAGATGATCGGTGGAATCGGAAACAGCGGAACACGAACGTCCGATGATTCGCGGCGATGCAGCCAGAACACCGTACCAGCAGTGAGTGCCGCGCTAACCGAGAGGGTAAAACCCAAGTATCCAAGCAAGTCTTTCAGTGTGGAAAAATAGATCACGACGATCGCCATGATGGCTTGTACCCAAATCGCGAACACCGGCACGGAACCTTGGAACCGAAAGAACGCTGGCAAAAATCCATCATCAGCCATCTTGGCGTAGACTCTTGGCCCTGTCATTACCAGCGCGGATACGGATGTGAACAATCCGAATAGGATCACGACGCGCACAAACGTTCCGAAGTGTTCACCGCCGATTGCTTTGGCTGCCGCCGTCGCAACTTGCGGATTGCCGCGAATCGTTTCTCCTGCGGGTGCGTAGACAAAAATGGTATTGAGCACGACGTAGATCACGGTCACGCCAATCGTTCCGAAAAGCAATGCACGTGGAACATTTCGCGTCGGGTTCTGGACTTCTCCGGCAACGTACACTGCCGCGTTGAACCCGCTGTAGCTGAGCGAGATCCACATCAGCGCGGTTGCAAATGTGATTGCGAATGACAGCGGTCCAGATTCGACAACATACAAGGATTCGACAAGCGGCTCACGCGGCCAATCACACAAAAACGCGACAACGACGAACCCGGCAATCAATATTACTTTTAACACAACCACGGCATCCTGAACTCGGACACCAGGTCTCGCGCCGATACTGTGCAAACCAGCGGCGATTGCAACCAGACCGACCGCGACAAGATTGCCCATCGAAGATGACTCGGGCAGTAAATACGTAGCGAACGTTGTCGCCGCAAATGCAATCGCGCCGGTGAAACCTGCCAGTACGCTAACCCAACCAGCCATTAACCCAGCTACCGGGTGCAACGTCCTGGACAAAAACAAGTACTCGCCGCCGGACTCGGTGAATTCGGATGCCAAAGCTCCGTAACAAATCGCGCCACAGATCGCGATCACGCCCGCCACAATCCAAGCGAGAACTACCCACCCCGAGTGCCCCAGATCGCCAAGGGTAAACCCACTGGTCGTGTAGACTCCCGCCCCGATCATACTGGCTGCGACGATCGTGGTTGCCGAAAACAAACCTAGCGTTCGTTTGCCGCCTGATTGTTCACCGACGGTTGAATCGCTCGCACCAGACATTGTATCGCTAGGCGGACGGTAGGGATCAGAGTCCGGTTTCATATCGCCAGTTGGGTTGCTGTCCATCGGTAGGAAGTCGGCCAGGAGGAGTGGCCAAGCTACGTGTCTATGATGATGTTTTGCTCTCCGGTCGCCTACCCGTTCGCCTTGAAACGGACATTCACAGTTGATTCGATCAGGTGCGTTTAAACAAACCGCTCAAGATATTCGGTCCTTTTTCTCCTGGCCGTAGTCGAATTCCATCTTCGAATGTATTTAGGTTGATGCACTCGTATCCGTGGTGCGACATGAACTTGGGCAGTGATTGGTCGTCGAAATGATGAACGTGTTCATTGGGCAATCGCATTCGCCAATCACGAAACCAATCGTCACCAAGTTCACGCCAGCGGCAAAACGGCACCGCCACCGCTAAGTAGTCAGTCGTCAACTGATCCAAAAAACTCAAATCCGGGATGTGCTCCAAAACGTCAAACATGGCGACCAAGTCCCATTCGTTTTGCAAAGCTTGCTGCCAATTCATAAACGTGACACCATCGGGCAACGGATAGTCGGCGATGTCACAGCCCACACACTTGGGTACTCCTGTTATCTGCGCCGCTTCGATGAACGTGCCCGTGCCATAACCGATCTCCAGTACTGATTGGGGGATTCGGTCTAGCCTGCCAAGCAACCAACCCATCCTTTGATAGCCCAACTTAATCGTTCGGTCGTTCAAATTTTGGTAGTACGTCAAATACTCTGCGTCGTAGACCATCGGCTGAGAATCGACTTGGTGCAGGACGCCGAACTGGTCTTTTGTGTAGTTTTCAAGCAAGTGAATTCTCAATCATCGCAGTTCTTCAATACCGGTTTGTGAGGAGTGACGTTCGGCTTCGGACCCAGTTTTATCGTTGTTCAGTTTTATGGTTGTTCAGGCGTCTGTTCACTCGTTCATGGACAGTCGCTTTAATTAGAGTATCTGTACTGCCGAGTCCGACAACCACACCCTGCAATCGAACGATTTGATTAATGATCTGGCGGAGCCTACTTCCCGACTTTGTTAAACAGATTTCTGTCCCCAAAATCAAGCATCTGAATTCGAATCAGAACGAATCGATAACATTCAAAGCGAAGTCTATCGAGACAACGATGCGAGCTCGGTTTCTGGACGACGACGCGCAATCACAATTTACCGCATTGCGTGCAGCCGTTGGCCAGAAATATGCGATCTGGCCGCATGCTCGTCTTTGTGACTTCATTACTCAAGAAAACGCGATCGAGAATTTGTCGTCGGCAATGTTGATGGAGCAGAGCAAAGCCCCATTCGTTTTGTGCGACTTAGAAACGATTGCCCCGTGTGCCGTTGTTCGATTCGAACCGGCCGTGACAGTAAAATCTTTCACGCCGTCTGGGTTGCGAAAGCAGCAAGCCGATGCGAATCAAGACGAATTTCTCCGCCAAATTGGTCTACCTGTCGTTGTGATTGATAACCAATCCGCCATCGAAGCTCAAATCGATTTTGTGCTTGGTCCAGACCGACAGGTCGCTAAGACACAGGCACCGCGTCCACACCAAGGTCAGTTAGTGGTCAGTTGATCCGAATTCAACGGGAGTCAGTAGCACGGGGGCTACTTCTTTTTTTGCAACTCAATGCTACGTAGGTTCATTGGTTGCCAGTTTGCCGCATCTGGCTTGACTTTAAATTGATACGCGCCAGGTTTCTCAATTCTGATCGTGCCTAGCGTTTTCTTGACGTACGTTCCGTAGCCGCCTGTTGATTCAGCCACGACCATCGTTGGTTGTCGATTCACGCCGATGCTGAATCGGGTAGATGCACTGTCAACCGACATCATCGCGCGGACTTCGTAGTCACCCGGTTCTGTCGCCTGGAACTCCCACTGGACGACCGACGCCGCGTTCACCCAGTGCCCAATGTGCGCGATGCCATCATGCGAACCAATCCTGATGTCGTGGTTGCCATCGGCGTTGTTGATGGTTGCCGCATCGGCCGCCAGAACAAGCTTGCCATCTGTGCCCAGCGTTGGCAGTGCTGGTTGCGTTGGCAGGTTGGACAGAGGGATATCGTCGGGCTTCACGCCGTCGGGATGAACATAGTTGTAGTAGACGGCGCCTTCTGGATCACCGGCCGCGTTGTAGAACCAAGCTTGAACGAACGCAGGCCCTTGGGGAAGGTTGTTCACAGTGAACGGTATCCCGTCCGCTCCCTCTTGGGCTTTTTTTGTTTCTTCGAACAACACCTTTTCTTTGTTCCAAATCTTCAGACGCCCGCTGGCTACATCGATCGCTTTGGGAACACCCTTGCCATCGTAAACTCGACCTTGTGGGGCGGTCGTCAGGGTGGATCGATGGGCGATCTCCTTCGGCCAACGGCGTAGATCAAAGTGATAGGTGCCAGGTTTTGCAAACTCGACAGCCAAGTAGCCGCTTCCTGTCTTTCCCTCCGCGACGATTTTATGGTTCCACAACTCCTGGTTGTGAAAATCGTGGCTATTCAACTGAGTGGTCGGTTCTGCTGGATGACCGATCACAATCCTAGCAAACTCGTCCTCACGTTCGGCTACCAATTGGTACCAATCTTCATAGGCTTGCTTGAGTTCGTCGACAACGATTGAGTTGGCAGGGTCACCGGCCAAATTCTTTGTTTGGGCCTTATCCGTCAACACGTCCCATAACTCCCAAGGCGACCGAGAACCTTTGCGAGTCAACCGCCACTTGTGAGCGATCGTGTTGCCGTTCCACTGATCCTTTTTGACGGAGAGTTGTTTGTACTTTTCAAAGGTTTCGTTGCGCATATTGCAAATGGTTACGGATCGGTCTTTGAACTCAGACCCGGGATCATTGTCCGGATCCGTATCCAAAAACGTCTTAAAACTCCGGCCATGCAACTTCAACGTTTCCGGCCGATTGGGAATATCTTTCAGGCCGATCATGTCCATCAACGTGGGCAACACATCCATGTGGGCGGTCAACGGCGTCACGTCTCTACCGTTTCCTTCGCCCCCAAGACCGCCGGCTGGCCAGCGAATGTAGCACGGTACGCGGGTGCCTCCATCGTAGAATGAGATCTTGCCGCCACGGTATATGAACTCGCCACTGCCGTTGTCGGCAAAGAAGATCAGGATGGTGTTGTCGGCAAGTTTTTTGTCATCCAAAAACTGCACGAGCCGCCCCACGTTCTTGTCGATGTTTTCGACCGTGGCGGGTTTAGCGCCCAGACCTTCGCGAGCGTCCCCCGGAGCTTTCGGCCAAGGACTGTGTGCTGCTGCGGTTGGCAAATACAGAAAGAACGCTTTGTCATTGCGTTTGCTGTCCTCCATGAATTCGAAAGCTCGATTGAACATGGAATTGGTAACAAAGGCGCCTTTCAATTCGTCGTCTTCGTCCGTCATTTTCACCAAGGCATCGTTGACCCAGTAGTGGGCTGCATGATGCATGTTTCCCCAATAGTCGGGTTGCTGCCCGACGCCACCACCCTTAGTCCAGGCGACGTATTGAAAGCCGCGGTCTTTGGGTCGAAACGGATAGTTGTCGCCCAGATGCCACTTACCAACCATTCCGGTCGAATAGCCATTGTGTTTAAACACGTCCGCGATCGTGATCTCATCGCCGCGAAGTAGGCTTCTGCCAGCGATCGTGTGCCAAATTCCCGACACACTGTTGGACCGGCCAGTGAGCGTCGCGGCACGAGTCGGCGCGCAGCTTGGTGAGACATGGAAATCAGTCAGACGAACGCTGGTCTGAGCGAGCTTGTCGATGTGAGGCGTCTTGGACGTCGATTCCGGATTGTAATAAGTAAACACCTTGTGACTGACATCGTCGGGCATCACGATGATCACGTTGGGTCGGGTGTCTGCTCGCAGCGAACCCGCGAAGACTAAAACGACTGCGATAAAAACTTTTTGTGATTGCATCATTTCAATAGTTCACTTTCCCATTTTTTGCCGGTTTTTGTCGTTCGCTCTTCCACCAGTGATCGGGGCCTTCGGTTTCGATGTCTTTCCAAACTTCAAAGAGTCGGTTTTTCATTTCTTCTGTCTTTTCCGGCATCGCAGTGGCAAGATCGCGTTCTTCTTTCCAGTCTTTTTGAATCTCATAAAGCTGAAACTTTGTCAGTGTCTCATCGCCGACCAGTTTCCAATCGCCGATGCGCAGTGCAACGCGGTCATCTGGCGACGAGACATGAGTCCGCCAAAACAGCGGGACCTTTCTTTCGACAGGCATTCCTTTGAACGCTGGCAACATGCTGACGCCATCGATCGTGCGATCCTTTGGTAGCGGAATTCCCGTGATATCCAGAACCGTGGCAAAAACGTCTGTGCCGATGACAGGAATATCGCTGACGGTTCCGGCCTTGATGTGTCCCGGCCAACGAACAACGCCGGGCACGCGAATGCCCCCTTCATGATCACTTCGTTTGCCGCCTCGCAAGCCACCGGTCGTGCCACCATTTCTTGCGACAGGCCCATTGTCCGACGTGAAGAACAGCAGTGTGTTGTCGCTGACACCCTCCGCATCGAGCGCCTTCATCACCATGCCCAAAGCGTGATCCAGTTGCGTGATGTTGCCCATGTACTTGCTGTTCTCATGACCGTCGTAAAGACCAGAGAACTGCGAGTCGGTTGCAATTGGCGAATGCGGCTCATGAACCCAGATCGACAAAGCGAACGGTTTTGAATCATCACGCAGTTCACTCAACCAGCGAGTCGCTTCGGCGGCAACAAGCGGTGCGGAGAACCCCTGTAGTTCACCGACAGGTTTTCCGTTGCGCACGAAATTATTTGGGTTCTCGTGACTTGGCTCCGCGTTGTTGTGCGTCGCCATCCAGTAATCGTAACCATGATCGCCCGGCTGCGGAAACTCAGGTGTGTTGAATTGCGCCCGCGAATTGAGATGCCATTTGCCAACGTGGCACGTTTGATAGCCGATCGCTTTAAGCAGTTTCGGATAGGCACTTTCGCTGGATCGCAGGTGAGCTTCATGATTGCCTGACAAGTGTCGATAGACGCCGTTGCGATACGGAGTCCGGCCAGTCAGTATCGATGATCGCGATGGCGAACAGACACCGCAAGCGGAATAACACTGCGTGAACTTCACACCTTGCGATGCCAGTTTGTCCAAATTGGGCGTTTGAATCAGCTTGTGACCATAGGTCGCCGAATCGCCCCAGCCCATGTCGTCGGCCAGGAACACAACGATGTTCGGCTTGGACGATTCATCGGCCCACATACTCATCAACGGAGTAAGCGATAGTAGGACAACCAGGGATATTTTTTGCATTGTGTGATTTCGGTTTGTTGGGTTTCGGCTGCAAGCCTATTGTTTTGAATACGGATTCTATCTGGTGACCGACGCCACCAGCTAGGGTTGTGTCGGGCTCCGCCCTTTTGCGTTTGCCAGTGGATGGCTCGTTGCGACTACGAGCATGTCCCATGAGCGGAAGTCGTTTTCACAGTGTAGTCAACGATTGCGTCGACGGCCCCGAAGTTCG
>CAZZDZ010000189.1:0-11711 GCA_964652675.1 uncultured Pirellulaceae bacterium
CAAACCAAGCAGGTATTCGCACAACACCAAGCCAGTTTTTTGACACGCTGACAGTGCGCAAGTTGGCTCAAAACGCGACCAAAGAACTATTAGCAATTGATCAGGGTGACGTTATCGGGGAAGTCCCATTCACGTCGCTAATGTGCCGGCATTTAGACATCAATGCGCCTCACCCTGTCAGTCAAGTTGTTCGTGTCGCACTCGATTTTGATGTGAACGTCGACTTGGTAACTCGGGCACTGCGGAATGTGATCGGACACCATGACGCGTTACGTATTGCCTACCGGCATGACGTACAGTGGACAGGAACGCACACACCAAAATCTTCAATCGATGTACAGGTGTTAGAAGTACGTCGGGAAAATTCCGATCAAGAAGACGAGCTGATCGCGTCAGTCGTTGGTGAGCTCAACGATCGCTTCTGTCTTGAAACAGGCACTTTGGTCGCGGCTGCAGTTGTTACCTCTACTCACCTGGACTCGAACGAACTGATCATCGCCATTCATCACATGGCGGTGGACGCTGTTTCCTGGGCAAGCATTTTGGAAGACTTTTTGCTCGCCTATGAACAACTTGCTACAGGGACGCCCTTGCAACTTCCTGCAAAGACGTCGTCATTTCGAGACTGGGCGATCGCGTCCGCCGCGGCAACTCCGCTGAACACGGTTGCTCCACCAGAATCAAACGTGGCTACGGCGGAGATCTTTCCACGAGACTTTCCGGGCGACACAATGAATCGGTGTGCTGATCTGGTAACTGAAGTGATTTGGGTAAATACTGAAATCACTCAGCAGTTATTGCACAATCTTCCACGAACTTTTCGTCCACACGAGGTCCTGGTTTCTGCTCTGGGCATCGCCTTGCTGAACTACAGCGGCGGCGACTCAATACAAGTTGACATTGAAAGCCATGGGCGCGATGGATTTGATGAACAATTGGATCTTTCGCGAACGGTCGGTTGGTTCACTGAAATCAAGCCAATTTCGATTGCCGCCGTTGTGCAAGATTCGGTAGGTGAATGCCTCGCGTCAGTCCGGGACCAATTGCGCAGCCAGGCTAAACTAACTCCAGCCTCCTCTCCTGTCTTGTTCAACTATCTTGGCAAGGCTGAGCAATTGTTTCCAACGGATGATCGACTAAAATTCGTCGAACCGTTGCAATTATGGCGGCACCCTCAATGTAGTCGTGATCATGAGTTTGAAGTCAATGCGACAATCATTGACGGACGACTTCAGTTGCACTGGTCCTACAATTCCAAATGGCATGCCGAACAAACGATCCGAGACTTGGGGCGCGATTTGGTCAAGTCGTTACGCCATGTCATTTCGTATGCGATTGATCCCGAGGTCAAGGTGTTTGCTTCGCCCACAGATTTTCCGCATGCGAAACTCGACTCAAGCAAATTAAAAAAACTTGCGATGGCGCTCGACAAGAAGTCGAACAAAAAGAAGGATGGTGCCTGATGCAGTTGGAGAACGTCGAAGACATTTATGCATTGTCGCCCATCCAGTCTGGGATGCTGTTCCATTCGATTTCTGAACCAAATTCAGGTGTCTTTGTTCAACAGATTAGTTTCACGCTTCGTGGAGACTGGCAGCTTGAGCGATTTCGGGAATCTTGGAACAAAGTTGTTCATCGTTATGCAGCTTTGCGAACGATTTTTCTGTGGGAAGAAATCGACGAACCGCTTCAGGTTGTTCGCGAGCGAGTCGCTATACCCTGGCAACAACTAGACCGGAACGGGAATTTGGTCAGCGCTCATGAAAAGTACCTCCGACAAGATCGATCGCGTGGATTCGACCTTGCTGATGGCCCGTTGATGCGCTTCGCTGAAATCGATCTTGGAAACTCGCAAACGCAAATCATTTGGACCTACCATCACTTGATCGCCGACGGTTGGTCAACCGCGTTGATCTTAAAGGAAGTATTCAAGACTTATCTGCAGCTTGAGAACTCAGATGATGCGCAAATTGATGCACCGTTTCGCTATGCCGACTTCATCGGGCATGTCCAATCGCAATCCCTAGAGAAAGCTGAAAGTTTCTGGCGAGAACAGCTTGCCGGCTTCGATTCGCCAACAAGATTGGTTGACCGTGTTGGTCAAAGAGACAGCGAAGACAATCACCACGGAGAACAGCGGCTAAAACTGTCTGACGACCTTTCACAACAGATCAAAAAATTTGCTCAGGAACATCGACTTACCGTCAATTCTATTGTCGTTGGTGCCTGGGCAGCCGTGTTAAGTATGCATACACGCGAGCACGATGTTGTGTTCGGTACGACAGTGTCTGGTCGGCCACCACAATTGACGGGAATCGAATCGGCGGTCGGGTTGTTTATCAATACGTTGCCACTGCGTGTTCGCATTGATGATTCGTCTGTCGTGGATTGGCTCAGACGGATTCAAAAAGACCAAGTGTTAGCACGTGATTTCGAGTTAAGTCCGCTCGCATCTGTGCAACAGTGGAGCGATGTTCCACGCGGCAGCGAATTACTTCAGAGTATCGTGGTGTACGAAAATTATCCCGACGTGAACGATGATGCACTTGATTCACAACAATTGTCGGTTGAAGCGATCGAGCATCACGAACAGAGTAATTATCCGGTCGCGCTGCTCGTCGTTCCCGGTGCGCAAATCGACTTGCGAATCGTTCATGATCAGACACAATTCTCGAAGACCTTTGCGTGCCAATTGCTAGAGAATGTTGAGCAACGACTCGCTACATTCATTTCCAACGCGAACGCGAAAATCGGAGAATTACCGCATTTATCTGAGGTCGTCCAGCAAAAAATCGTCTACGACTGGAACGATACTGCTTGTGAATTCGACACCCATCGATCCATCCATTCTTTGATCGAGGCACAAGCCGTTGAACATCCCGATGCAATCGCCGTTGCATTTGGTGGACAGACAATGACTTACCGTGTCTTGAATGAAAAATCCAACAAACTGGCTCAGGCAATCCAAGCCGGAGGTGTATCCCCGCAGTCGCATGTCGGAGTTTTTGTTGATCGAAGTTTCGACATGATTGTCGGAATCTTGGGGATTTTGAAATCGGGATCCGCATATGTCCCACTCGATCCGACCTACCCCGCCGAGCAACTTCAGCGTCTTGCCGACACAGCAAGATTATCCGCTGTCGTGACGCTTCAAAGCCGAAGCGCCGACGTTCCACGCGGTCCGTGGAAAACTATTGAAATGGACAACTTGGAGTCCCAAAACGCTACCAAGAATAAATCACACGTTGAAAACGGATTGCCCCGTGACGGCGAATCGACGGCATACGTGATCTTCACGTCCGGTTCCAGCGGGCAGCCCAAGGGTGTTCCGATTTCTCACCAGAACTTGATTAATTCTACGTTAGCACGACGAGAGTTTTATGGGGCGCCGGTTGAACGGTTTCTTCTGCTTTCATCTTTCTCGTTTGACAGCTCTTTGGTCGGTATTTTCTGGACACTTGTTGACGGTGGCACACTGGTGTTGCCTCCGCCCAAAGCGGAACAAGACCTTCGGCACCTGGCAACGCTGATCGAAGAACATCGAATCACACACCTGCTGGCACTCCCAACGCTATACGAGCTATTGCTCAAACATTCACCAGCCACACAATTGTCGTCGCTAAAAACTGCAATCGTAGCTGGCGAGGCAGCGTCCGGCACTCTCGTAGATCAACATCATTCGTCATTGTCGAATACTAGTCTTTACAACGAGTATGGTCCCACCGAGAGCACCGTGTGGTGCACAGCTTGCGAATTGACGGTAAATGAAACGGCGACACCGATTCCGATCGGAAGGCCAATCTCCAATACGCACGCCTACGTTCTTGACCCGCAACGGCGGGCGGTGCCTCCAGGAGTCTGTGGGGAATTGCATCTATCGGGTGCTGGACTAACAAAGGGTTACCTTGACCAACCCGAGCTGACCAAGAGTAAGTTCGTTCTCAATCCGTTCGGTGACGCACAGAATAAGCGCATGTATCGCACAGGTGATCTGGCATATTTTCGCAGCGACGGCCAATTAGTATTCGCTGGAAGAATCGACCAACAAGTTAAAATCCGTGGGCATCGGATAGAGTTAGGTGAAATCGAAAACGTGTTGTTGCAACATGCAGCCGTCAACGAAGCTGTTGCCACTGCACGATCGGTCAGCGATGACAATGATCTTGCAGCGAGAATGCAAAAACTCAGTCCTGCGAAGGTCAACGAACTGATGCGAGACCTATTGGCGATGTCCGACGCTCAGCTTGACCAAGAGTTGCAGTCGCAAGCACCAACGGGGCAGTCATCATGAAACGCATGAAGCGAACATCCGACTACGAAGTAACTCTGCAGATTAAGAGCGACAGCTTCCTGCGCACACCGCGGGAAAGCCAACGCAACTGGATGGTGAACCGTTCGATGAAAGAGTTTGCCGATGAGTTAGAGCATTTGAGTGCGATTTCAATCGACTTGATCGCGGGCACTGATTCGGTCGGCAATTTGCAGGACCGCACACATCGTGCGTTGACCGACGATGAAATCATGGAGGATTGGCAGATCCCAGTGATGAAGGCGATGGCCGCGATGGTGACCGAAGCACACGGTGATGTGTTGGAGATCGGTTTCGGCCGTGGTATCGGATCCGACTTTATCCAGGCAGGAGATGTTGCCTCGCACACGATCATCGAATGCAACGAAACGATCGTCGATCGCTGTCGACAATGGCATCAGAAGTATCCCGATGCCACGATTCGCGTGGTGCCAGGTTTGTGGCAAGACGTGATTGATACGCTGGCTGAGTTTGACGGCATCTTCTTTCACACGTATCCGCTGAATGAGGCAGACTTTGTGCAACAAGTCGCGCAGAGTTCTACCTTTGCTGAACACTTTTTCGTTGCAGCGGCGAAGCACTTGCGCCCCGGCGGAGTGTTTACCTACATGACGAACGAATCTGATTCCCTGAGTCGCGCTCATCAGCGAGCGTTACTGAAATCGTTCGATTCGTTTTCAATGTCGGTTTTGGATGGTTTGGAAATCCCCGAAGACACCAGCGACGCGATGTGGACTCGGTCGATAGTGATGGTGAAAGCGATCAAGTGACAAACATTCAACAGGACATCAACGATCTTTCGCCAAAGCAACAAAAAGTGTTGTCGCGCTGGCTATCGCACGAATCTCTGGCGAACGACGGCTCGACCACTCACCGGCAGTTGGCAGCTTACGTGACCGGTGACGTGGACGCTGACCAGATTCGTGAATACTTGAGTGATCGTTTACCCGAATTCATGGTGCCCGATGCGATCACCGTAGTTGATTCGATCCCCAGGCTTGCCAATGGCAAAATTGACTTCGCCGCGCTGCCCGATCCAAATCAAAAAACATTCGAGGACACAGAGTCGGTCGTGCTTCCGAGCACGACGGCCGAAGAGACACTGGCAACGATCTGGCAAGAACTGCTGCACACAGATTTGATCAGCGTTCACGACAATTTTTTTGAAATCGGTGGTGATTCGATCATCAGCATTCAAGTTGTCTCTCGTGCCAGAGAAGCTGGCTTAAACCTGCAACCGCAAGATCTAGCAAAGCACCCAACGATCGCTGGACTCGCCAAAGTGGCTACTGACGTAAACGCAAAGACAGCGAATAACGAGATTGTCACAGGCGATGCGCCTACGACCCCCATTCAAAGCTGGTTTTTAAGCCGAGACCTAGTCGCGCCACACCACTGGAATCAAACGCGACTGCTCCAGGTCCCAACTACGGTTTCCAACGAAGCGATCGAACAAGCCACCAATTATTGTTTATCGCGACACGATGCACTGCGGTCGACGTTTTCGCGACGTGATGAAAACTGGGTTCAGTCGATCTCGCCCGAACAACCAAAATCGTCTTTGGAGCGTTTGTCGTTTCCCTCTCCAGACGCCAACATCGTTGATCCGGTTGTCGCGCAGCTTCACGACAAGTTTGACCTTAGCCAAGGGCCGCTGATTAAGTTCGTGTTGCTGCAATTCGCTGACAATTCGCCTCGACGACTGTTGATTGTCGCGCACCACTTGGTGATCGATCATGTGTCTTGGTCAATCTTGCTGAACGACTTCACCCGGCATGTTCAGGGCGAGGTAAGCCAAGACAATCAAACGATCGGCAAAACGACCTCGATGATGACATGGATGCAGCACCTGAAACAGTATTCGGCAAGTGAACAATGTCGATCAACGCTTGGCTATTGGACGGAGATCCCCGAGGGCACTCGCTTTGATTTGCCTGTTGATCACGAGCAAACGCGCCCGCCTGACGAATCGAGTGCTGAAACGATACAAACATCGCTAGATGTGACGCTGACAGAGCAGTTGCTAACGAAAACGAACGATGCCTACAACACGCGCGTGAATGACATCGTCTATACGGCGATCGCCCAAACGTTGCTTGGATGGCTGGAGGCACCGCGTCTGCGAGTCGACTTGGAATTGCACGGTCGTGAATCAATTTCTCCTGAAATTGATTTGTCCAATACCATTGGTTGGTTCACGTCCTTCTTTCCCATCACGGTTGGACTATCAGACCCCAAAGATCCGGGGACTTCGATCAAGCAGATAAAGGAGCAGTTAAGAGCAATACCGCGTCAGGGAATTGACTATGGAGTTTTGCGATATCTGTGCGACGATGATAGCGTTAGAATGGCAATTCAAAATATCCAGCCCGCCAAAGTGCTCATCAATTATTTGGGCGTTACCAGCAAGACAACGTCTGATCGCGACTGGAATCTTCTTGAAAATGACAGCCGCATGGATCGATCACGGTTCAACTCGCGTAGCCATTGGCTGGAAATAAATTCCGGCATCTGGGACGGTAGGTTGTCTGTTTTATGGACTTTCAGCAACGCGATTCACCGGCGTGAAACGATCGATCAACTTGCACAAGATTTCCAGTCACAGATTACTGGGCTCATCGAGCATTGCCAAAATCCCGATGCTGGTGGAAAGACTCCTACTGACTTCCCTGAATCTGGTTTAAGCCAAGATGAATTGGATGAATTGCTAGGTGAACTAGAATAGAGCGAAGGTAATTCGCTGTTGCTTGGCCATCATGAACAAAAACAACGTCCAGTCGATCTATCAGTTAACAGGAACGCAATCGGCGTTACTGTATCACTGTGTACAGCCAAATCAGCCAGACCCTGGTTTCTTGCAGGTGCGTTTTTGTTTAAGTGGAAAATTGGATCAGCCATCTCTGGCCGCCGCTTGGCAACTGGTAAGTGATCGACATGAATCGATGCGAATGTCGCTTCAGACGCTAAAGAACAAAAAGCAAGTGTTGGTAACGAGAGCTGCCTGCCAAGCGAATGTGTCCTGGCATGATTTGCGAGAAACTTCGCCGTCGGATCAACAGTCTTGGCTGGCGAACTTTTGTGAAAAAGATGCTGCGACTGGACTGGATCTTTCAGAATCACCCGTTAGCCGTTTGACCGCCATTCGAACCGCTGACGATGCCTACGAATGTGTCTGGAGCTGCCATCATTTGTTACTGGACGGTTGGTCAGCGATCGTGATCCTGCGAGACCTATTCTCGCTGTACCAGTCAGAGCGGAATTCCGTTGCGACTGAATTGAACCAGATCCCGTCTTACGGCGAGTATCTTGCTTGGCACAAGCTGCAAAGTGATGCTGTATCGTCTGCGTATTGGACGAGCTACTTAAGCGGATTTTCTAATCCGAATTCGTTAGCACCATTGAAACGAGAAAGTTCTGACGATCGCCATCCTAAACAAGTAATCTACTCAGCCGAACTGCCAGCAGATTTCGGAGCACCACTCGAACGAGCAGCCAACGAAATTCAAGTCACGCCTGCTGCGGTTGTCTACGCGACTTGGTCGTTGGTGTTGTCTGTGGTTGGCGGTGTTGACGACATTGTGTTTGGCACAACGGACGCCGGTCGATCATTCGATTTACCGGAGCGTGAGTCGATGGCTGGAAATTTTTCCAACGTCATACCGTTGCGAACAGCTGTATCGGATAACCAAACGTTTTCCGAACTAGCCAAGGCGTTGCATCAAGCCAATTTTGGGCAGCCACACAATCACTATCCGCTTGGTGACATTCAGCTTTGCTCGGAGCTCAGTGGTGGTCAAAATCTATTCGAGACACTGCTGGTCTACGAAAATCTGCCCTCGCAAGATCTGCACGTCGATGTCGATGGCGGGCTGACACTGACGAACTTCTCCGGTGGCATTACCACAACATTTCCGCTAACACTCGTGATCAAACCAGGCGAAACTTGGGCAATCGATTGTACGTTCACGAATCAATTGTCGGCGGACAAGATCAAAACGTTGCTCGCCGCCTTTGTGGACGGCCTTTGCGAAGTCTGTGCCAATCCCAGTTCGAGTGTTAGTCAAATTCGCGAACGTTTGACCGAAAAACTTCCTTTTGAAGCGACCACGACAAGTTGCGATGCTGGCGAAACAGATCAGCCAGTGACTCTCGCCAGTACTCAGATCGAACTTGAGATCGCGAAAATCTGGGGGGAATTATTGGGCGTGCAAAACATCGACGTGCACGCGGAATTCAATCATCTAGGTGGAAGATCGATAGCAGCGGTGCGGATGGTCGCCATGATTGAAGACCGTTTGGGTCAGCGAATTACGTTTGCAGATTTGGTCGAACGGCCGACAATCGCGGGGATTGCCGCGCTATTAGAAAATGGCAGTCAGGATCGACGATGGACGTCGCTTTTGCCAATTCAACCTCTGGGCGATAAGCCACCGCTTTTCAGCGTCCATGCTGGTGGAGTTCACAGTTTGTTCTTGCGTTCGCTGATTCCTCACATGGAATCTGACCAACCGATTTTTGGCTTTCAGTCTGTTGGATTGGACGGTGAATGCGCACCAATGAACAGCATGCAAGAAATCGCGCAGCACTATCTCGCTGAAATGCTAACCGTTCAGTCGGACGGCCCCTATTTTCTTGCCGGGCACTGTGCAGGCGCGCGCGTTGTCTTGGAAATGGCTCAGCAGCTAAAACAGCAAGGCAAACAGGTAGCCCTGCTTGTGATCCTTGATTCAGTGGCACCATCGATGACGCAACGAGTGAGCCTCGCGAAAAGGAAAACAGGGAAAGTCCTGCAGCAATGGAACAACTTCAAACGCGGACACTGGGGCGAAATTGTACGTTTCTTCAGCCGCGGAATCGTCAACCAGTGCAAATCGCTGAATCGTCGACGTGTCCTGGCCTATGGATCCGCATACGCCAAGCGAGCTGTCTATTCGCATGAGGTGAAAAAGGCGATCGGCGTCGCCAACTGGAACTACGTTGCCTCTGACTATGACGGAGACATTGTCTTGATCCGAAGCCAAACAAGTGATTGGAAAAGACTAAACTGGAGCGACGTTTCTGACCATGTTCAGTATGTGGACCTGCCGATCAGTCATATCACAATGTTCTTGGAACCCGATGTTCAACTGTTGTCATCAACACTGACTCGATTGATTCATGAGGCTCAAGAAAAACGAGCCAATTCTGCAAACAAATCACTTGAACTCAATAGTTCTTCATAATTGCCTTCGGCGACCAACTTGCCGCGATCAATCATGTACAACCGATCGCATTTTCGCACAGTAGATATCCGATGCGCGATCATGATAATCGTGACCCCGGGCAACTGTCCGTGAATTGCGTCGACCACATGACGTTCAGTCACGTTGTCTAGCGCGCTGGTTGCTTCATCAAGTAGCAACACTTGCGGATGACGATAAAGAGCACGGGCGAGCCCGAGTCGTTGTCGTTGCCCACCGCTAAGCCGCACACCGCGTTCACCAATCTTGGTTTCGTACTTCTCACCAAGCTCCTCGACAAAGCCACTTAACTGAGCGGTTCGGCAGACCTCTTCAACACGGTCCCTATCGACCTTCTCAGCTCCAAACGCGACGTTACGAGCGATCGTATCGTCATACAAGAAAACCTCCTGCGGCACGTACCCGATCATTCTTTGCCAACTGGCTCGAGTGGTCTCGTCAATCACGACTCCATCGACCGACAGCGTTCCGTCTTGGGGAATGAGAAGCCCCATCAAATTGTCAATCAACGTTGTTTTGCCAGATCCAGTTGGGCCAACAAAAGCAACCTTGGTTCCTTTGGAGATCGATAGGGTTACATCGTCAACAACCAGTGGTGCGTCTGGGCGGTATCGAAAAGAAAGTCCGTCGAGTCGTATCGATTCCTTGAAGGCGATTTCCTTCGTTTCCGGTGACGGTGCGTCCGCCACCGCATGGATATCCTGGTAGATGGCTTCGATTGCCGGAAAACTGCTAATGACTTGAGTCATCGATCCGTACGCTGTATTGACCGCAGGCAACAAACGATATCCGGCCAACGCAAAGATCGCCAAGGTAGGTATGATGTTGATGAAGTCGTTACTGGTAATGACCAGATACAACGTCAATAAGACGACGCCACCAAAGCTAATGATTTCGATGATGTAGCGCGGCATCGCAGCAATAAACGCGAGCTTGGGATGCACAAGTGTGAATCGGTCAGACCCCTTCTCGAATCGGTCAACGAAAAACGATTTCACACCTTCGCTCTTAATCGTCTTGATTCCTGTGATCAGTTCAGCAAACGTTTTGTAACGGACACGGTTCGCATCCAACTGCTCTTTACCAAGCCCTGCCACATAGGAACGTCGCAACAGAAAGACGACCAGATAGATACCTGCAAACAACAAAAACGCTGTGATCGCAATCCAAAAATCGACCAGCAACAACATGCATAAAATGGTAAACGAGACCAACAACTGACAGAGCACTTGGCTGCCAGCAAGAAAAACTCCATTCACCAAACCTTGAACATCGTTTACGATCTTTTTGATCAAATCTGCAGAGTCATTTTCCAAAAAGAACTGATAGGGAAGCTCTGCGTAGGCGCGTACCAACTTCATTGAAATGCTGTGGGCAATTTGCCAGGCCAGTTTCTGACGCTGCCAAATGGACGCAATCGCCAAAAGATTTGACATCGTCAGCAAACCAATCACGCAACAACCCGACGCGATCAGCATCTGACGATGGGAATCGAAACCCGCAGTTTGATATGCCCAGGCAACCCATTGGTTATCCGTGATGGCTTCCGGCGAAGTCGCCAATGTCAAAAATGGCAGAATGGACGCGATACCTGCGACCTCTAAGATTGCCATCAACGCAATAATGCCCAGCAGCTTGATCAAACGCACAGCATCGTCGCTATCAAGCAACGCTCGCAATTTAATGATGGCGTTGGGCATGGACGATTTTGAAAAAAACGAGCGGGGTAGCTTTGAACTCAGTCAGGCAATCCGACAGTATAGTCGATGAATCCCTGTTCGCGACGAGCAATTAAGGTTCCGCATTGAGAGTTTTCTGGCATGACCCGTTTAACGATAAAAACTTCACCAGCAAGATCTTTCATCTGCGCCTTCGGGGTGGCAATTATCTTAGCGATGGCTCCCACTGTGAACGCGCAGACGTTTGTTGTGGATCCCGTGGAGTACCCCGGCGCTCTTCGCAATCCGCTCAAGGGATTCCGTCCGCTTACCAAGGACGCGTTGGCTGAAGAAAAACGCTTCGCAACCATTACCCACAGCTACTTTAAATGGAACGAGCTGGAAAACGACAAGTCCGACACAGTCGAACGAATCCGCGACTTATGTGATGTACGATGGGATGGTGTCGAAGAGAAGGGAATTAAAGTGATCCCCAGCATCTAC
>CAZZDZ010000190.1:0-11676 GCA_964652675.1 uncultured Pirellulaceae bacterium
GTCCGTGATCGCCCAACACTGTTCGCGGATTTGCGATGCCCATCGTCGCACGGGAACACTTTCGTGGCTGCGCTGCAATCGAATCAGACGCGGTAGGATTCGCTGATGGTAAAACGCGTGGACGGTTTCCCTGCGGACTTCGTTTTCGTCGATGTCATCTATCGCACTGGGTGACTGGCCCGCGCTGGCGGTGACTTGCCCCATGACGGTGACAACGACGTGCATCGCCGTGCGCAGAACAAATGGATCGGTGTCGTCCTGGAGCACTTTGACGATCACTTGCAGGTAATCGATCAGGTCATTGATGCTGCAATCGACTTCCACACCGACCAACAGCGCCGCCGCGCGGACTTGCAGCACTTCGTCGTGCAATGCGATTTGCGCCCATTGGCGACGTGTGTCTTCGTTGGTAGACAAAAATGCCGTTTTGGCAAATGCTTGTCGCACAAATGCACTGGGTTCGCCATCTACCTTGGGCAGTTGTAAATCCCGATTGCGGTTCTTCAGCATGACACTGGAGAATAGTTTCAGGATGTGCCTGCGCACGAACATGTCGTCCCCGTCAATCGGATTGGACAATCGCTGGATCAACAAAGGTGTCACGCGCTGCATCGATAGAGACGCCAAGTTTGTGATCGACTCACATTGAACCCAAACATCCGTCCTGGCTTCGACAATGGTGCGTAGCAGCAAGATATGCGTTCGTTTGTCGATCAGTTCATCGCCCAAGTTTTCTGGCAAGCGACACATGGCCGCGCCCAAACATTTCAACGCCGCGACGCAAATCCGACTGTCGCCTTCGTAGTGAATCGCGTCGTGCAATCGCGATTCGATTGACAGTCGTTGCCAAGCCCCTGTTAGACGTTCAACCAAATCCTCGAAGTCGTCTTCGCTGGATTGGTTGTTTAGTTCATTGTTGTTTCGATAGATCATCGCGAAGACCTGATCGACCACCACGCTGATTCGCTCAAATGTAAACGCTAACAGCAATTCGATTTCACCAACGCGTTTGGCAAATCGATCGGTCACTGCTTCTTCGTCAAACCATCTATCAAAAGCTTTTTCGTCGCCTTTTAGCTGTTCGGCCGACGCGCCCAATGTGGCCGCATACTGCAAAATGATTTTGCGGCGCGCCGATTCGCTTTGTACTTTTGCGATCGTATTGCGAAACTGCTGATTTTCCATCCCAAGCCGTTTCAGTTCCAACAGGCGCAGTTGCGTGAACTGAAACAGAAAATCTGTCAGCAATCGGACGGTTTGATTTTCTACTTGCCTGCGATCATGCAGCCCGATTCGATCTTGCAGCCATTTCTCTTTGGCATGATCGGGTACATGTTCTAACTGGGATACGATTTCTAATTCAAATTCAGCCAACCAATCTTGGAACGCAATGAACAACTGACTGAGTAGTTTCGAGTTCAGTCGGTGCTGATAGGGCAGCAGGTTTTGCGATAAGAGTTTCTTGGCTGACCGGCGTACCGCAGCGAAGTCTAGGTGAGGGTTTGGCGTCGTCTCACGCCTGCGACGCTTTTGACTTTTTTTGTCGGTCGGCAGGGTGGACTGGGCGATCGCCATTATCGTTGTTGTATCGAGTAGTGCTTCGCAGCACGTTCTTCTCGAATCGGTCCAAAGAGTTGAGTAGACGGTCGTATGTCGCGATAGCCACGCGAATGATTCAGGAAACTGGCAAAGTTGAAACCGATGGTGGATCGACCACTGGCTAATTCATTTCGCAACGAAAAACTGATTTGGTTGCGACGCGTTCGGCTCTGCCAACTCTCCAAGGCGACATCCAGGGCCACAATGTTTTGCGTGGATGATTCCTCTCGATCATTATCGGAAAGGAAGCTGGTCGCTCGGTATGAAAGCCTAAGCTGTACCGGTCCCAACAGTTGATCCGTTCCCAACTGCAATCCCAGATTGTCCGGCGTGATTTCGTCGGGATTGGTCATCAGCGAAGGACGAATCCACCAGCGCCGATCCAAACAAGACTGATAAACGAAGCGATCCGAAATGCGTAAACCGTATCGATGATCCGACTTGAAGGACGTAAATACATCCTGATCCAATTCGCCAGGTTCAAATCCGCTGCTGTCTTCGCTCAACGTTCGGCCAAAGAACGTTAGCGTCGGAGAGTGACGCCAAGAACTTGTCAGGGTATGCGGACGAGTCACTGAGGCATTAAAACCTGCCGACCAAGGAACGGAGCTGTTGCCAACGGGAATCGGCTGGTCGGCAAACTGGCTGTAAAAATAGCCTCTCCAATTGAATCGAACATCACCCCATCGCTCACGACAAGAACCCTGTTCGCAGGTGTTCAAATCACGGTACTTTTCGCCTTCATGAACAAATCCCAATGTGGGTCCACCGTTCAATCGCGGACGAAATAGAGCCTGATTGCTGTGATACAAATCGCGCCATTGATCGTAGTAATGGCGTGTGAGTGAGAAGTCAAAGGTGCGTTCGGTGTTTTCGTCTTGGATGAATTCTTCGATCGCGTCGCGCTGTCGAAAACCAGCTTGCGCGGACCAAGTTCCCAATTCTTGTAGCCCAAGATCGCCGTAGTCATTCAGACGCAACGGGAAAGGTTCCAAATCGGGCGAACGCAAACCAATCGCATGCAACGTGTTAGGTTCGCCTGCGTTATCGACTTGTTCGTACAGGGTTTGCACGACCGAATCGGCCCACTTATTGGTTGGTTCTGCCTGGATCAACTCGGGCTGATAAGACGGAATGCGTGAACCGTTCAATGACAATTCAAATACGCGGATCAAAGAGGATGTGCGATTACCCCGAGGCGATAACGAAAACGATCGATCGTGTTCAACCGCAATGATCTCTTGCGTCACTCTTCCGTCGTGGTTTCGGTCAATACGCAACAATGTGGGACCAGCAACACGAAACTGAAGCGGTTCGTCCACGGTCGCGACTTGATAGGTGCGAGATCGACTTTTTAGTTTGATTTTGCTTTCCTGGATCGGCACGATACTGCCATCTGGCAGAGTTTCGTTTACGTCGACATACAAATACTGATTGGCTGCTGGTGTTCCTTGATTGATCTGCAGCGACTGGGGACCGGCGGGCAGTTGGACGCGAACGACGGCACTTTGCTGATCAGGAGCGATGGAAATCAATTCCGATCGGGCGCGTCGCTCCATCACCACGGTCGTTTCACCGCGAGGCAAAAATCCCATGCGTGGTGCTCGCAAGATGACTTCGAATTCCGTTGGGTGATCATTGTTGGTCAACAACGTGATTTGCTTGTCCCCGGTCAACACAAACGGACTGGATGGCGAAACGGCATAGGATTTTCGGATTCGCGCTCCAAGGCTTTCTGGCACCCAACCATCGATGTCCAACGAATGAACGCCTGCGCGCGAGTCGATTTGTTGAAACGATTCCCACCGAGTGCCCGACATGAGCCGATTGAGCAACTTACTAATGTCGTCGCGTTGGGGATAATCGTTTGCTAGTTGCTGCAACTGAACGATCGCAAGAACCCGACTGATCTGGTTGCCATTTTCTCCATTCAAACCGACGGCGTATGCATCCAAAGCGTGTTCAAACAGTGAATCTCGGTCGACGATTTGGATCGGTTGTTCTGTTGGAACGACGCGGTTTCTCCACACATCTGCATCGACGGTGTTGATCTGATCAAGGTAGTGTTTTGCAGCGTGTATTTCGTTGCAACCACATGGTTCGCAAACAAAACTACGTGGGATGCTGCGACATTCACCATTGCGATAAACCAACCGCAAACAGTCTTTGCATTGATCCTGATTCGCGCTGGAAACATCGCCTTTTTGGGAAATGTTACAACGATGTTTTTGATTGCCAAAACTGCCTTTGACGATCGCAGCCATGGTGGTCTCGTTTACATGCGGCAGCACCGGCAAAGTCATATCGGGACGTTGCACGGCAACCGCCAACAACAGTGCGGAGTTCTGCGAACGAATGCCAAACTGGTTGAAACCGGCAGGCAAATCCACTTCAACAAACACGCGTTCGCCAGGATGTTCGTGGCTTGCCGGTTGGCCGCTGGCTTGTTCGATCGAAAGTGTGCGTGACGGGGCGTTTGCGATCAGGGGCACGCGTTGGACATTGCCATTGCTGGTAATGTATATCCATTCGTCCTTTGGATCCGAAGTCGTACTGTCATGTATCGGGCGTATTTCAATCCTGGCTTTTACCGGTCCGTGGACGGCCAGCTTTGCCGTTTGGCCTGAATCCAGTTTGTGCCTCCGGATTCGCACGTCGCGTTTCTCTAAGAATATCGTCGCAGTACCGCTACAGGACTTGATCACAGAGGGTTCCTCGACCCAAAAGTGATGTCCAGGATGATCGGCCTGCCAGTTTTCCCAGTCACCAATCGCACGCAAACGAACCGAGTGATCGCGGTGTTTTAATCGTTTGAAGATCGCGTCCCCGCGTTCCCAATGACTCAACCACTTAACGCCTTTCTCTCCAGCGGATTGCAGCAACGGTTTGGCTTGTCGATAGTGTCCTAAACGCAGCTGTTTCAGCCCCAACCAAAGATTGCGCGTGTCCAAGTCTTGGATTTTCCAGAGCGTATTGTCAAACAGAGTCCACCATTGAACATGAAAACTACATCGCAAAAGGATGTCTTGAGTTTCCTCGGTTGGCTCAAATGATGAAAGCACGAGCAGCGCGTATCGATAACGGCCAGCTTGCATAAAATGTCTAGCCAGTCGTGTTTCATATTGGCCATGCGGATTTTCGATTGCCGCAAAACCCAGAATCATGCCCGTTTGTGCGTCATTGTCTTTTACGGTTTCCAGCAACTGCTCATAAACAGCGATTCGCAATTCGGGGTCTTCACTGTAACGCAGCCAGCCTCGACGTTCGCGATCGGCCAATAGGTCCTCGTCGGCCAATTGCAGCGCATTGATTCGCGAAAGGATCGCGTTTCGCCGCGTTACTCCTTGGCTGTGGCGAATGATTTGAGACCACATTCCAATCGCAGTCGCTAGTTGATCCGCTTTGGCAGCGAACGTGGCGTCTCGATGCATCGTCGCAAGCCGCGCTGCGTCCCAAATTTCGGTGGGTGGCGCCATATCGTCAGACGGCTGAACACTAATTACAAACGCATCGTGCTGAGTCCGCAACCAGCGCTCGACACCAATCGAATCATTGCGAATTTCTTGTGATGCAAACCGGCTAGATTCGGGATCGATTCCTTCGTTGAAAGCGATCGCGTTGAGCGCGCGGAATGCGGATTCTGGAAGTTCGCTCTTTCGCGAATCCATATACTGCAGACCGATACGAACGCTTGGATGTTTGGACGATGCCAACCAGACTTCGATGTTCTTTACGTCCGCAGGTTTTGCGAACTCGCACGTCGCCGCGCGAACCATCGGAACGGGATCTTTCCACATCGAAAATGGACCGCCAGCAGTACCGCTGTTGTACAACGGATGAATCGCTGCAAGCCCCGAAAGCGCTGCGTCGGTTGTTCCGGGTGCAAAACAATCGTTTTTCAATACGTCTTGCGGGGCAACGGTCAATTCGATGGGCTCTCGATCATCATAGCGCACCATGACGACGCTTTTCTGATTCAAATGTGTCTGGTCGACGACAACGCGAATCATCGTCGTGCCCACCGAATCGGGAACGCGATACCGCAGCTTCGCGCCGTTTTGATAGGGCAGACGATAAACCGTTGCGGTTGGCATCGCTGCAATCGCATTTGGCAAATGCTGTTCTCCCAAGATGACCTCGGCAGCATGCAGCTTTGGACTTCGCGGTCTTTGGTTGCTGAACGTTACCGTTCGTGCTTCGCTATCGCTGGGCAAATCGATGGGAACCATGTCGACAAATCGCGTGTTGATACGCAAACGTTCCGCCAAATCAGGCACGCTGATTTCGTCGCCGTAGTCGGCATCGCCCATGTGGTTGGTGGCGATCGCCCGCATCCACATATAGGCTCGCAATCCGCTGTGAGGAATGCTGTTATCACGCGACAACTTGGCGATTCGTTGTTGGTTCAAATAGGGATTCCAAATTTGATCGCCGCCGGCCGCGCGCATGATCGTTGGCAATCGACCATCATGCAAAAACGTCTCGCTAAGTACGGACGATCCCGGATCAAGGTGCGATGCATCCCAAACTGAAAGCGACTTTTGAACTTTCTGCCACGATGGAAAATCGAAACTTCGGTTCAGATTCGGGCGACACAAATCTAGCCCAATGCCATCGACGCGAACGTAGACATCGTGCGACGTTTTGATTTCGACGTTACGTTCACCTGCGTCCAAATCGACGTAGGCAAATTCGCGACGTCCAACCATTCGTTCGCAATCGTCGACAAAGACGCGTTCATTGCGCGGCGAAAGCGTGTTGAACGAAAGCACCTGCTTTAAAACGCCATCGCAAAATACACGGACCCAATAGGGTTGGTTCCTCTGGATATCCGAATTGTACTTTAGCCTTGTTTCGATCCTCAGCCGTTTTGGTCCACGAGTTTGAAGTCGTCGCGACTGGCCGGCAGGAACGAATTTGTAGTCGCGTGCTGCAAGACCTGATTGAATTTCTACCTTTGCACCCGATTGTTCGATGGGGCATTGGTAGTAGTCCAACAATTGCGGCGTTTTGCGTCGTGACGTGAACGCCGCGATGCAAATTTCTCCCGCCAAATGCGCCGGTCGCCAAACCCGGGCGATGGAAGTTCCTGATTGGTTGGGGGCGGCGACCATTGAATAGCCGTCTTGTGAAACTGCTGCCTTTTGTTTGCGGTAGATCCCCGAACCATTGGACGTCCAAATTTCGACCTGATCCAAAATCTTTGTGTTGCACGAAACAACGCGAACCAATTCGTGGCTTGGAACAAAGAACTCTACAAAAGAACCTCCTTTTAAAGCAGCGACACTCTTGCGGTGCCGCATCGAATAGTCCGGTTCAATTCCACATAAGAACTGACCCGAATCGGTGATGTTGTCCCAAACGATTTGCGCTTTGACAGGAGCCCGGTGCTGTCGAGTTTCGTCTAACTCTTGAGCGAAAGAATGATCGGGCAAGTTGTATGAGGTTGCCATGACTGACAACGCAACAACAAGAAAGTGAAAGCGCGCAACGATAGCCCGGAAACAGCAAAATCCTTTTTGCAGTTGATGAGGCAACGGAGTCTTTCAGGAAACAGCGTAAGTCGAGCACGTGCAACCAAAGGGGCGCACGTACCTACCTTGTTCGCTTTACCTCGAAAAGGAATGCTTGCTTGAGCTCTTTTGCAAGCGTACCTTCGGCGCAAAGCTTGACGATTTTGTTCTTTATCGGAATCAGCTAGACCGGGCAGTTAGCGAAAGATTTAACGAGAGGTGATTTATGTTCACTGAATATCGATTTATGCCCGGCCTTGGTGTCTAGATTGGTAACTTGCTGCGTTTTGCTAAGCTGCGGAAGAATTCGCTGCGTTTGCTAGCTTCCTTTCGCAATTGATCGCGATACTTGCTATCAAGTTCGATATGTAGAAAACCGGATGCTCCCAACTGTCGCATCAGCTCGCCTTGCCGGTTGCGGGTGCCACCAAGCTGTTGGACTTCGTTGGGAAAGAGCCTTATCGAAGAAGCCCCCATCGCCTGTTTCAATTCTGCGGCGGTCGCGATCGCCAATCGATCCGGAAACCGCGTTCCGTTGCTGATGATCGCGGCGACATCGCCCGTCATGGCTTGTTGCTTTTCATTTCCAAAGCCATGAATTTGAGCAACGACCGAAGCCGGATCTGTCGTCACGACCGCGCGCGTAAATGCGTTCAGGAAGTGATGGTTGGTGTGTGACAAATCGATCTGTCGCCGATGGACGCTGTTCCAAGCGGCGGCTTTGATCGGATGATCCTGGAACAGTTGGCGAACAATCAGCCCCGACTGAGAGTCAAAAAACCGGTGAGGTGCTTGAAGGAAAACGTTGGATTTCGTTCCCAGTCGGATCGCGTAGATGCCTCGACCGCTTCGGTTTTCTGGTTGTTCTGAAATCACCATGATGTCGTTGTCTGCACCGCATAGCGACACTGCCCAGCCGTCCGCGTGCCAACGTTGAACCAGTTTGGAATCAAGTTGCTTGTTATCCGGTAAACGCTGTCGAAGCGATTGTGCAATCAGCGTTTCAAATCGTGTCAATTGATTGACCGTTGGTACGCGCACGGTGGTCGGTTCAATCGACCGTTGCAAAAGCTGCTTCAGCGATAGTTCGATAGATACTTGACGATGAGTTTCTTGTTCAACCGATGTGTTTTGGTTGCTGCCGATATCGACTTGCGTCTCGGCAGCCATTGTTTCGGCAGACAGCGTCTCAACGGGACTGTGTTCTATCGTTCTGTCAACCGAAACCGGTTGCGTCACCAGTCGTGGCGTTGGCGGTTGAGACTTTTCGACAGAATTGGTGTAGCGTTGCAGGTTTAAGTAAACCGTCAGCGCGATGCCGAACAAGACACCAAAGAATAGATTTCTAGCTCCCATTATTTTGCTCCTCCTGCATCGGCCAAGTTGATCGATCGTGTAGGTTTTTCACCGGGGATTGCCTGATACAACAACACATAGCCACCAGAGACTCCGTCGGCTCGCTCTACTTGGATGCGGTATTTTCCGGGAGCCAAGTCAGCGCCCATCCGGATATAACACCGGTTCCCGGTATCAACATTTTCGCGGCGGCCGAGCAGAACACTGCCATGATCGGTTTGGGGCCGAAGATCATAGAGCCGCTCTCGGATTGTCCAAGAATGGTTTTCTTGTGTCGCGACATACGTTCTGCGAATCGGGTTTCCCGCGGCGTCGAATGGACCGTCAATGCTAACACGTAGTTGGCAGCGATCCTGTTCATCGGCGTCACGATAGAGTTGCAGCGTCAACAGTTCATCTTCTGTGCTTTCTTTCTGATAGTCGAAATCCAGCAATCCGTCTTTGAGTCGTTGTGCGGTTCGTTTTACGTATCGTTTGGCATCGGCAACCCTTTTTCCCGCAAGAAAGAAGCGGGTTGGGTTTTCGGCCAACACTTGCATTGTTCCAGCGTGACCTAATTCGAATTCGTCCAGACTGATCTGACCTCTCGACGAAAGCACGCGTTTTTCGTACATCAGCTTTCCGTCGACGAGGACTTTGATGCGTCCTGGCGAGTCGTCGGCGGCAAAAATGAGTTTGGGGTGTGTCGATTCTTGAAACACTTCTGAATCATGCGTCCGGTACGCATGCTCTTTTCCATTGGCAAGTTCAAAAAATGTCACTGCAATTGCCGACTCGGTCACTTGATGGCTTGTTAATTCCGATTCGACAACTTGTGGGACCAAAAGTTGCCGGCCGATCCACTTTCCTTTCGGAACATAGCGCTGCCATCGGTATTGGCCGGCCAGGATGTCTGGATTGCTTTGTGGTGGTCGCGTTTGCGACTGAACGATAAACGAACGATTGGCTTGCAACATTTCTTCATAGCCAAGCGGATTGAGCCCGAACCATGATCGCCGGGTCGATTCCTTCCGATTAAAAGCGTGCTGATCTTCTGGGACTCGAGTGATCCGTTGCATTTCGGGGACACGAGTATATGTTGCCACCAGTAATCGGCTATCGCTGGAACGAATCCGGATCTTTTCAACATCGGCAGGGACGGCAAAGAAGAACTCGTGCGGATCCGAAACGGGCTCCATCTTGCTGGCGACGGTGAATCGATCGTACACAGACTTTTCGGGAGCGATCGACAGCGTACCTGATTCGACAACTTCGCCATCTGCATTGATAAAATCCCAAACGGCTTCGCCGCTTGCTGATTCGTGGAACTGTTCGGTTGGGGTGTCAACGGCCGCATCGGGATTGGGTGAATATGAAATATTACGGATCGCGTCAGAACTGATTGGATCGGGGCTGATCAAGGCACCTTGATTGGAGAACAACGGTGCGTAGGGATAGCGAAGCACGATCCGAATCGGCGTTGGTTTTCCGTCGGAGTGGCTGACCGCGTATTCGAATGGACGCGAATCGGATAGATAGGTCCGAACGTACGAAGGTTCCGGAGTAACATCCAGTTCGACTTGGCCATCTGGAATCGCCATTTCTGGCGCCTCGTCAATCGGTTGCCAGAACGCATTCACGACGACGCGTGCCGACGGCATGATTTCGATCAATCCGCCTTGGACGTCAATCGTTACCTGCGAATTCGCGACGTCACTCTTGTGATGAAGCGATTTACGTTCGCTGGCGTCCGCACCGAACCAATTGATACCAATCGACGCTGGCGAGACTTCGGTTGCCGGGTCGATGTGCTGAAACTGCAGTCGAACGGTACCAGGTTGCTCCGGTACCGCGATCATGCCTCGCCAATTTTGGTCAGCGAACAGACCTGCGGGGAGATAGTCCGCGCGGACTTCTTGGTCCTCCATGTCACCAATGAAGAACATATAGCGGTTTTCTATTTCGGTTAGAACCGGTGCAGACCACCACTTCCAACGCAACAAGTTGTTGCGTTCTTCGATCGATAACAAATCATGATGGTAGACACAGTGTTTGCACATCGCATCACGATGCGAACGCGCCAAGCGGTTCCAAGTCGACCGTGAATCAAAGTCCACCCGTTCGCACTTGGATAATACGCGGGCTACCAGTTCTTGGATTTCCTGGTCCTTCGACGCAACCTTGACTCTTAAGATTGCCGCACGGCGCTCGTCGCGATTGATGGCCAGTTGCATGACCCGTGTTTGTGATGCGACCAGCGAACTCTTTCCAAAGAAGATTGGATAAATCGTTTCACCCGTTTCTGCATCGATCAACTGTCGAATCTGGCTTCGAAAGTGATAGCGTGATTTGCTAATCAGATCGCGGTTGGCGTCCAGTATTTCGTAGTCAACGGCGTATCGCCATCCAGTACGCGGGTTCGACAAATCGTGGTCAGGTGCTTCGGCGGCATCCAGCGCGGCATTGGTCAAAAGGCGCAAACTGCGGGCGCCAATTTGAATCTGGAATTCGACCCATTCATCATCTGACAATACGGTCGTTGCCGCTCGGTTGGAGTCTTCACGGTTGATCTCAACCGACGCAAACATCGCGTCTTCGACAGAATCAGTAATGAAATAGCTCGTCAATGCGACCAGCAGAGTCACAATGGCGATACAAACGTAGTCGCGAAACCTCATTTGGTTTTCTCCAATCGCAGTGAATTCACAGGTGTATTTTGGCGTGGCGTTAGCCACAGGCTCCGGGATCGGACGTAACGCCGAACTTCCTGGAGGTCGAACGTGTCTATTTGCACCGTGCGTTTGCCGATCGCACCAGTCAGATTGATGACCGTTGGAAAGTGCTGCTTGTCGCGATTGAACAACAAAAACGCTTGTCCGGTGGTTGGATCAACCAATCTTTGCATGGTCCAATCCGGGTAGGATTGTTTCAGTTGGTGCAGCCGAACGATGTCAAACGTTGTGGCGTAGTGCAGCACATCTGCTGTCATTTTGGCGCTCATTCGGTCACCCCAGCAAGCGTCGCCTTCGCTGACAAACTGCGACAGATAGCTCGTTAGTTTTTCATTGATGGTAGAAATTCCGCAGGCATCAAACTGCGCGGTAAGCCCGTGATTGTCGGCTTGTTCGCGATACTTATTTCGCAGCGAAGGAGAGAGCCACAAGCTGACGACTTCCTTGTTCTGCGAAACCTGCACCGAAGTTGCCTGCATCAAAATCCCCAGTTCGTA
>CAZZDZ010000191.1:0-5252 GCA_964652675.1 uncultured Pirellulaceae bacterium
ATCCTTCACTCCATCGACGAAAACTGAGATCCCTGCACGTGTATCTGCACCCAGTACTTTTTGAAGTCGTTTTTCAATTCTAGAAAACGCAAGTAGTTCCTCGCCATCGTGAATGTCGTACCAGAAAGTCTCGGCTACTTTCTTCAAATCTTGCTCGCCATCCCCACGTGATTCAATGAGTATGGGCAAGTTGTTGGAAGCGTTGGCTTTCAATGCAAGCGAATTCATTGCCCAAGATTTTCCACATCCGCTTGCGCCACATACGACCACGATACTGCCGACGTTTTTTGACGCAAAACCTATGTGTCTTACATTATGCTTCGAATTGTAAGATCTACGAGTTAGCGTTCGTTCCAGAACGCTCATGGCCCGCTCGCGATGGCTCGCCCATTTGGTCAGCGGAACCGAATCTATCCCATGTTGCTTCAAAAATTCTGCGGAGACGATGCTGGCGTCACCAGTAGATGCAAGTTTTGCCAACTCGACAGCAAGATGGTCGCGAATCCTTGGGACGTCGTATTCTCTGTCCACAACAGCAAGAAGCAAGGCGTCAACCTTTGATTGAACGTCTTGAAATTGAATTGGATCGCGAAAATCAAATCGTTCCAATAGCCGCCAAACTCTTCGCTGGAGGTCAGTTTCGGCCAACTCGAGCGACTTAATGCTTGGCCGCTTGGCTAACACTTCACTGATTTTCAGAAACAGGCTTCGCTCGGTGCAGGGATTCGGGAAGAATGGCTTTGACCCTTGCTTCGGACTTTTTGCGCCGGTTGATAGAAGCTTTGAATCGTCGAGTTCATGCAGATCAGCGCTCCAATTGCGATTGCGTAGGTCTTGAAAAAAGTCCTCGTAGACTGAATGCCAATTGCCGATTCCCCCCTCAGATACGAGACGAAATGTTTGAGGCTTTTTGGAATCGCTGGATACAGCAAGAAACAAATCTGGAAGCACCTTTTTAATCACATCTTGCAATGACCAGCTGGAACCATCGGATCTCGCCTTGAGCTGTTCAACTTCGTGATGGTCGCCGGATACTTGAACATCACCTCCGTCAGATGGTTCAGCTACAACGATTGCACTTGATACAGAATTAGATGTGTCAGCTTCGAGGCTAAAAATTGCAAGCTTGGAAACTCGAAGGAGTGTCCACAAGAGTTGATAGAGGACGCCATTGATATTTGCGCCACCACCAGCGGATGCAGCCTTGTTCATTCATTCGCTCCGATATTGTCCAAAATCGCCGTCAATATAATGCACCAATGATCATCGAAAATCACGCTCCGGTGGCCGACGCCGGAGCCACAAACGCTACGGGTTGGTTGTTGATTCCCTGACCGTTTTCATTGCGTAGGCCTTCTGGTTTCAATTCAGATAATAGACTTTCGTAGCGGTTTCTGATCCAGGCGAGCTGGACTTGCAGTTCGAAGTCGATCAGATCCTAAAGCAACTTCCTAAATCCAGCTTCGCCTTTTTCATCGTCGTCGGGCGTGAGCATCACTATGCGGTTCGTGCGTGGTCAATTTCGGAACGCTGGACGTTTGGCGAGCGGACTTCGGGGACTCCGCTGTGGATCTCTTTTAGTTTATTCAGGAAGTCTTTGAATTCTTGGCCGCGAAGTTTGCGATAGGCTGGTGCGTTTTTCTCCAGACCGTGAATCAGGGTGAGCCGGTTTCCGCGTTTTCCGCAGCGCTGGCGGCTGGAATGACGCGAATCGTTAACCTGGTGACGCATATTGTCCTGGGGCATGCGTTTTGGGTGACTAAATTGTTAAAGTCTGTGGCTTCGCTGACTTTGTTCGACTTCCCTTCGGTGCTTTGAGGGGTGATTCTGCGGGCGAAGATGGAAGGCGTGCTACGTTGTTGCCGCTTTTGTGTTTCTGTTGGATTTTGTGATTGGTCGATGAAAAATAAGCTCACTCTTAAAACACCTGCTGGATGGTGGGGCGCGAAATGGCGTGAGGCGTTGCCGTGTGGTAATGGCAAGATCGGGGCGGCTGTCTATGGCGCGGTTCATGATGAAACCGTCTTGTTGACTCATGAGGATTTGTGGCACGGCGTTGTTACTGAAGAGTTGCCTGATGTCAGTGGTGAGCTTCCTCGTATTCGTGAACTGCTGGCCGATGGGAAGGCCAAATTGGCTGAACCTGTCATGGCCGACGCGATTCAGGCAACAGGCTATCAGCCGGAAATTGGTACTCCGCTGCCGCTGGCTGACTTGAAAGTCAAAATGCCCGTGCAGAAAGGGTTTCGCAATTATCGTCGTTCGCTCGATATGGAAACGGGCGAGGCGTTTGTGACTTGGGATGATGATGGCGTTTCGTATCAGCGCAAATCATTCGTCTCTCGAACCGATGATTTGGTCGTGATGGAGATTCAGGCGAACCAGTCGTCGCTGGATTTTGAAGTCACTCTGGCGCTGCACTATGAGGTGGAACCAAACCATCTGTACGAAAAGGCTTTGCACATTCCCGACAAGGTGGAGGTAAAACACGATGGGGCGAGTGGACTGATCCGCTATGCGGCGCGCAATGACGATGGAACCGATTTTGGTGCCGTGGCTCGTGTGGTCGCGATTTCGGAATCGAAAGACTCGTCGGTTATCGCGCGGCCGAACTCGATTCATGTCGAAGGTACGGGCCGTGCGTTGATCGTCGTGAAACTTTTTGTGCGGGGTCAACGCGAATCTGCGTGGGCAGAATTGGCTGGCGAGCTTGATGATGTTGTGATGGATTACGACACGCTGCTGGCGCCTCATGCAAAGGAACACGGTGAGCTTTTTTCGCGTGTGCAGATCGATTTAGATGGACGTGATGACGATCACGCGATGTGCAACGAAGAGCTATTGCTGGATGCCTATCAAGGCGAAGCGTCGCAGGCGTTTGTCGAAAAGATGTGGGCTTTTGGTAGATACTTGCTGGTTTCGAGTTCGCGGGACGGCGGCCAACCGTGTCATTTGTTGGGCAATTGGTGTGGCGAGTATCGTGGGTTCTGGGCCTTTAATATGGCCAACGAAAACCTGCAAATGATTTACTGGCAGGCTTTTTCAGGGCAACTGGCCGAAGTCACGTTGTCGGTGTTCGACTATTACGACCGGATGATGGATGACTTTCGCGACAATGCAAAGAAACTGTACGGTTGCCGTGGCGTCTTCATTCCTGCGGTGACCACGCCGCCATCTGGATTGTTGAAAACCGTTCGGCCGCACATCATCCACTGGACCGGCGCGGGTGCTTGGATCGGTCAGCTTTACTATGACTACTACCTTTACACTGGGGACCGTGCGTTTCTGAAAGATCGCGTGCTACCGTTTCTGCGCGAGGTTGCGTTGTTCTACGAAGATTTCTTTACGATCAACGACGATGGGTTCTATGTCAGTTCACCATCGAATTCGCCTGAGAATTCACCAGGTAATTACTACGACGGCAAGGGCATGGGGATGGCGATGGAAACCACCATCAACGCCACCATGGATTTTGCGTTGGCCAAGGAAGTGCTTACGCATTTGATCGAAGGGGCAAACGAGATCGGTGGTTGCGATGAAGAGGTCGAAAAATGGGAAGCGATGCGTGAGCGGATTCCGCCTTATGAAATCAACGAGGATGGTGCGGTAAAAGAATGGATGCATCCGTTGTTTACTGACAACTATCATCACCGACATCAATCCCACATCTATCCGGTGTTCCCAGGGATCGAAGTCACCCATGAATCGGATCCGGGACTCTTCGAGGCTTTTAAGGTTGCGATCGACCGGCGGCATGTGATTGGGTTGGGCGAGCAAACTGGTTGGTCACTGGCTCACATGTCCAGTGTTTATGCAAGATTGGGCGATGGTGACAGCGCGGTCGAGTGTTTGAATTTGTTGGCGCGGTCGTGCGTAAAGAACAATTTCTTTACGACTCATAACGATTGGCGAGGCATGGGGGTGGGCTTGGAAATGGAGTGGGCTCCTTTTCAGATCGACGCCAACATGGGATGGTCGGCTGCGATCCAAGAGATATTGTTGTTCTCGTTTCCTGGTAAGATTTCGGTGTTACCGGCATTGCCGACGCAATGGAAGCGTGGGTCGGCAACAGGCTTGATGGCTCGCGGTGGCGTGCGGGTCGGTATCCGCTGGGATGAACAAGGCGCGAGCGTGGAGTTGCTGTCGCCGGTTCGGCAAACGGTTGAACTGACGTTGTTTCGCAGTGAAAAACAGACCGTTGAATTGGAACCCAACGAACCGTTGGCCGTGTGGAAACAGTGGAACCGTCACCCAACAGCCAGCGCGACGTAATGAAAAGCACCGTCTGGGAGAGTTGAGCCTAGGTGAGGAGAGGGCAATGCGTGTTGCCTCCATTTTCAACCTTGGACTTCGCGTGCTGCCCCCGGCCGCTACCGCCCGACCCTTCCGCTTCGCGGGAGGGTGAAGGAAAAACCGACTGTCCTGGTAAAGTACGTCGGATTCGCCAGCAAAAACATGACAAGACACGAAAGCGGCAGAAGTTACCCTGGTAGGCACACGGAAGCTGAAAATGACGCCTGAGGCGTTATGGCAGTTTGCCAACCTGTCCCACGAATTGCTCCTGCCTGCGTTGCCACGACTGAAACTTTAACCCAAAAAGACATCACGATGCATTGGATCGATTGGACGATTGTTGCGGGGTTCCTGGTCTCGATGGTGGCGCTTGGGATGTATTTCAGCAAGCGCGCGAGCGATAGTATCGACTCGTACTTTGTTTCGGGGCGTACGTTAACGTGGTACATCGCGGGCGCATCGATGGTGGCGACCAGCTTTGCGGCAGACACGCCGTTGTGGGTTTCTGCACTGGTTCGCGAGCACGGGATTCACGCGGTCTGGCAATATTGGTCGCCGTTGATCGGGAGCGCGCTGGCGGTTGTTTTGTTCAGCCGACTTTGGCGTCGCTTGAGCGTTTTGACCGACGTGGAAATGTTGGAACTTCGCTACAGTGGTCCCGAAGCAAAGACGTTGCGCGGGTTGACGGCGACGATGGGCGCCTTGGTGACTTGTCCGTTGATCATCGGCTGGGTCGTCAAAGCGATGGACACGATCGCGCGCGAAGCATTGGGACTGCCGCCGGAGTACCAGTTCGCTTGCACAAGCGTGATTCTGATTTGTTCGATGCTGTTGTGTGCGTTCAGCGGATTGTATGGAGTGGTCTACACAGACTTTGTGCAGTTCATTATTGCGACCGCGGGCGTGATCATTTTAGCGGTGCTGTCGATTTACGAAGTGGGTGGCATCGCATCGATGGT
>CAZZDZ010000191.1:5352-7835 GCA_964652675.1 uncultured Pirellulaceae bacterium
TCATCATCTTTCCCGACATGGGCGAAGCGGGACACGATGCGGCTTATCCACGAATGGTCATTCATATCTTGCCCATTGGCCTGCGAGGTCTGATGATTTCGGCCATGATCGCTGCTTTCATTTCGACCATCAGCACGTTGTTTAACTGGGGATCCAGTTACATCGTCAACGATTTGTACCGACGTTTCATTCGTCCCGAAGCCAAACCGACGCACTACGTGGTCGTTGCCCGATTGATGACTGTGTTCGTGGGCGTGACCGGAGCCATCATCAGTTTGTGGGCGGAGAATATTCAGCAACTGTTGGGTATTTTTTATGTCGTCGGAGGTGGTGCGTTGTTTCCTGGATTGTTGCGTTGGTTTTGGTGGCGAATGACGGCGCGAGCGGAGTTGGCGGCTTTCGTCATCAGTTGGGTTGTCGCCTTGTTGATGCTGTTTGGCAAAGTGTTTGACGCGCCGATGGCGGTGTTGTTGAACTTGCCAGATGACATCAGTTTTAGTTCTGACTACAACCTAACGGGAGCGCGAATGTTCTTCATGGCGCTCGTCAGTATTGCCGTCAGCGTTGTGGTGTCGTTGTTTGGCAAGCCGACAGACATGCAAGTTCTGAAGGAGTTTGTCCGCCGATCGGGTGTTTCGACGCCAGGCTGGGGGCCGGTGGTTCGCGAAATGGATGGCTATCAGCCAGGACAGACTTGGACCACGACATTGTGGCACTGGGGATTGGTCACGGCATTGGTCGTCTGTCTGTTGTGCAGCATCGGTAGTTTTGTGTGCGGGCGTTGGATGGTGTCCGCAGTGTTGTTCGCCATGTTCTTTGCATTGCTGGTTCATTCAGTTATCGGAATAAGTCGCGAACTGAGCACGGAAGAATCTTGAAAAACGGACTGTCGTGATCAGACAGCGTAAATCCACTTTGTGAAATGAAAGTCGACCTGTGAAAATATCAACGAAAGTTATTGGCTGCCTAATGCTCTTGGTCGCTGTTATGGGAATCCCAGGACAGATAAAAGCAGAACAAGCAAAAGCCGAACCAGCCAAGCAACCCAACATCCTGTTCATCTTGACCGATGATCAAGGCTACGGTGATCTTGGTCGACACGGTCATCCGTTGCTGAAGACGCCGCACACTGATCGACTTTATGATGAAAGCGTGCGGTTTGATAACTTTTATGTCAGCCCATCCTGTTCGCCGACGCGAGCGGCGTTGTTGACGGGGATGCATGAATTTCGCAGCGGGGTCACTCATACGCTGATCCCTCGCGAACACCTGCACAAGGATGCGACAACGCTGCCGGATTTGTTGAAGACCGCTGGTTACCACACGGGGTTTATCGGCAAATGGCATCTTGGTGGCGGCCCCGGTTACGAACCGGCTAGTCGTGGTTTCGACTGGTGCGCGACGAACCCTCAAGGACCGCGTAAGCATTTTGATCCGGTCATGATTCGCAACGGAGTGCGTGAACAGAAAAAGGGATTCCGCGAAGATCTGTTCTTTGATGAAGCGATGGATTTCATTGATGAGAGTGGTGACAAGCCATTCTTTTGTTATCTCGCCACCTATTCGCCCCACACTCCGCTGGACGCACCAGAAGAATTCATTGCTCCGTTTCGCAAAGATCTCAACGAAAAACATTCCACGTACTTGGGCATGGTCGCGAACATTGATTACAACGTCGGGCGCATCGTCAAGTTCTTAGAAGAACGCGGGCTAGAAGACGATACGATCATCGTGTTCATGAACGACAATGGCCAAACGGAAGGGCTGGATGTTTACAACGCAGGAATGCGAGGCTGTAAATGCACGGCTTGGGAAGGCGGCACGCGGGCGATGTCGTTTTGGAAATGGCCCGGTCACTGGCAGCCACACCAAGTCGACAACCTAACTGCGCACTTGGATGTGGTTCCGACGTTGTGCAAATTAGCGGGCGTCGATATCCCCAAGGAACTGCAAAGCAAATTGGAAGGGTTCAATTTGCTGCCGTTGCTGGAAAGCACCGAGCCGATTTCTTGGCACGATGACCGGATGTTGTTTCAACACGTTGGTCGATGGCCCAGCGGACTGGCCGCATCGCATCGACACGCGATGTGTGGCGTTCGGCAGGGGAACTACCTGTTGCTTCGCAGTACGCCTTGCAATGATCCGGAGTGTGAAAAGTACCAGAGCCAATGCACGACGCTGCGATCGGTACGCAAAGGAATGAAATCGACGACTTACACGCAGGGTGATGCTCAATTCCACTGGGGCGTTAGTGCTGCGGATCGCTGGTCGTTGTTTGATTCCAAAAAAGATCCAGGTTGCCAAAGCGACCTCGCGGCTTCCAACCCAAAGCTTGTTTCAACGTTGGCCGCGGCTTATGACAAGTGGTGGGACGAACTTTATCCCGTCATGATCGAAAACGGCGGCGACAAGGGCGATCCCAATGCGAGCGCCCACGCGGCATCGCGAGCAAGACAACACGCGGCAATCAATTCTGCGAAGGA
>CAZZDZ010000191.1:7935-11670 GCA_964652675.1 uncultured Pirellulaceae bacterium
GACCGTGATCGGGCATTATCCGCTTGCGGCTGCGGCGGATGGTTCGCGTCCCGACAAACCCAACGTGGTGTTGTTGCTGACTGACGACCTTGGTTGGCAGGACGTCAAGTGTTACGACATCGACGAGCCTTCGCCGATGGAAACGCCCAACATTGATGCGTTGGCTCAAAGTGGCGTGATGTTTTGGCAAGCCTATTCGCCTTCGCCGACATGCGCGCCGTCGCGATGCGCGATCATGAGTGGCAATCATCCGGCTCGGGCGCAGAAAACACACGTCGTCGGAGGCGGGCCACCGACACCGTACAACCGGCCCACGTTTCGCATGATGCCACCTTGGTACAGCGGGCGAATGCCGCAAAACGAACTTACGTTGGCCCGCGTGCTGCAAAGCCACGGTTACGCCACTGGTCATTGTGGCAAGTGGCACATGGCCATCAATCACAACGCGTTTCCGCAGCCCAAAGACCAGGGGTTTGACTGGTCACGGCACAGCTTGGGCACGACACAGCGGATGCGTCCGCATCGCCTGACTGGATTTGCAACACACAAGCAGAACGACCCGCATCGTTTGGACGAAAGTGGTTTCCCACGGGACACAAACAACGAAGACGCACTGGAGTTCGTTCGCGAGCACCAAGACAAGCCATTCTTTTTGTACTATGCCGCTTGGTTGGTGCATGCACCGATTCATACGCGCAGCGAACAGTTGCTGGACAAGTACTGCAAGAAGCTTGGCGTTGAGCGTCCCGAAAAACCTCAAGAGTGGTCGGGGGAAGGTCAGACCAATCCTTTTTACTGTGCGATGGTCGAGCAATTGGATCATTACGTTGGTGAACTATTCGATTATTTGGACACCACCGAAGATCCGCGTTGGCCGGGGCACAAACTGCGCGAAAACACGTTCATCATTTTCACGTCGGACAACGGCGGGATGGAAAGACATCCTGGCGAGATCATCACCGACAACTATCCGCTTGATCGCGGCAAAATATCCGCCATGGAAGGCGGCACACGCGTGCCGCTGATCGTCACCGGTCCGGGTATCCAAGCTGGCGTTCAATCCGATGTGATGGTCAACGGCTTGGACTTTTATCCCACCGTTTTGTCGTTGGTCGGCGCCCAGAAACCAAACGACAAACAACTGGACGGCTGCGACTTGGCTCCACTGCTGCTAAAGAACCCCACCGACGCCGCGCTGGTTCGCCATCGGGACGGATCGGTGCGCGACACGATGGTGTGGCACTTTCCGCACAGCGTTGCACTTGAGAGCACGATTCGAGTTGGCGATTTCAAGCTGGTGCGGAATTACGATCATGTGGGCAACCCGAAAACGCCTGAACTGGAGTTGTTTCGATTGTACGAATCAACCAACGGCAAACAGGTTCGATCCGATATCGAAGAAGCAAAGAACTTGGCCGAGTCGATGCCGGAAAAGGCTGAGGAACTAAATCAGCGATTGACGGAATTGCTGACCGAGATGAAGGCCAGTTATCCGTACTACAACCCAGCCGTCAAGCAAAAGATTCCGCACAAGGAACAAGTCCCAACCGTTGCATCGCATCATCAAAAAGGCGATGCCGTTGAGTTCACTTATCAGGAAAACGGTGCCCGCGTGCTGCGAGCCAACTTGATCTATACGTCCAACGGTGGCGACAAGGATGAAGAATGGTTCCGGCAATCCGCCCAGATGATCCCGGGTCAAAAAGTGGCGGCGCGATTGCCGGCCGGGGCAACGCATTACTTTATCAATTTGGTCGACGAAAACAATTTTCTGGTCAGCTATCCAACGCCGATCGACATGTTGACCAAGAACAAATCCAAAGCGAAATATTCCAAAGACGCTTTACCAAATCATCCAGTTGAAAACATCAAATGACCACTGCAAGCGTCCGAATCAAAACTAGCTCGCTCTTTGCCGCCAACTTGCTGTTCGCGTTGCTGGTTGCAAATCCTGCGATCGCGCAAAATTCTGTGCTGGATGTTTTTCCCGAATCCGGTGTGGCGTCGAATGCTGCTTCGGCGACGTGTTCGTTTGATTACGCGCCAAGCGGTTCGACTTGGGTCGAGGGAATCGACGAAGAAAACGCATTCCTTGCTTCGCTGAAAAGCGACGTTTGGCAATTGGGCGTCGGCAAAGGAGGACATATTTATTCGTTGCGAGGGCCCTTTGGTGAATCGGTCGCGCCGCAGCGGGTGACGTCGCCTTGGAATGATGAAGTCTGGCAAACGGTGATCACCAGCGAAATTTTGGCGACGCCGATTCATAAATATCACGCCGACAATCCAGGTGTCTGGCCAGAGCTGTTTCCGCTGTTGTACTTCGTGCATCAAGCGGGGATTTACGTCAAGGGAGCGGGGCGCGGAGGCGCTGGTGCGCCGGCTGCTTTTTATTCGCCATGCTTGCGACGTCGATGGAATGCGGACACGAAAACGTTGGAGTTGGTGAACTGGATGCAGCAAGCGAATTCGCCCTGTGTTTGGCGATCAAGCGTTTTGATCTACACCGCTTACCGAGACATTGGTGGCGGAGCGATCGAAGTGAACCAGGTGCTGCACAACTTTGGTGACGTTCCGCTGGACTACGTCAGTTCGCCTTGGGGTGGCGTTCGCAAAACAAGTTTGCCGCATACAGTTATTTCCAAAACCGACGGTTCATGGGCCGAAGAAAACGGGGCTTGGGGTTGGGACAATGTTCCCCAGCGGCTGGCACCCGATTCGGGCGGCTGGGGTGCTTGGGTGCAGAACCCCAAAGACGACAAATCACCCGCGCTCAGCCTAGTCGTCGGAACAAAGCATGTTCAGGGGAACAAAGATCGGCCTGCTGATTTTGTGAAGGTCGAAAATCGTGTGGAGGGACAACGATTGCTCCTGTGGGGGACGGCTGGAACTAAAAAGCGGGACTACGAAGTAACTGAGCAGGTGAGCAAATTGGCGGTCTTGCCCGGCGAATCGTACTCGATCCGTTGGTACTTGGTGTCGGGAGAATTTTCTGAAGTCCGCGGAACCGCCGCAAAGCTGTCCAAGCACGCGGGAGTACATCGGATGACTTTGGATTCGGAAAAACTGCAATCGATTTGGGCCGCCGACGGCAAGGTTTCGACCAGCGGTGAAGGCAAACCGTGGAGCAAATTGTTGGCGTTCCCGGTCGAAGGTTGCGTGCCGGTGTTTTTGCTTGAAGACAAAGAAACAGGAGAGCAAACGATCACGGCGGACATCTATGCTTTGGCTCCCAAGAAACCGTTTCCCAATCCGTTGCCCGCAGATCACGCCGAGTACAATCGATACCAGAACCGATTTGTTTACCAACAGTACCTACCCAAAATCGGTTACGAAAATCTGCTCGGATACGCTTATCAAGCCCAACCAGCGAAGCGCCCTGCCAAGAAGATTCAAGCCCCCCAAGGCGTTCGTTTGCATGACTCGGCACGATCACTTTGGATCCCGTAGGTACGGTGGGCGATTCGCAGACGAAACAAATTGACGAATAGATTTCTGACAAGAAAGCAACAAATATGAAAAGAGTTAAAACCACAATCATTGCGCTTGCGATGTGCATTTTTGCAACAACGCTGACTTCTTTGCCTGCTTCGGCCGATACGCGGCCCAATATTTTGATCTTTTACGTGGATGATCTCGGTTGGCAGGGTACCCAAATCAATGACGTGGATTCACCGTGCCCGTACGAAACACCGAATGTGGTCAAGCTGGCACAGCAGGGCATGAATTTTACTCAGG
>CAZZDZ010000192.1:0-5754 GCA_964652675.1 uncultured Pirellulaceae bacterium
TCCGTAGATAGCAAACTGTGGTTGGTGAGATACCCGGCAGCGTATCCCCCGTAGTGATGAAACAAGGTTAGCAGCGAGCGAGTTCACACAAATCCCAACAAGCGTTCTGTCAGTCAAAATAGTGTGTAAAGACACCGTTAGGATCGATGATTAAAAGACCAAGCACCGTCGCGCAGCACGCGATGTAGGCAAGTGGATGCCAAAGGCGATAGCGTCCAGAGGTGTTGGTCCCAGCAAGGATGATGGACCCGAAAAGTCCAGCAGGTGCCCAGAGCAGCGCACTCATGCAAAGGTAAGCAGAGATCGTAAATAGAGCGCCCATCGGAGTCGAGAAGTCGTTCAGGATCGCGCCGCGAAATCCAAGGTCTCGCTCCAAAAGCACAACGAGTATCACGAGGCAAACGGAACCCACCGGCAGCAAGCAAGGAAGTGCGGCAAGCCAATGGCGATCAGCGGACCGATCTGCTGTCGCTGGAGACGCGATCTCGCTTGTGGGTTCGTATGGATTGTCCAAAGCTATCACAGATTCAAAGTGTGATCGTCGATTCCGGACGGTCTACTGTTTTGACTTGTAGATCGCGGGGTTCAGCGACGGGTCGTTGTACATTTTCATTTGACGATACGTTTTATGCTGTTTTCGTCCTGCGAACACATCGTTCAACAGTTCTTGCAGCGATTGAGATAGGTCAGCATGTTGCTGCTTGCACAATGCAATGCGTTCGTTGACTTTGTCTTTGTGAGCTTGGTCGGCGCCATCGCGATCGCGTTGTTCGACGTAGTGATACAGTCGCAATGCCATGATCGACAATCGGTCGATCGCACTGCCTGGAGTTTCCGTGTTGACCGGGGCGTTTTCGGCGGGGACAACACCGGCTTCGCACAATTGCACGGACAACGCGTCGTCTACTTTTTCGATGAAATCATTTCGTTGTTGATTCAGCTTGTCGATCGCACGCTTGACGTTTGCAATTTCTTGGTCGCTAACGGTGGGGCTTCGTGCGATGTCTTCTTGGTGCCAAAGCCGATAGTTGAACTCATGTTGTTGGCAAACTAATTTTTTGAACCCGTCGAATGTGTTTTCAATGGGTTCGCGGTGCCACAAATCGACCGTGTCAATTTGCAGTTTTGTCAATTCGGAAACAGTGGGAACCGCAGCAGTGGTAGCAGACATGGTTTTCGATCCTTCCTGAGACGTCTTCGCGTCGCGCAAAAAAGTAGCCTGGGACAGTCTCCCAGGCTATCAAGTATTCGCGTCTAAGCGTTAGGCCAATCGATGGATACACCGACAGGCAGTAGACGAAGCTCTAATGCTTGTGCTCGGTGGTGAAACCGAATTCTTTGAGCCATTTTTCCCATTTGTGGGCGTCATCGTGGCTTTCCAGTTTCAACGCTTGCCATTTAATGCAGCGATATTTCAGGTCGATGTGTCCGTTGTGCTGCTCTGTTTTGACTTCGCATTTCAGCTTTTTCAGAGTTTTAGCGATCGTCTCGGATTTCTTTGTGTCATGGATGTGCTTGGCTTTCCAATCCTTTAGCTGATAGCGGACGATTTCGTCTGCCGAAGCGGTGGATGGAACTGCCAACGCTGGCAGGGCCGTAAAAGCAACTAGTAGTGCTAGGGTGCGGAACATATTGAGTCCTCGTTTGTAAGTGTTCGTGGGCCATTTGGTAGATGATTGTCGGTCCCGGCGTCAAGGTTCGGTGCGCCAGATTGTTTTAAAAGGCTGTAATCCTCGGTATTTGGGTCAATTTGCAGCCAATGGCGAACAGCTCGGATGCCCCTAAACAGCCCCAGCAGGTGCGCCTAAACAGCCGCTAAAGGGTTACCCACCCAGGCCGACTTGGTTTGGAGCCTTTGCGTCGATGGGCACGAACCAGCGATGGCATATAGAGGACTTGATGGACGACCGCGATCAATGAGTTGGGGTCGATCGGTTTGAATAAACAACGCGAGGGTTGTTCCATCGCCTCGGCTTTTTTCTCCAAGCCAGCCCAACGTGCTTCGGCGATCATGATTGCGGGCAAGTCTTCGTAGCCTTTTTGACCCCGCATTTCTTCGATCGTCATCAGCACTTCGGCCGCATCATCGGCAACGTCCCAGACGACCAGATCCTGCGTTCCCATCTCCAAAGCTTGCAAGGCTGCATCGGCCGTCCGAGCACAGATGCATCCGTAGCCCTGGTAATCCAAAACGCCCGCCATTGCGATCAGCGAAATGGGGTCGGGATCCACAACAATGATCGATGCAGATTTTCGTTTTTCGTCGACAGGCAAATCGGTTCGATCGATCTTTTGCATGTTTTTATCGTTGTTAGGGAACAAGGTCAGTGAACTTCGTACCCGGAACGGCCCTCAATTGACAAGATCGCTCGTGGTTGCGTTATTTGCTAACAACACGGACAATCTTGCGTTTTCCGATGCACCATTGCGTCTGTTTCACACACTTCATGCGAACGATCGGTTCGCCCTCGCACGATGAATCAAGCACCCACACCCACCGACGGCGACGACTCCGCAGACCCACGCGTGGCGCGTCGCGTCAAAATGCAGCAAATTATCGAAATGGGAATCGATCCGTGGGGTCAACGATTCGACGATCGTGATTTGATCGGCGAGTGCATTGAAAAGGCCAAAGCGACCAAGTTTGTCAAAGAAGATGGCACGGAAGTCGATTTGCCTGATTTCGACGACGAAGATTTGAACTTCAAGCAATGGAAGGCTGACAACGGCCCCGGCTTAGAAGATGGCCCAACCGTGCGCGTCTCCGGACGCATCATGCTCAAGCGTGACAAGGGAAAGTTGTTCTTCCTGACACTTCGTGATTGGACCGGCGACATCCAGATTTTCATTGGAAAAAAGCAGGTCGGCGAAGAGGATTTTGCCTTAGCCGGTTTGTTCGACAATGGCGACTTGGTTGGTGCCGAAGGCCGATTGGCCCACACCAACACCGGCGAACTGACCGTGTTTGCAGAGAAGCTGTTTTTCCACACCAAGATGCTGGAGATTCCGCCCGAGAAGCGCGCTGGCTTGACGAACACCGAACTAAAGCAGCGGATGCGTTACGCGGATTTGGCCTTTAACGAAGGCACAATGAAAACGTTCTTGGACCGAACCAAAATCGTAAAATCGATCCGACGAACATTGGACGACGATGGATTCTGCGAAGTCGAAGGGCCAACGCTACACACCATTCCTGGTGGCGCGGCGGCTCGTCCTTTTGAAACGCACCACAACGCGCTGGACATGAAGCTGACGATGCGGATTGCGTTGGAGTTGCACCTGAAACGCCTGATGGTCGGCGGCATGGAACGCGTTTACGAATTGGGACGAGTCTATCGCAACGAAGGTTTAAGCCCGCGCCACAATCCCGAGTTTTCGATGCTGGAGGTCTACCAAGCCTACGGTGATTATCGATCGATGATGGACCTGACGGAACGATTGATCTGTGATGCGATCGAAGCGACCGGTGGAAACCACAAACGAGAATTCGACGGCAAAATCGTTGACTTTACACCGCCATTCAAACGCGAGTCGTACGCCAGTTTGTTCCAGAAAGCCACCGGCATCGATCCGGCCGACGATGCGGCCGTATTGGAATTGGCCAGCAAGATCGGCTTGGCAACCGACGGCAAGCACTTGGATGTCGTCCGCAACGAGATCTTCGAAGAGAAGGTCGAAGACACGCTGGAAGGACCGATTTTTGTCATCGACTATCCCGCCAGCATTTGTCCGCTGACCAAGCGCAAGCGGGATAACCCAGAGATCGCGGAGCGGTTCGAACTGTTTATTCTTGGGATGGAACTGGCCAATGCGTATACGGAGCTGAATGACCCGGATTTACAGCAGAAGTTGTTCGAGACTCAATTGGAAGGTTTGGACGAAGAAGATTCGATGGCCAACATGGACCACGATTTCGTCCGAGCACTACAACACGCGATGCCACCAGCGGGTGGACTGGGGATCGGAATCGATCGCTTGGTGATGTTGTTAACGGGACAAAAATCAATCCGTGACGTGATTTTATTCCCCGTGTTGCGACCGCAAAGCTAGCACTTCAGAAAACGGCTCGTCGTTTTGGGCAACTAATTGCCACTAAATTCGATAACAGGCTCAAGTCGCCCGTACTTTGGCGTTTACCTTGGCTTTGACGTTTTCCTAGACTCCGCGCGTCAAGGAAGACTGTTTCGCTCTGCCAAGGAATGGCTATGTATCGTTGGTTGCTTTGTTTTCGCTATCTGCGCACGCGATATATCGCGTTGGCTTCGATCATCAGTGTGACCCTGGGTGTCGCCACGCTGATTGTCGTCAACAGCGTCATGGCTGGCTTCAGTGCCGAAATGCACGACCGACTGCATGGCCTCGCCTCGGATGTGATGATCGAATGTCACGCCAGTCACGGCATGCCGGATCCCGAAGCGCATTTGCGAGAGATCAAGAAAGTCTGTGGTGATCAAATCGCTGCGACTTCGGTTAGCGTCAACGTCCCCGCCATGTTGGGAATCGAATTCAACAACCAAAAGATCGCGCGTCACGTTCAACTGATTGGCCTGGAACCAGAAGCCTACGACAACGTCAGCGACTTTGGAAAGTACTTGCTGCACCCCAAGAACCAAACAGACGCAAGCTTTGAATTGCGCAAGGGTGGCTACGCTCCTGGCCGCGAACACTTCCCCGATTCCGGCTGGATGTATCGCAAATACAAGGCTGCCTACGACAAGGCCATCGAAGAAGAACGCGAGCGGATCGCCGCGCTGACTGCAAGCCCCTATGACGCTAAGCCCAATGAAACTGAGTCCGACGACGCTGCTGATGGTCCAACATTGGGCGGAACATTCTCGCCTGAAATTGGCGGAGCAGTCGAGATGGACAAAGCCACCGAGCAATTCCCTGGCATCATTCTTGGCATTTCGACTTGCAGCACTCGGGTGCGTGACGCGGAAAACAATGTCAAAGACCACTACTATTGTCGCCCAGGCGATGATGTCCGTTTGATGTTCCCCAAAGCGGCCGACGACGTCGAAGTCGTCAATCAAATGTTTACCGTGGTCGATTTGTACGAATCAGGCATGAGCGAGTACGACAGCAGCTTTGCCTTTTGCAGTTTGGACCGACTACAAGATCTACGGGGCATGATTGATCCCCAATCTGGCACCAAAAGCATCACCACGATTCAGTTGAAACTGGTCGAAGGAGCTAGCCTGAACGAAGTGCGTGATGCACTGCGTCGTCGCTTTCCTCCAGAAATGTACGCATACAACATTCAAACGTGGCGTGACATGCAAGGTCCGTTGCTGGCCGCTGTGCGTTTGGAAACCACGATTCTAAACATCCTTCTGTTTTTGATCATCGCTGTAGCGGGCTTTGGTATTTTGGCGACGTTCTTCATGATCGTCGTCGAAAAAACTCGTGACATTGGCACCCTGAAAGCTTTGGGTGCCTCGGGGCAGGGTGTCATGAGTATTTTCTTAAGCTACGGATTGCTGCTGGGGTTTGTCGGCAGTGGTGCGGGGCTGATCGGAGGGCTGCTGTTCGTCGGCAACATCAATGAAATCGCCGGTGTGATTGAAGTGATAACCGGACAAGAAGTTTTCGACCCAACCGTTTATTACTTCAACGAGATCCCAACGATTATTTATCCGTTTACGCTCTGTTGGGTGATGATGGGTGCCGTCGGGATCGCAACGATGGCAAGTGTGTTGCCAGCACTACGAGCCGCACGAATGCATCCAGTGCAAGCGTTGCGATTCGAGTAGA
>CAZZDZ010000192.1:5854-7370 GCA_964652675.1 uncultured Pirellulaceae bacterium
CACCCGCCGACACGAGAATTGACGATGGAAAACCAATTTGTTTTACAAGCTCTTGCCGTTAAGAAGAGCTATCACAAAAACAAAATCGAAGTCCCAGTTCTGCGTGGAGTCGACCTGAACATCTCATCGGGCGTCGTAACCGCATTGGTGGGGCGCAGCGGCAGCGGCAAAAGCACGTTGATGCACTTGCTGGCGACGCTAGATCAACCAGATTCCGGTGAAATCTTCTTTCGCGGAAAACGAATCGACAACGCCAGCCGCGCCGAACGAGACGCGTACCGTAACCACGATATCGGAATCATCTTTCAGTTCTACCACTTGTTACCCGAACTGACGGCTCTGGAAAACGTTTTGGCTCCCACGATGATTCGCGAAACGGCTTGGAACTATTTCAAGGCCCGAAAAGAGAATCGTAAACGCGCCGAAGCGATGTTGGATCGGGTTGGCTTGCTGCATCGTGCCAGCCACAAACCAAGCGAAATGAGTGGTGGGGAGATGCAACGCGCCGCGATCGCTCGAGCATTGATGACTGATCCGGCAGTCTTGTTGGCCGACGAACCAACAGGCAATTTGGACACCGAAACCGGTCGTGACATCTTGAAGCTGTTGACGGAACTCAACGGTAACGATGGACTGACGATTGTCATGATCACTCACGATGACTCAATCGCAGCGAACGCCGACGTCTGCTACCGAATGTCCGACGGAAAACTGGAATCATCCCCGTCCGTTATGGCAGCAGCTTAGCCACGGCCCCGAGGTTGCCGACGTCGTTGCCGACGCCGTTGGAGTCCAGCGCTGTTCAAGCTCCTACGTCACCGATCAGCGTACGTAACTCATCGGACAATGGATCCCAAGCTCGCCGAACAACGAGTTGGCCTTTGCCGATATCAAAAATTTGGTGTTCAAATTCGTCATCAGACTGCAGTGAATCGATGAACGGATGCAATTGCGTATCGTGAGACGTCGCGTTGTTCACAACCAGCATTCCAAAATCCAAGACTCGGCGGATGTCTTGCCACCATCGCACATAGTGGCTGTGATCAGCGTCAAGAAAGACAAAGTCGAAGGACTTGTCGGCAATTGATTTTAAAAATTTGCCGATGTTGAGCATCCTTAACTCGACCGCACCACTCAATTCGGCATCGCTAACGTTCTTTGCGGCCAACGCAACTTTGGATGGCAAGTATTCCACGGACATGACTTTGCCGCCAAATCGCGCAGCAGCGCGTCCCAGCCAAATCGTCGCGTAACCATTAGACGTCCCAAGCTCCAGGACACGCTTGGATTTTGTTTCGGTGACCAACAGATCCAAAAAACACCCCGTCGATGGAGTGACATTCAACATCTGACGACTAGTATCGCTCGTCACCTCGTCATGAGCACAGCCGTTTTCGTAGATCTTTTCCAGCAAGGCATCAGATCGATTGGTCATGGTTCAAACACCTGAGTCAAAGTAGCCGTCGATCTCCGAGCGACGTAGGCGCGACCGAACAGGCCCCCAATCATATTGATT
>CAZZDZ010000192.1:7470-11656 GCA_964652675.1 uncultured Pirellulaceae bacterium
CTCCGAAATTGGGCAACACAAAGTCGGGCGACAAAGTAGCCGTCGATCTCCGAGCGACGTAGCCCGACCGAACCGGCCCCCAATCACATTCATTCGGATCGCAAAGAAATACTCGCCAATGGTACGACCGAGCTTACGATCCAAAATCTCCGAAATTGGGCAACACAAAGTCGGGCTACATCTCTGGGACAGAGATGGCTACAAAACTTACACTCTGAAGTTCGCCCTTTCCCGCTAGTGCTCCAGCGAGCTTTGATGAGCTGGCACGGCGTAGGGCGGCCGCACTCCGTTGATGATTGCGATGCCGGCGGTAAATGAAGCAATCGCGATTGCGATCCAAACACAACGTGCGGCCGACTTTCCGTAACGGCGAGACACCGCAGAGATTGTACGCAGTTGATAGGGTGCGTCCCAATGACCCGTCGCAATCAGCGCGGCGACCAAAGAAAGAATGATCGATAGTGATCCAACTAATTGTTCGTCGTAAGACATCGTGCTTCGAATCCTTAAACGTCGCTTTGCCGCATTCGTCGACGGATCACGCGAATTTGCAAACGCGCACTTTCGACATCGGGGCTGATATCCAAGCATTGCTCCAACGCTTTGATCGCACCTGCGTAATCTTCCAAAACAACGCGACATCGCGCTAGACCTTGCCAGGCTGGATAATGATAACGGCACTGCCAAAGACATGCGCGGTAGGCGGATTCTGCTTGGTAGTAATTTTCTAATCCGTGCCAGCAGATCGCAAGCTGATGATAAGCTTCGCTATAGGATGGTGCTTGGTCAACCAGGATCATGGTGGGAGCCAACGCGGCAGCATGACCGCCCCCATCATTCAAATGCATCACCTTTAGTAGTTGCTGGTGATGCAGCGGTGCGGCGTCACGAACAAGCAAGGCACGAAACGAATCATCCGATACCAAACGCACTCCGCGATCATCATCCGAAAGAGCACGACCAAGTGGTTCGATTGAACTACAGTCTCCCAGCATCCCCAATGCTAAAGCCGCTGCACGACGCATTTCGATGTCCGATCGATCCAGCAGCATCGCAAGGGTTGATCGCGAATAATGCTCGTCGACTTCTGCGGCAAATCGAGGGGAGTCCGCCGAATTTAAATAGCGACGGTAGGCACAAGCGAGACGAGTAGTCCGAACCAGGGGTGAAGTCACAGTATCTTCCGTCGTGATGTGAAGTTCGCCAAGTTAGTCGGATGCATACTATGCAGCCGAAGAAACACGGCAACTACTTTGGCCCAGTTTTTTCGTAGACAACCGTCCAACATTACGCCAAACGGTCGTTGACTAACCACCAATGCGGTGGCAAACCATGCCAAATGATCAATTGATTTTCTATCGTTTTCTTTACGGTTTCCGAGTCTAATTAGGGGATACGGTGACGACAACCAACTTGCGGCGTTAGACAACAATTCCTTGGCAAAACTTTGCTATCCGGTGAACGTGTGGTTGCTAGTGCGAAGTAGTTTTCACTAAACGTCCAAATAATCCCATTTGATGCTTGCTAAGGGATGGTGATTTGCCTCCATCGGTGTTTGCCCTAAGGTCGTTAACCTGTGGTTTGCAAGAAACAGTATGCAATAATCACCAGCCATCACAGCTTCTTCGGGTTAGGAAAAATACGCAGCTTCTCAGCTCTCCCAAGTCTCCCAGCCGGAGACATCAACGGATATCACATGAACCGGTCCAACAAAACGCTACCTACCAGGCCATCAACTCAACGTATTTTTCTTTGGGCGACATGCGTGATGCTGGTTGGTTTTTTGACACCTGGGATCAACCGTGTCAGCGGCGAAGAACTGCTCTCGAGCAGCAAATTTTTTCAGCAGTTGTCAGCGCCACTTAGCATCGTTGTTGATGGGCAACCGTTTCGTGATTGTGTGATGCACGTGGCGAAGCAGTCTGAAATCAACGTTTGGATTGACCGTCAAGTTGACCCTTCTGCGACCATCCATCCTGGTCAAACGGGCCCCACTGTTTTTGCGGCCTTGCAGACGATTGCTCAGCAACGCGACTGCGTCGTGATGCCTGTGGCAAACGTCGTATTGATAGGCCGTCCGGCTTGGGTTGATTCAACTTCCGCAGCGCTGATCACTTGCCCAACAAGTTCAACGGCAGCAACGATCCAGTGGGATGAAATGACAACGCCCACGGTTGCTTATGCAGCAGCAACCGGCGACGCAGGGCCAAGCGATGTTCGTCTGCCTCACGATCTTTGGCCAGCAACAAAATTGCGACTGATTAAGCGACCGATCGCAGCCAACTTAGTTCTTTCGCAATTCGGCCGTCATTTAAGTTCGACAAAAACGATGGACCCCAAAACAAGCCTCACAAACAAAAGCGACCAAACGGTCACACGCGGCTACTCGACCAGCGACGAGATCAAATCCGCATTTTCTGATTCAACAGCCAAGTTCAAGACAGCTGGCAAGAAAACATTTGTGACCGCGTTGCCCACCGCACACCGATTGGCCACAGCGATACTGTTTTCCAAGAAAGTGCCGGCGAATGCGAAACCCAATCGGTTTCGTGCCGACGATCGCCAATTCAGTTTAAAACTGGAAAACAAACCTGCCGGGGCGGCCATCAAGAGTTTCGCAAGCACCGCAGGGGCAAAGTGTATTATCGCGCCCCAAGCCGCTGAGGCAGCCAGCAAGTTGGTGTCGTTAGAAGCGACCAACAAAACGCTTGCCCAGTTGATCGACATGGTCGCGGAAAAGTCGGGCCTGAAAGCCACTTGGGCGGACGATACGCTCACGATCGATTTGGCACGCTGATCAAAATGTCAGCAGTGGTCAACTGAATTGATGCAACCAGCGTAATCGATACAGTCTTTCTCAATCAGCCAATCCGAGGCTGCCCTGGCTGTTAAGACACGCCTTTGCCTTTCAAAGCGTTGAACAATTCAATTGCGATAGAATTTTCTTGGAGCAAGATTCCGCAGCCGTGTAACGTCAACGGTGATGGCTGCAAAACGATTACTGAATTGGGTCTATGAACAAAATCCAAACTGATTCTGATTGGGTGCTGGTAGCTGTTTCGAGCGAACAATCACAGCAGTCGATGACGATACCTGCTGCCGATTGCATTGTCGGCCGGTCCGTGAACGCCGATTTGCGGATCAAAGATTCTTCGATTTCAAAGTCGCACGCACGACTTTACTTGGACGACAACGGTAGTTTGTTCGTAGAAGATCTAGGCAGTACCAATGGCACCTTTGTCAACGGAGAACCAGCCAATCGAACGGCTCTGTCAAGCGGTGACCTAGTTCAGTTTGCAAACATCGTTTACCGGCTGGAAGATCAAGCAACCGATATGGAAATCGAATGCACGTTAGAAGAGATCCCATTGGACTGGGCCAACAAGCTGATCGGGTTTGATCGCTTGATGAGTGAACGTGCGGTGACGCCGCTTTATCAGCCGATTGTATCGATGGACACTGGCGAGACGGTCGCGTTTGAGATGTTGGCTTGCAGCCAACTAGAAGACTTGGAAACGGCAGCCAGCATTTTCGGTACAGCAGAAATCCTGAATCAAGAGGCCGCGTTGAGCGAACTGCTCCGCGAAGTAGGGGCTCGGGTCGCGTCGCAGAGCGAACACAATGACAAACGCTTTTACTTCAATATTGATCCGGTAGAATTTGGAACCAGTCGACTAAACGACTCGTTAGCAAAACTACGTGAACAATACCCGACCTTGAAACTGACCCTGGAAGTACACGAGAAAGCGGTCACAAAAATTGACGTGTTGCGAGCGTTTCATCGCACACTCTTATCGCTAAACATTCATTTGGGTTACGATGATTTTGGCGCCGGACAAGGTCGGTTGTTGGAACTAACAGAAGTCCCACCGGATGTTGTCAAATTCGACATGCGCCTCATTCGAGGTATCGACACTGCGTCGTCAACGAGAAAGGAATTACTGCGGTCGCTGGTAAAGGCCGCGTCAAAATGTGGCACCCTTTCGTTGGCCGAGTGCGTGGAAACAAAGCAAGAGCACGATGCTTGTGTCGATCTCGGTTTCGATCTCGGACAAGGTTTCTACTACGGTCGCCCCGCCGAGTTTTCTCAATAAGATCGCATGGCTCCCTGCAGGCCAGTTGCTTGCTGCCCGCTGCGTTCGGAATACCAGCACGCAGCGCGAGCAAGTGAATCTTCGTCATTCAC
>CAZZDZ010000193.1:0-2833 GCA_964652675.1 uncultured Pirellulaceae bacterium
TGCCTGCGGCAATCGCTATCTTTTGCTCCCTAATTGCGTATTTGTCCACCCCATCGCGTGTTTGTCCCACATCCGTGATGCAAGAACTAACTGCCTGTGACCGCGATCAAACGCAGCCCATCGCGGTGGTGTCCAACATTGTCGCAGGCGTATTCGGGGTATTTGGCTAAAAAGGATCGCTATTCGCGACGCCGATAGTCGCTTATGCTGTGGTCTCATCGGTACAAACATATCGTGGCAAAAACGAACCTCTATTCCTGAGACCCATTTGCCCGATCCCTGACCGACAAAGACTATTCAACGGATGGGAGCAACAACACAATGCAGGTTAGCGTTTCGGCGCGCCACGGCAATCTTCAGCCGGGCGATCAGCAACTTATCGAAGAAAAAGCAGTCAAACTACGACGGCTCTACGATCGAGTCTCTGCAATCGAAGTAACGGTTGACCTGGAGCATCTTGAAAAACCCTCCGTCGAGATCAAAGTCTCGGTAGAACACGCTGATGATTGCGTTGCATCGGCTGATTCGACAACAGTGATCGCTGCTCTTGATACAGCCATCCCTAAAATCGAACAGCAACTGCGTCGCTTAAAAGAAAAGACAAAGGGCCACCGGGCCACAGCACACAAACACATTGATACGCCAGTCGCTGAAAGCGAAGAGTAATCGTCGACAGCGATTTGCCACGCCTCCCACCCATTGATCCATCTTGCTTGCGGACGTTGGTCAGAAACCCAAAACGGGTTGAACACCACACCCTTGTTTCGGATAAATCATGGCTCTTGGTTAAACCAACTGATTTGGAAAACCAAAAACGAGGACCGTGTGGCAATGGCAACAAGATTGAGGAATCACAACCCAATGAAGTTCGCAGATTTTATTAGCCAAAAGTCGATTCAGGCCGAGCTAAAGGCTGAAACCAAAGACGAAGTTATTCGTGAATTGGTTCAGAGCCTGCTGGATTCGGGCGAAATCGACGCCGACCAACACGACGATATCGTCGCGGCAATCATGAAACGCGAGGAACTTGGTAGCACCGGCATCGGCCGTGGCGTTGCCGTGCCTCACACAAAACACCCCAGCGTTCAAAAGCTGGTTGGAACCGTTGGCGTCAGCTCCGAAGGCGTGGACTTTGATTCGCTTGATGGCGAACCAGTGCAACTGTTCTTTCTGCTGATCAGCCCACCAGAACGCCCCGGCGATCACTTGCGAGCCCTCGAGAACATCTCTCGACAGCTGCGTGACGAATCGTTCTGTCGGTTCCTCAAGCAAAGTAAGACACCAGACGATATTCAGCAGTTACTGCAAGAAGCCGACGACAACCAATTTGCTTCCGGTTGATGAGTACCCCGCTTACACGAACCGTTACGGTCCGCAATCCGCAAGGGTTGCATGCGCGTCCCGCTGATGCATTGGTCAGGCTAGCCAGCCAATTCGAGTCAAAAATCTTGATTGGAAAAGGCGGCGAACTTGTCGACTGCAAAAGCATTTTGTCGCTTTTGACATTGGGCGCCGAAGAAGGAACCGAGTTACAGCTTACAGCCGAAGGCGAAGATGCCGATTCGGCTCTAGGTGCAATTAACAAACTGTTCGATGCGGGATTTGAAGATCAAAACGGGAACCAAGGAACATAACGAATTGGCGATTCATACCCGATCTTGATGACCACCTAAACAGATGGTCACCTGAACAATCGCCCAGACGCTGTGCAGTGGTTCTCTCCCAATCACCAAAACACACACAAGACATTTGATGGATCGCTCGTCGTCCGAGCGGCTGTTTATTCAGCCTCGACAAATATTCAAAATCACTTTGCAATGCAGTGATGCACTGCCATTGCAAAGTGATTGCGATGCGGACTTCGCACGATCCGTCGGCCAACCATGGTCGAATTGCACGGTATCCCTGTTTCGCCGGGAGTCGCGATCGGCCCAGCCTTAGTGCTGGATCCCGATGGTTATCGGATTCCCCGTTGCTTAGTCGCCGCCGAAGACGCGGGCGATGAATACATGCGCCTACGCGCTGCCGTCGACGCTGTCTCAGAACGCTTGGAAACCAGCCGCCTGGAAACCAGCGCAGTTGCAGGCGAAGAAACCGGCGACATCTTTGCCGCTCAATTGCAAATGTTGCACGATCCGCGACTGCAAAGCGAGTTGCGTCGCCGAATCCAAAAACAGCTTCAAAGCGCCCCCTACGCCGTCAGCCGAGTGCTGCACAACTACGCCGCCGCGCTGAAACGTTTGTCCAATCCGTTGCTGGCCGAACGCGCTCAAGATGTTTTGGATATTGAAAAGCAACTGTTGCTGCAGCTTGGTGCCGTCAGCAAACAGCCGCTATCGGATCTGACCGAACCGGTCATCATCCTTTCGCACGTTCTGACTCCAAGTGAAACGGCCAACCTGGATCGAAAATACGTACGCGGTTTCTGTACCGAAATCGGCGGCAGTGGAGGACACACCGCGATCGTAGCCAAAGGTTTGGAGTTGCCCGCGGTGGTCGGCATCGGGTCGTTCTTGGACAGCATCGGTGCGGGTGCACGAGTCATCGTTGATGGAGACCGTGGCCGGATCATCATCGATCCCGATCAAGCCACGATCGACAGTTACCACAAACGGATGGAGCGTCGCCAATCGCTGTCCGCACGTCTGGCAGAATTGCGTGACTTGCCAGCCGAAACGGTCGACGGAATCCGAATCCGCCTGAGTGCCAACATCGAGTTCCCACACGAAACAAACACAGCGCTGAAACGTGGAGCCGATGGAATCGGTTTATATCGAACCGAATTTTTGTATCTATCCAGTGCCGAAGAGCCCAGCGAAGAAGACCACTACCA
>CAZZDZ010000193.1:2933-11613 GCA_964652675.1 uncultured Pirellulaceae bacterium
CCGAATTTTTGTATCTATCCAGTGCCGAAGAGCCCAGCGAAGAAGACCACTACCAGGCCTACAGCCAAGTCGTTCGCGAAATGAACGGACGGCCGGTTGTGATTCGCACGCTGGACTTGGGCGCAGACAAAATGGGACACCGGCCGTTGGCCGAACAAGAGCACAATCCGTTTTTGGGACTGCGCAGCATCCGACTGTCGCTACGCAACTTGGACCTATTCCGTCCGCAACTGCGTGCCGTCCTTCGCGCTGCAGTGCATGGTGATATCCGCATGATGTTCCCCTTGATCACAACGATCGGGGAACTGCGTCAGGCCAAAATGCTTTTGAATGTTGTCGCCGAAGACATGCAAGAATCCGGCATTGAATTTCGCAGTGACATCCCCATTGGAATGATGGTCGAAGTTCCCGCAGCCGTCGTGATGCTGGAACACTTTGTCCGCGAAGTCGATTTCCTGAGTATCGGAACGAATGACCTGGCACAGTACACCCTGGCCGTCGACCGTAGCAATGAATATGTAGCCGACCTGTATCAGTCCAGCGACCCTGCCGTTTTGCGATTGATCAAACAGAGCGTCAAAATCGCCGATGCAAACCAAACACCGATCTCCGTCTGCGGCGAAATGAGCAGCAATCCAGCTCGCGCGTTACTGCTACTGGGGCTGGGAGTGCGACACCTAAGCGTTCCTCCGTCCGCATTGCCACGCGTCAAAAAAGCGATCCGCAGTGTCTCGATCGAGCAATGTAAACAGATTGCCGAACGAGTGATGAAACTAGAAGCCGCCCGCGACGTGGACCTTTATTTATTGGATCGCTTGAGCGATCTGGTACCCGAATTGATCGTGACCTAACCCCCGATCGAAAATACCCCGATCAAAAGCTACTGTGACCGACAAAACCGATCCCCCAACCGACAGCACGCCAAACGAGCCGCCGTTGCGCGTTCGTTATCGCGTGCGGTTCGCCAAAGCGGGGTTATTGCGTTGGACCAGTCACCGCGACCTGGCACGGCTCTGGGAGCGAATCATCCGTCGTGCACAGCTAAAACCATCCATGACAGAAGGTTTTCACCCGAAACCACGCATCGGATTTCCGTCCGCACTGGCGCTGGGGGTGAACGGCCTGGACGAAGTCGTCGAATTGGATTTGGCAGAGAACATGCCGGTCGACGAATTGTTTCGTCGGCTGTGTGATGACAACCAACCAGGGCTGACGATCAAGAGCGTCAAATTGCTGCCCGAAGGATTCAAGAAAGCGCAACTGCTGCGTAGCGACTACGAGATCACGATTCCCGAGTCAGCCGATATCGACGAAGCCGAGAAGGCGATCGCCGAATTGAAAACGAAGACCACTGTTTCGTTCGAGCGGAAAAACAAAACGGTCACGGTCGACACGGTCGCACAGATTCCCAAAATCGAGATCGAATCAGGTCTCCTGTACCTTTCACTTGCCGCCAGCCAATCGGCGTCCTTGCGTCCCGGTGACGTATTGGAATTGATTGGCGTTAGTCAATGGATCGAAGACGGATCCATTATTAGTCGAACAAACGTTGTTTTGGAAAAGGAATACGAAACCGAGGATCCCAGCTTGTTGGCGAAACAGGACACAGCCTGTTAGCAAGACAAAGCACGGCCGGGTGATCTGGCGATCACAAAATTTTCACAACAACACAAACCGAACATAACCAAGCTGGCGTCCATGCGAGCGACTTTTGTTGCCGCACTCAGCCAGCCCAACACCCCCGAGGTGATTACGATGACGAGAGAAATGCTAATCAACGTGCTGCAACCCGAAGAGAGTCGCATCGCGATTTTGGAAGACCGACGACTGGACGAACTGTACGTCGAGCGGAAGAGCGTCGAAGCGTACGCGGGCAATATTTACAAAGGCAAAATCGTAAACCTGGAACCCAGCATTCAAGCCGCGTTTGTCGATTTTGGAGTCGGTCGCAACGGGTTCCTTCACATCAGTGATGTCGAACCGCAGTATTTTCGACAAGGCGGATACGACCCTGCAGAAATCATGCGCGAAAGCGACGAACTGGCCGAAGCCGCCGCAAAACGCGCGCGAGAATCCGGTCGCGGCAGCAAACGAGCGTTCAAGGGCGGGCGCCCACGCGTCAAACCACCCATCCAAGAGATTTTTAAACGCGGCGACGAAGTCCTGGTCCAAGTCATCAAAGAAGGCATTGGAACCAAAGGCCCCACGCTAAGCACGTACATTTCGATTCCCGGACGTTACTTGGTTTTGATGCCTGCACTCGGTCGCGTTGGTGTCAGTCGCAAAATCGAAGATGACGACGATCGCAAACGTCTAAAACGATGCCTCAATTCGCTCAATCCTCCCAAAGGGATTGGCTTTATCGTGCGAACCGCTGGTGCCGGACGCAAGGAAAAAGAATTGCAACGCGACATGGAGTACCTGTTGCGTCTTTGGAAAGCCATCGTGCGGCGTGTCAAAGAAACCGACAAACCCGGCGAAATTTATGCCGAGAGTGATTTGATCATTCGTACGATCCGCGACATTTTCAGCGACGAGATCGACCAAATTTTGATCGACGAAAAAGAGTCGTACGAAAAGGCACGCGATTTTTTGAAGATGGTGATGCCGCGTGTCGTGGACCGATTGAAGTTTTACGAAGGCACCGATCCATTGTTCCACAAGTACAAACTGGAACGTGAGATCATCAAAATCAACCAGCGGCAAGTCAAACTGCGCGACGGGGGTTCGATCGTGATTGATCCAACCGAAGCGTTGGTTGCAATCGACGTGAACAGCGGTAATTTCCGAGGCAACGATTCGGCCGAAGAAAATGCGTTTCGTTTGAACATGGCCGCAGCCAAAGAGATCGCACGACAATTGCGTTTACGTGACCTTGGCGGCGTGATCGTCAACGATTTTATCGACATGCGAAAAGAGAGCCATCGTCGAAAGGTCGAACGGGCCTTACGTGATGCAATGGCGAACGATCGTGCGAGAACAAAGATCTTGCGTATCAGCCCATTCGGCTTGATCGAAATGACACGCCAGCGAGTACGACCAAGTTTGAAACGCAGCATCTACAAGGATTGTCCTTGTTGCGAAGGCCGCGCGTTGGTCAAGACGGCCGAGAGCATGTCGATCGAAGTCGTTCGTAAACTAGCCCTGGCAGTTCGCAACAAGAAAATCGAACGCGTCACGGTGCGAGTCAACGACGAAGTCGCCGCACACTTGAACAACAAAAAACGCCGCAGCGTGATGGAGATGGAAGACGCAGGCGATATGAGCGTCCAAATTTTGGGCAGCGAAGGGTTGTATCCTGAGCACCTAGAAATGGATTGCCGAGACGGCAGCGGCGAACGAGTCGAAATCGACAAGTAGCAAGTAGCCCGATGACGGTCGTGCTGCGATCAAAATGGTATCGACTAGTCAGCACAAAGTCGGGCTACATCGCTCGGAGATCGATGGCTACTTTTGCAACTTAAAACAATCGGTTGTAGCCGTTCAGCGCGGCTACTCGGTACGCCTCGGCCATCGTTGGATAGTTGAATGTGGTTTCGACAAAATACTCCAGCGTATTGTGGCCTTTGGGTTGATGCATGATCGCTTGGCCAATGTGAACGATCTCTGATGCGTTCGCGCCAAAACAATGCACGCCCAAAATTTCCATCGTTTCGCGATGAAACAGTAGTTTCAACATACCGGTTGTTTCACCGGTAATTTGGGCGCGTGCCAAACTCTTGAACTGGCTGTGGCCGACTTCATAGGGAATGCACGCTTCTGTCAATTCACGTTCGTTTTTTCCAACCGAACTGATTTCGGGGCTGGTGTAGATTCCCGATGGGATATCGTGAATCCGCAAATTCCCGTCCTTTTGCCCCAGCATGTGCATGCCCGCTGCGCGGCCTTGTGTGTAAGCAGCACTCGCCAGTGATGGATAACCGATCACATCACCGACGGCATAAATGTGTTCCACTTTTGTTTGGAACTGCTCGTCGATTTCCAATTGGCCGCGACTGTTGGGTTCCAAGCCGACGTTTTCCAAACCAAGTTTTTCGGTGTTACCCGATCGACCATTGGCCCAAAGCAACGCTTCTGTTTTCACTTGCTTGCCGCTTTTCAAATGCAAGATCACCCCATCATCGACGCCTTCGATGCGATCAACCGATTCGTTGTGCCGAATGATGACGCCTTGGTCGCGCAAGTGATACGAAAGTGCATCGGTGATTTCGTCATCCAAGAACTCAAGCAACTTGCTACGCGTGTTGACCAAGTTGACTTTGATCCCCAAGTTGCGAAACATCGATGCGTATTCGGTGCCGATCACGCCAGCCCCGTAGACCGCGATCGAAGCGGGTTTGGTAGCCATCCCCAAGATCGTATCGCTGTCGTAAATATTGGGATGATCAAAATCGACATTGGCAGGTCGGTACGGCCGCGCGCCGGTCGCGATCACAAAATACTTGGCTCGAACCGCATCACAGTCCGTTCCCACCGCGACCGTGTTGGGATCCAAAAATCGAGCCGTTCCGCGCAGTACCGGTACGTTGTTGCGATCATAAAACGATTGCCGCATCGAAACTTGCTGGGCGATGATCGCTTGCGTGCCGCGTTTTAGCTGTTCCATGGTGGGGCTGCTGGTGATCCCCATTTCGCGCAGAACCGGATTTTTCAGTGCCGTGGTCGATCCGGTGATCGTGTGACGCAGTGCTTTGCTGGGAATTGTGCCCCAGTGGGTGCATCCGCCACCGATCTGAGTGTATCTTTCAGCTACCGCGACCCGCATTCCGCCTTTCGCAGCCTGCATCGCGGCCCCCTCGCCACCCGGGCCAGTACCGATTACCAGCAGATCATAGTCAAAGTTTTCGTCGTTCATGTTCAGTGGCTCGGCTCAAAAAGCTCCAGTGATTTTCCTTATTCAAAGAGTGGTTTTTACGATGTTGCTCGCCTGCGTCCAGACCGATGTCATATTTGCCGACTTACAGGGCAATTTAGCGACCGTGTTCGACCGAATTGAACAAGCTGGCCAGAAAGGAGCCGACTTGGTCGTGATGCCCGAATGCATGCTTAGCGGCTACGCATACGACTCGCGCGAAGCAGGATTGGAGCAAGCAGTAACACTGGAGAATGAAATATTTCAGCAAATTGCGGCCGCGACCGTGAAACACAATTTGCACGTCACTCTGGGATTTTTGGAGAAAGCTGGCGAAAAACTTTTTAACGCATCCGCGTTGATCGGCCCCCAAGGCATGGTGGGCAACTATCGCAAAATCCACTTACCTCATTTGGGCATCGATCGGTTCGTTGATCGCGGCGATATTCCCTACCGCACGCTTGCGGCTGGCGAAACGAATGTTGGTCTAGCGATTTGCTATGACAGTTCCTTTCCGGAACCGATGCGAGTCCTGGCGTTGGCTGGCGCCGATGTGATCGCGTTGGGAACCAACTGGCCAAACGGAGCGGCGCACACCGCCGAAGTCGTCCCGCCGGCAAGAAGCATGGAAAACCATTTGTTCTTTGTCGCCGCCAATCGTGTTGGCACGGAAAACGGATTTGGTTTTTGTGGCCACAGTAGCATCTGCGGTCCCGATGGCGCGGTGCTGGCCAAATCAAACGATGATCAAGAAACGATTCTGTATGCGGAAGTCGATTTGGAGCACGCTCGCAACAAACGAATCGAGCGCACCAAAGACGCTCACGTCATCGACCGATTCAAAGATCGGGTTCCAGAATTCTACGGCGACATCACGCGACCACTTTAAGGCGACTGCGATGCTAACGTGAGGACGCGCAGCCAATTTCGTTAGGGAATCGCTCGCCGTTCGGCAATTGGCAATCTTAGTTCGATGCTGGCGCCGCCGACCATATCGGTAACGACTGTTATCGTTCCGCGATGTTCCGATACGACTTCCGAAATTTTCGCGTATTCCTGAGTTTGATTACGATCTGAAAAGTAATCACAGGATTCCGTTTCGGAAACGTCTCGTCCGGTGTTGGCAACCCGTAGAACGACTTCGGCACCCTCCAAATGGGTTGCGATCAAGATTTCTCCAAACCGATCCACGGAACTTACAGCACGCCTGAACAACGTCAGGAGAGCTTGGCAGAGTGCGCGTTGCTTTGCCATGATGGGCGGGATGTTCGCGAAACGTTGCTCAAGCTGGCACTCAAACGCCAAATCTTCCCAAGCGATCTCTGCGACCGAATCAACGCATCGATTCAGGTCCGTCAAAACCAGCTCTTCGGGCGATCCGCTTTGACCGGTGACGTCGCACAACTGGCGTTCGATTTGATCAATCACCTGATCCAAGCTGTCCATTGTCAGATCGGCATCAGAAGCTTGCTCGATCGTATCGGCTGAACCTGTGGCATTAGCTGATTTCTGCAATTTTGCGCCCCCGCGCATGCTTGACGACATCATTTAGATTTTCCCAACTGTTAGAAACTACCCAACAGAAACCTAGGACATCACGGGCAATGAGCAAGCAAAAAAGACTACTTCTTGCTGCTTGGAGCCGCCTTGGGTGCGGTTGATTTCGATGAGTCAGGAGTACCGTTTTCTTCGGCGGCACCAGCTTGTTCCGATGACAGTGCTTTCACTTCGGCGGGTTGTTCGCTTTTTAACGATTCTGATTCGGTTGCCTTTTCTTGAAACAAATCAGCAACGGCTTGATGGCCAGCTTTTAAAGCAAACGATTCCGCTGTGTCTCCGTCTTTGTCAGCCAGGGTCGTATCTGCATTCGCACTCAAAAGCAGCTTGGTTGCCTCTATGTGACCTTCGGCGGTTGCGAACATCAGCGCGGTGAAACCCTCTGTATTTTCGGTGGCATCAATATTGATTTTGGAATCAATCAGTAGCTTGAGCGTTTCCAAGTTCGCGTCGGTCGCTGCGTACATCAGCGCCGTGCGGCCACCATTATCAACATGATTCACATTCGCGCCGTGCTTTAACAACAATTCAACCACCTTGGTGTGACCATTGAACGCGGCAAGCATCAATGCTGTCGCACCGTCTTGATTCGTCAGATTCACATCCGTGCCCGAGTCGATCGCTTTTTGGACGCGTTCCAATCGCCCATCTCTGGCGGCATAGCGTAACCCGTCTGCGCTAAACGGAAGTTCCAGTCTTTTAGGTTCCTTGCATCCCAAAACTCCGACGGTCAAAAAAACCAGAATGAAAGCAAATGGGAGCGGTGTTGAGTTAAGTTTGGCGATTTTTTTCATCAGAGCATTCTACCGAAATCCCGATCGATAGCACGTAGGCCCAAATTGCCACATCGCGAATCGTCGGCTGCCCTTTCATTATTTCTGGCGGATTTGATACTACCACCCCATGGATATTATTCCGATTGGGTCCGCGAATGCGGCCCAGAAAACCGATCTGCCCAGCAAGAAAACGTTTGCGGGGTTCGATGCATTGCGTGCTTGCGCGGCGTTGGCCGTCGTGTTGTTGCATGCGTGCGTACCCTACCTGCAAAACCCAATGCCTGGATTAATCTGGAGCGTTCAGGATACGCCAAGCCGTGCGGTCGACTTTGTCTTCTGGGGCATCGAAGTGGCGGTGATGCCGGTGTTTTTGATCCTTGCAGGATTTCTGGCTTGGCAAACGCTGCAACATCGCGGCCCCGGACAGCTGACTCGTTCTCGCGCGAAACGACTTTTGATTCCGCTGCTATTCGGCATGCTGGTTGTCCTGCCGTTGGACCTCTACATGTGGGCGATCAGTTGGGTTGGCGAAGGCCATGTTGCCCCCGTGAAATTAAAGAGCCTGAAATTCGCTGGCGTCTATGGCGAAAACGCTTGGGGACTAAGCCATCTTTGGTTCTTGCTGTATCTTTTTCTGTACGTGATGGTCTTGGGAGTGATCGCGTCACTGATTAAACGCATCCCCCAAAGTTACCTCACAGACAAGTTTGCGAAAATCAAAACCCTCACGCTTTTGTTGTTTGTGATCGGCGTCGCTGTGCTGACCTTTCGCCCGGAAGTCGTTTGGGGCTTTCAGCACGACTTTGCACCCGTGCCAAGCAAATGGATTTACAGTGGAACATTCTTCGCCGGCGGACTGATCCTGGCTTACTACGATCGACGTCTGATTCGGTCGCAGTTTTTCGCTCAACGAATGATTGTCCCCGCGGCTTGCCTGTTGATCGCGACGGTCGCGCTGGGTCGTTGGCAATTGGGTCGGTGGCAATTGGCAACGCAAGATCCCTCGCTCGCTTCGTCGTTTGGTTTGGCGGTCGCAACCACCGCGTCGGCTTGGCTGGTGACACTGTGTCTGATTGGCGTGGCGACTAAACGCATCCAGCAAGTGCCATTGTCGATTCAATACTTGGCGGCTGCGTCGTTCTGGATTTATCTGGTCCACCACCCCATCGTCGGCCTCGTGCATACAGACTTGAAAATCCTGCTGCCATCAGTTTCGCCGATTGCCAAAACGATGCTGGCCTTTGGGATCAGCGTAGGATTTTCGTTACTTACCTACGAGTCCTTTGTGCGTAAAACCAAACTAGGGCGGTGGCTGGGCTTTGCTTGGACAATCCCAAGCAAAACCGACCAAGAAATCAACCAAGAGTCTGAGCCAGTTCAAGCCGATGGACGTTTTGCTGCCTAGCTGGACAGCGCCGGTTTAAGTCGATTTGTAATCATCACCTCAGCGTGGTCGCTCTGTGGAAACCAAGTTTCACCGCTTTCGTACTCGTAC
>CAZZDZ010000194.1:0-11583 GCA_964652675.1 uncultured Pirellulaceae bacterium
ATGTACTGGTCGAATTTGGAAAGCCGAACGTGATCGCCAACGATCCTTGGAAAGAAAAAGAAATAGGGCTCGATGCAGTGCTGGATTCTGTCGAATGAGCGCGAGTCTTTCACAATGACTTTTGCGAACCTCTCTGGGTTAGATGCAACAAATTTGCGCCATAGATCCGCGCCGTCTTGCATTCGTTGTGATCCGATAGGTGTAGCCCGTTTGTAGGCCTCTAGCATCTGATCCTTGCCGTGGATTCTCAGTGGCTCGATACACCTGTCAGCGCAAAGCGATGATTCTACGTACCAGATTCGCGAATCGGGAATCTTTAAAAAATCCAAAGTGAACGGGACAAAAACAACAAATCATGCAGCGAGGAAACAACGCGGCGGATGACGGGTATCGCCAAGTTGTTGTTGAATGAAGCGGTGGAACGTGGCTTGGCCGATTCCAACCCGTTCAAGGGGCTGGCATCCACGGCAATGGGGAACGAAAAGCGTAAACACTTCGTCCACGCCGAAACCATCGAATCTTGCATGGAGCATTGCCCGTGACGATTGGAAAGTGATCTTGGCGTTGTGTCGATTCGGTGGACTTCGCTGCCCGTCCGAATTGGTGGCTTTGCGTTGGTCGGACGTGGACTTGCCCGGCGGTCGGATGACATTGAACGCGTCCAAGACGGAACACCACGCGGCCGGTGGCGTCCGTGTCTGCCCGATCTTTCCCGAACTGCGGCCGTACCTGGAAAAGGCTTGGGATGACGCACCCGATGACGGTACGGCGGAATGGGTGATCAACCGATACCGGCGGCCGGATCAAAACTTACACGCCACGTTCCGCAAGATCCTGACACGTGCGGGAATCCAACCGTGGCCGCGTTTGTTCCAAAACTTGCGGGCAAGCCGCGAAACGGAATTGATGGCCCGCTATCCGGCCAAAGATGTCGCCAGCTGGTTGGGCAACAGTGAACCAACGGCAATGAAGCACTACGCGATGGCGACCGACGAAGCGTTCAAAGCGGCGGCGGATCCAAGCGGTCAAACGGTGACACGGACGCAAACCAAAAACACGTCCGCCAGTGGTTCCAGCTGTGGTTCCAAACCGGGTATATCTGGTGCTATCCAGAGTTTTAACGGCAAACCCGCCAACGCTGTTTCAGACGACGAATCACGTTATTTCATCGTCCAAGACAACGTTGGCGGTTACTACCTAGTAGGGCTGGCAGGACTTGAACCCGCGACCTAGGAATTATGAGTTCCCAGCTCTAACCAACTGAGCTACAGCCCCGGAGGGTTCAGGTGCTATGACAATCGGCGAGAACCGCTTTGCGAAGGACCTGAAAGGGATGACACGAGAGCATATCGGTGCTCAACACGATTGCTAACGTGAACGATGGTGCCGAGCACTAAGAGTTTACGCGAGAATTGCAGGACAACCAAGTCAATGTTTGAAAAAGGTTTCGTAGGTCTCCAGCGATGCGTGTGCTGGGCCAGCGGAACTGCATTGTGAGAATGACTAATTCAGAATGCTTTTGACTTCCTTCATCACCGTCGCGATGTCGATTTTATCGGCTTTGAAGACGTGGGTGGCAACCACTTGACTCTCGCTGGCTACGACAACCGTTACGTCGTCCTTTCGATTGAGGTTGTAGTTTTCGGGACCCGTTTGAGTCTCCTTGGCCACCACAACTGGGACGTGTTTTGCTCCGGTCTTTTCGGCGACTTTATTCGCTTCGACCTTCACATCGGCGGCGTCGTTGCCCATCAGTGTGACCAAACCACGTAGCTGTGAATCTTGGTTGCTGTCGACTGCCTTATCCAGCTCTTCGATCAGCTTGGGAACTTGGCCACCCGTTTCGCGAGCGAATACCATGACCATGGGACGCGATCCGAATCGGCATCGATAACAAAGCTCTTGGCCCTGCTCGACGCCGTCTTCATCCGCACCCGCAATTTTGGTTACGTAGAACGGTCTGACGACATCACCCTTTTTCAGGGTCGCTTTGGGCGTCTTGTCGGCGACTGATACGGATACCGAAAAACCGGCGAACAGTAGCGCGCAAAAAGAACAAATCAATCGTTGATTCATCATTCGTGGCTTCTCCAAACTTGAAGCAATCCTCATTCAACTTTTCGCTGGCGACTAGAGGTCACCAACCGTGCCAGAGTATTATCATTTAGGATGGCTTTTAGAATAGAGCACGCGCCCCCTCTGTTGGGCAAATTGTGCGTTTTTCCCGCAATACACGGTGTTTTGTTAGCAAAAAGAACTGAAATTACTTCTTGGACCTGACCCAACAGGCCGCGGAATGGCTCTGATTGGGCAAAATAGGCCGATTTGAATGACAGCGGTCTTCCGCTAGCCAACATCGATCCGCAAAAGCACATCCTACGTATTCTTTGTCGGGCGAAGGCACTTCGCCCTTGAGAACAATCCTCTGGCGCCCTGCGGCGGCTTTGGGATCTGGCACTGGCACCGCCGACAAAAGGGCTTCGGTATAGGGATGAATGGGGGAGCGATATAAATCGGCCGCGCTGCCAAGTTCGGCAATACGTCCCAGGTACATCACGCCAACCCGCGTCGCGATGTGTCGAACGACACTCAAATCGTGAGCGATGAACAGGTACGATAAACCCAAACGTTGCTGTAGATCCATTAGCAAGTTGATGATCTGCGCCTGAATCGAAACGTCCAGCGCTGACACCGGTTCGTCACACAGGATCAGTTTGGGACTGACCGCTAGGGCGCGGGCGATTCCGATGCGCTGTCGTTGACCGCCACTGAATTCGTGTGGGTATCGATTCAAAAATCGCGGATTCAAACCAACCAGTTCCATCAGCCGGATGATTTCCAGTTTCTTGTCACGACCTTTGGCGAGGGCATGAACGCTGAGCGGTTCGCCAATGATGTTGCCAACGGTCATGCGTGGGTTCAACGATGCAAACGGATCTTGGAAAACCATTTGCACCACACGCCGAAAGCGCAGCATGGCTGTGTCGCTCAGCCCCGTGATGTCTTTGCCTTGGAGGATTACTTTTCCGGAACTTGGTTTGACCAAGTTGATGATCGCTCGTGCGGTCGTTGATTTGCCACAGCCCGATTCGCCGACCAGTCCAAGCGTTTCGCCTTCGTGGATATCAAATGACAATCCATCCACCGCACGAATGAATCCGCGCTCGGGCCGAAATAGCGAACCACGACTGAACGGAAAATAGACCTTCAAATCTTGCACGCTAAGCAGCGGTGCGTTGGAGTTGGTCTTGCTGTCAGTTTGTGTTTGCGTTGACGTGCTCAATCGACCACCTCTACTGGTTTGCGCTCGGCGGTATCCACATCGACTAAACAAGCTGACAACCGATCACCGTCGAGCGATTTCAGCGGCGGGTCTTGTTTTTCACATTGCTCGATTGCAAACGGACACCGCGGTCGGAAAGAACATCCGTCGGGAATGTGTGCCAGATCCGGCGGCTGGCCAGGGATCGCTTGCAGCAATTCAGTTTTCTCCGCATCGAACCTTGGCAACGATTCCAGCAGCCCGATCGTGTAAGGATGCTGCGGCGATTCGAACAACTGATTCACGTTTGCTTTTTCGACGACGCGTCCGGCGTACATCACCATCACGCGATGACAAACGCCCGCGACGACTCCCAAATCGTGAGTGATCAGGATGATGCTGGTGCCTTTGCGCTGTTGCAAATCGGCCAGCAAGTCCAAAATTTGTGCTTGGATGGTCACGTCCAATGCGGTGGTCGGTTCGTCGGCGATCAAAATATCTGGTTCGCATGACAAAGCCATTGCGATCATGACGCGTTGACGCATGCCGCCGCTGAATTGATGCGGGTAGTCACGCAAACGTTTGGCAGGCGAACTGATGCCGACCAATTCCAGCATTTCGGCTGCTCGATCACGGGCGTCTGATTTGCTCAGATTCATGTGCAGACGCGTGATTTCGGTCATCTGTTGTTCGACCGTCATCAACGGATTGAGCGCCGTCATCGGATCTTGAAAGATCATCGAAATCTGATTGCCGCGCATTTCCTGTAGCTCGGTATCGTTCATCGTCAGCAAATCATTGCCGCGGTAGATCGCCCGGCCGCCATCAATATTGCCTGGCGGTTTAGGAATCAGTCCCATCAGCGCCAAGTTCGTAACGCTCTTGCCGCTACCGCTTTCGCCGACCAGCCCGATCGTTTCTCCTGGGCGTACGTCAAACGAAACGCCTCGCACGGCACGCACGATTCCATCGTCCGTTTTGAAACTGACTTGCAGATCTTCGACACTCAGAATTGGTTCTTGTGACATGCGTTTAATCTCGATTCTTCATCCGTGGATCCAATGCATCACGCAAACCGTCGCCCAAGAAATTTAGCGCAAACAAGGTTGCAGCAAGCGCCATCCCTGGGAAAACAACGACCCACCAAAACAACTTGACGCTCGAGAGAGCTTCGACACCATCATTGAGCAACAATCCCCAAGACACATCCGGCGGTGCAACGCCTAATCCCAAGAACGACAAGAACGCTTCGAACAACATCACTGACGGAATGGTCAGCGTCAGGTAAACGATCACGATTCCCAAAACGTTGGGCACCAAGTGCAGAAAGACGATGCGCATTGGCGACGCACCAACCGTTCTGGCCGATTCGACAAACTGTTCGGTACCCAGCGACAGCACTTGTCCTCGCACGACTCGCGCCATCGTCAGCCAATAGATGGCGCCGATGACGAAGTAAAAGATCATGATCTGATCGATCCCGAAACTATCCAAGCGTTTCTTCACGCTGTCTTCGCCCAGGAATGTGACCAGAAAAATCACCACGAAAATGAATGGGATCGAATACAACATGTCCACGATCCGCATCATGATCGAATCGACGATTCCACCGAAGTATCCGGCGATCGCGCCATAGCTGACACCGATTATCAAACTGACAAACGTGGCAACGATCCCGACAATCAGCGAAACACGGGCTCCCCAAAATACGCGTGCCAACAAATCACGCCCTAGTTTGTCGGTTCCGAAAATACTGGGTATCGCGTAGTCACCAAAAATCGCCACTCGGGCTTTGCAGAGCGTCCAGGAAACGGGACCAAGATCGTTCCAAAGCTGATTAAAGGGGTGTTCGACAGCGACTCGATCGGCAATTTTTTCATCGATGTCGTCGCGTTTGGCTTTGTCGGCAGCCGCTCGTTGCTCAGTGCGTAGTTCGCCAATTTCGCTCTCGAACGCCGCCAGTTCCGCGGTCAATCGGCCATCGGCAAACTTTAACCCTTCGCGCTGACCCATCACGACGGTTTTAAAACTTGGCGACTGAAAGCGTCGATTGTTCAGGTCTTTGTCGATCGGACTTTGCAGTGGCAATAGCGGCGTCAAGAACGCTAGCGTTGCCAGCGTGATCAGGCAAAACAACGAAGCCATCGCCGTTTTGTTGCGACGTAATCGTTTGCCTGCGTCTTGCCAAAGTGAGACGCCGCGAATTTCCTGGGACTCGTCGAGCAGCTTTTCCAGTAGCTCGCGATCGTTTTCATTGTTGACCAAGTTGCTCATTGCAATTTCACCCTTGGATCGATCACGGCGTAGGAAATATCGACCAGCGTGTTCATCATGAACAGGATCACGGTGTAAGTCAGCACCATGCCCATCGCCAGGGTGTAGTCGCGCTGCGTCGCGGCATAGATGAAGTGGCTACCCATGCCGGGCAGAGCAAAGATTTTTTCCAAAACCAACGACCCCGTCAAAACGCGGGCTGTCGCAGGACCCAAGTATGAAACTACCGGCAACAGGGCTCCCGGCAAAACATGTTTCATGATCACAGTCCGCTTGGGCAACCCTTTTGCAAACGCCGTGCGGACATGTTCTTTGCTGAGCACTTCCAGCATGCCGGCCCGCGTCAATCGAGCAATGTACGCGGCGACCGGTGCACCCAAACACAGCGCCGGTAGCGCGACTTGGCGCAGCGTCCCCCATCCGCCAGCGGGAAAAATCTGAATGCCGAAAACAAACAGCAAGATCGCCAAACTTGCCAAGACAAAGTTCGGGATGGCAATCCCCAGCACGGCCGCCCCCATCATTCCTATGTCCGCTGGGCTGCCGCGATAGACCGCAGAGATAACGCCCGCCGAAACGCCCAAAGTGATCGCAAACACGAGCGCGAAAATCGCCAACGATGCCGACACCGGAAAACCTTCGGCCAGGACTTGGTTGACGCTGTAGTCTTCCAGTCGAATGCACCAACCGAGATCAAATCGTGTCACGATGCCGACCAAATAGTCGACATACTGTTCCAGTGGCGGAGCGTCCAAGTTGTAACGTGCTTTTAACTGTCGTTCGATCGCCGGTGGCACGTTGCGTTCGCTGCTGAACGGGTTGCCCGGCACACTGCGCATCAGGATGAACGAAAGTGTGTAGACGATCCAGAGCGTCAGGATCATCCACAGGAATCGTTGGACGAGGTAGCTTAACATGTCACGCATGGGACTTACTTTCCTTCGTCCTTGAAATTCAACAGCTGTAGCGGATGCAGGTCTTGGGCACTGGGAAAGAACCCTTCGACATTGGTTTTGACCATGTTCAACGACGTGTAAAAGTAGATCGGAATCACCGGCATTTCGTCGACAAAAATTTGTTCGGCCTTGGACAACATTTGCAAACGTTTGACAGGATCGCTTTCACTCGCGGCACCGTAAATCAAGGCATCGTATTCCTTGTTGCTCCAGTTGGTGTCGTTTTGCGGGTGGTCGGTCACCCACATGTCCAAGAACGTGTTGGGATCGGGATAGTCGGCAATCCAACCTGCCCGCGCGATTTCGTAGTCCTTTTGTTTTCGCTTGTCCAAGTAACTGCCCCATTCCATGTTTTGCAGGTCTACTTTGACGTTTAGATTATTTTGCAACTGTTGCTGGATGACTTCGGCGATCGCCCGATGTCCTTCGGTGGTGTTGTACAAAATGGTCATCTTAGGAATCCCGCGCCCGCCCGGATAACCCGCTTCGACCAACAATTGTTTTGCCTTGTCCAAATCCGCCTTGAATCCAGGAGGGCTTTGGTATCCGGCCAATCCAGGTGGCACGATTGTAAACGCAGGAATTTGCCCAGCCTTGGTGACTTGTTCGACGATCTGTTTGCGATCGATTGCCATAGCGAGCGCGCGACGGATACGAACATCGTCCAGCGGTTTGCGTTTAACGTTGATCTGGTAATAGTAGATCGACAGTTGAGGAGCGCTGACAAAGTCGTCGCGTTTCTTGATTTCTTCTAACAACGCCGTGGGTGGATCGGTCACCCAGTGCAGTTGACCCGTTTCGTACATGTTCAGCGCCGTGTTTTGGCCTTCCATGCTGAGAAAATCGACTGTGTTAAATCCTTTTGGATTGATGTTGAAATAGGACTGGTTCTTGATCAACCGCAAACGGTCACGCAGCAATCGTTTTGAAAGTGTGTAGGGTCCGTTGGAAACGATGTTTTCCGCTTTTGTCCAGAGCGGCGTGCCATGCGTTTCGATGCATTTTCGATTGACCGGAAACGTTGGATAGTAAGCGCACAGATTCGGAAAATACGGAATCGGATCTTTCAAGTGAACGACAAACGTTTTGTCGTCGGGTGTTTCCATTCCGCCAAGCTTACCGAAGGCGACCATCACCGCGTGGGTTCGTTGGGTATCAGGTTTTGCTTCGGACGATTCCAAGTTGTACGCAAACGTCTGCTGTTCGGTGTCGCCATCCCAATCAACCGTTCCATCGGGATTTTCGTTGGCGACATCGATGTGGTAGACCCAAGTTTCTTGCCAATCCGTTAGAGCTTCTTCGATTTCCTTTTCGCTGGCGTCTTTGTCTGGTTTTGGTTCGGGTGGTTTGGCAATCTCACGCAGCGTTCCGTATCGCATCGTGCCGCGCGGAAAACTCTGAATGCTGGGTTCTTGGTCAGTGTCCAGTGGCCGATCCCAAAGTTCGATTTCGACTTTGTCACCAACGTTGACTTTGCCCGATGTGAATTGCTCTGCGTAGGGCACACCGTATAACTGGAATGTGTATTCACAGGCGGTTCCTGGGTGCAACATTCTCAGCCAGCTCCAGGCAAAATCGTGGCTGGTCACTGGGGTGCCATCGGTCCAAACAGCATCGTCGCGCAGATGAAATGTGTACGTTCGGCCTTCGTCGGTGACATCATAGGACTTGGCAACGGCGGGCTGCGCCGACATCGGCTGCAATCCGGTCACAGGGTCCGGTTCGCCTTCGGGCAACATTTGCAACAAGCCGTTAAACATCGCAAAGATCAGGCGGCTTTCGATGTTGCCAGTGGCACGTGCTGGGTCAAGTGTTTTGGGGTCGGTGCCACTTTGCAGCGAAAAATCCGCAGGCTCCAGGGCTTTAAAAAACGACGCCCAGGCCACGGCGCACACAACCATTAGTGCGGCGACAAGCAAAAATGCACGTCGTACTTGTGGGGGCACGCGTCGATCCTCCGAGGAAGCAATTCAAGGTGTAGGGACTAAGTCGCCAGATTCTAACCGGGATTGGCAATGTCAGCGACATCGGTTTGAGGCCCAATTTGAGCTCGTACAGTAACTCACTCACCAATAGTGCGCTGGAGGGGGGCTTTGTATGGGCAGCATTGTAAATGTCCAAGCCGCACATCGTTGCCGCCTACGTTATTCCGCAATGAGTACAGGACAAGCTGTAACAGAGGTCGACAACCGCGAAAGATACGAAATACGCGAAAGTACAGGAGTAGCCAGTGCGCGGCTGAGTCAGAAGTTTTCTTTTGTAACCGAGCACCCGAACGGCTAAAGCCTGGACTCCAACGGTGCCTATGACTCCAGGACTGATGCGACTGCTTTGCACAATCGCTCCATCTTGGATTCGCTCATGCCGGCGACGTTGATTCGTCCGCTGCCGACGATGTAGATGCTGTGTTTGGTTTTCAGCTCGTCGACTTGCATTGCGGTCAAACCACTGAATGAGAACATTCCGTTTTGTGGTCGCAAGAATTCAAAATCGTGACCGGCACCTGTCGACTTCATCGTGTCGATGAATTCGTTTCGCAGACGTGTGATTCGCTCGCGCATCTCGGTCAACTCTTCTTTCCACATGGTCGTTAAAGCCGCGTCGTCCAAAACGGTTGCGACAATCGCCGCTCCGTGGCGTGGTGGATTGCTGTAGTTGGTTCGTACGATTCGCTTTAATTGACTTAGTGATGCGGTCGCGGTCGCTGCGTTCGAACCGACCAAAGAAACGGCGCCGACTCGTTCGCTGTACAAACCAAAATTCTTGGAAAATGAACTGCACACGATCGCTTCATCGACGCGGTCCAGCACCGCCCGCATTCCCGCGGCGTCTTGTTCGATTCCGTCGCCGAAACCTTGGTAGGCAAAGTCCAAAACTGGCACTAGCGATTTTTCGGCGACGACGGCTGCGATTTCTTTCCACTGCTCTGGCGTCGGGTCGATGCCGGTTGGATTGTGACAACAACCGTGTAGCAAAACGGCGTCACCCGATTTCGTTTTGTTCTTTAAGTCGTCCAGCATCGCGGTGAGGTTCAACGAAGTGCGATCGTCACCTATGTAGCTGTACGATTCGGTGTTCAGATTCGCCGCCGCAAAGACTGCTGGGTGGTTGGCCCAAGTTGGCTTGGGAATCCAAATGCGAATCGGCGACAGCTGCGTCACCAAAAAATCAGCCGCGACACGCAACGCTCCGGTTCCCCCGGGTGTCTGCACGACCGCAATTCGATCGTCGGCGATCGTTCCGCCAAATACTAATGATCGGACGTGGTTGCGATAGTCGGCGAATCCATCGATCGGCAAGTAGCCCTTGGTGGCTTCGTTTTCGATCAGTTTCCGCTCGGCTTCTTTGACGCAGCGCAAAACCGGGGTTTGCCCGGCAGCATCTTTGTAGACGCCAACGGCCAAGTTCATTTTATCGGGGTTGGTGTCGGCAACGTAGGCTTCGGTCAGCCCCAAAATGGCGTCGGGAGCGGCGGTCGAAATGAACGAGAAACGGGGATCGGTAGAAGAAGCGGGCATGACATTGTTTCTAGGAATGGTAACGTGATGCCAGAATCCTAATCGACAAACTCAAAATCGACTATCGGCAATCTTTTTCGGTCATGCCAAAACCAGATATCATCATCGTGGGAGCGGGCTCGGCGGGCTGTATTCAGGCTCGGGAACTGGCGGCCAGGGGCCTGGCCGTCACTTTGATCGAGCCTCCTGGTAGCTCGTGTGGCGAATCCAAACCTGCCACCACGGCCGATCGGCAGCGACCGTCGCATTGGCTGAATTTGCTGGGCACTGGTGACGACTGGGATTTTCAGACGCAGAAAGTCAAATCGCTCGCCGGCCGAACTCTGCAGTGGCCTCGCGGTCGCGGACTAGGCGGCAGTAGCCGAATCAACGCCATGATTTGGTTCCCGCCAACAAAATCGGATTTTCGGATGCTGGCAGAATCGGTTTCGGCGACACCACAAGCCATGAAGGCAGCTTTTGCAGCGGTCGAATCGCTGATCAAACCCGAGTCACCCAAGTGGCTTAGTTCGTCTGCGATGAAGTTCTTTGCCGCCGCGGCCGATCTGCCCGGCAACGAAATGATCTACCAACGCGTCAACCGGGACGGTCGTCGCTTCAATCCGGCTGACTTGTTGCAGGATACTGACTTTTTGCAGAATGCGACGGTTGAAATTATCCGAGCGACCGTTGACCGTGTTGTGTTTTCTGCTGACAAAGCCGTTGGAGTCATGACGGCTGACGGTGAAACAATTTCGTGCACTCAATCGGTTGTCTTGTCGGCTGGCGCGATCGCAACGCCGATGATCTTGATGCGTAGCGGAATTGGACCGCGCGATGTGTTGACGCAATGCGGTATTGATGTGCGACAAGACGCACCGAATGTTGGCGCGAATCTGCAAGACCATTTAATCATGCCCGTCGTGTTTGGTGTCGAACCCAAGCACGCTTTCAGCCCCGAAGTCAGCGATGGTGACGTTCGATGCTGGGAAACTGTCGGTGGCGGACCGGTCGCATCGAACATCGCCGAAGCGGGTGGGTTGTTCTTGGATGACCAAATCCAAATTCACGTCACGCCCACACACTATTTGACGTACCCGGATCCAAAAACGGTTCCCGCGATGACGATCGGGGTGAACGTGACGCAGCCTGAATCGCGCGGTCGCTTAATGATTTCATCGGCCGACCCAAATGCTCCGCCAATGATCGAGCCGAATTATTTGTCGGTCGAAAACGATTTGAACAAGACAATCCAAGGCGTGCGACTGGCGAGAGAGATCGCGCAACACAACCTGCTTGCAAACTTCACCACGGGAGAATTACTGCCGGGAAAAAAACGCGAAAGTGACGAATCGATCGCCAAGTCCATCGCTCGTTTTTGTCAAACGCTTTACCATCCCGTTGGCACCGTTGGTGATGTGGATCTGGCAGCCGAAAACCTGAGCGTCGTGGACGCGTCCGTCTTGAAACGAATCACCGTCGGCAACCCAAATGCGAGCGTGATGACGATGGCGCATTGCCGGGCCCAAGCCTAGGCAAGACACTTTTGAAACGGGTCATGTGTTTGGAATACCAACATGCAACATACCAGCAC